>NZ_JAFGYZ010000011.1:0-231754 GCF_017491585.1 Pseudomonas sp. 58(2021)
ACTATACCCAAGCACCCTCCCCGCCAACCCCAACGGAAAATGAATCACCCCATGCGCCGTTTCCGGCAACAAATGCACTTCAACCTCAGCCGCCCTACCCCAACGCTCAGCCAACTCAAACGTGTCATCCCTGAGCGGATCCAGCTCCGCGGCAAACATCAGCGCCGGCGGAAATCCGGTGAAGTCGCCGTACAACGGAGACAACGGCGCCTGCCGGCGTTCTTCATCGCTCAATCCCGGCGTGAGCATTTGCAGCGCCTCGACCATCCCTGGCCCATCCAGCAGCAAGGTCTCGGGCCCGGCGTTGCGTACGCTGGGGGTTCCGGTCAGGTCGTAGACGCCGTAGTACAGCAGCGCCCCGCTCACCCGTTTGAGCAAGTCCGGCCATTGTTTGAGTTGCAGCAGGGTCGCGGCGGCGAGGTGGCCGCCGGCCGACTCGCCCACGACGATGACGGGCAGGTTCGCAAACTCGCGGCAGTCATCGCTCAGCAGCCAGCGTGCCGCCGTGAGGCAGTCCTGCATGACGCCTTCGATCGGCGTCGAGACCACAAGCCGATAATCGACGGAGACCACGGCCACGTCGCAGGCTTTCACCATGGCGATGTTGAGGGGGTCGTTCATCTGCGCGTTGCCGATGACCCAGCCGCCGCCATGAAAATCCAGCACTACGCCTTTGGCCTTTGTCTTTGGCCGAATGATCCGCACCGGCACTGATGCGCCGTCGACGCCCACCACTTTGCGTTCGGCCTCGAGCCCGTGCTTGAGCAACTTTCTTGCGCCGCCCAATTGGCTGAGGCGCAACAGCAACTGAATCACTCGCGGCGTGATGCGATTGCGGATGCGAAAGCGCGGCAGACGGGCGAGCTTCCTGTTGAATGCGCGCAATTGCGCCAGCTCGTTTTCGTCTGCGGGCCAGTCCATTGATGTCTTCATTTCGTCCTTTTTATTCGCGGTTGTTGCGCAGAATGGAAAAATTCAACGCCGCCGCGACACACAGCCATGCCAGATAAGGGAACAGGATCAATCCGGTAATCACGTCCAGGCGCAAGGCCAACACCACCATCGCGGCGACCACCAGCCACAGCAGCGTGATGATCAGCATGCCGGCGAAGAGTCGATGCGCGCCGAAGAACACCGGCGTCCACAGGGTGTTCAATGCAATTTGCGCTGCCCACAAAGCGAGTACCGTTTCGCTGCCGGGCGTCAGGGTCAGACGATAGCCGACCCACGCGAGCAACAGGTAGATCGTTGTCCAGGCAACGGGAAACACCCAGTTGGGCGGTGTGAAGCGTGGTTTGACCAGCGATTCGTACCATGGGCCCGGTTGGAAAATCATCCCGGTGCTCGCTGCCGCACCGCAGGCCAACAGGAAAATTAGAAAGGTCATCGTCTGTCCTTGGCTGATATCAGCGCATTGGGTCTGTTCCTGCTTGGATGCCCGGAGCCACGTAAAAAGTTCATCGGCCGTTATCTCGCATCGCTGATAGGAATAGGCAATGCTCAAAGACTAACCGACATAGGTGGGCGCTTGTTCGATGGATACCATGGGCTGAAACCCATTCACCGGAGCCTGTCATGACCACCACCAAGACCCTTTTCATTACCGGCGTCAGCAGCGGCTTCGGCCATGCGCTGGCCAAGGAAGCACTCGCGGCCGGCCACCGCGTCATTGGCACCGTGCGCAAGGAAGCCGACTTGCACGCCTTTCAATCACTCTCCGTGGATAACGCTTACGGGGTGATGCTGGATGTCACGGACTTCGACCGGATCGATGAAGTCATCGCGCAGGTTGAAGCGACGCATGGCCCGGTCGATGTGTTGATCAACAATGCCGGTTACGGTCACGAAGGCCTCTTCGAAGAGGCGCCGCTGGAAGACATGCGCCGCCAGTTCGACGTGAACGTGTTCGGCGCCGTTGCCGTGATCAAGGCGTTCCTGCCCTTCTTTCGCAAGCGGCGGGCGGGCCATATTTTGAATATCACGTCCATGGGCGGCACGATCACAATGCCGGGAATCGCTTACTACTGCGGCAGCAAGTTTGCGCTTGAAGGCATCTCCGATACGCTGAGCAAAGAACTGGAGCCCTTCAATATCTTCGTGACTGCCGTCGCACCGGGTTCATTTCGAACCGACTGGGCCGGTCGCTCGATGCAGCGCACGCCGCGCAGCATTGCCGACTACGACGCCAGTTTCGATCCGGTGCGCAAGGCGCGTGAAGAAAAGAGCGGCAAGCAACTCGGCGATCCGCAAAAAGCGGCCCAGGCGATGTTGCAGATCATTGCCAGTCCGACCCCACCGACACACGTGCTCCTGGGCAGTGACGCGTTGCGCCTGGTGCGTGAAAAGCTCAAACACGCAAGCGACGAGATCGATCAGTGGGAAGCCTTGACCCGCTCCACCGACCACTGAGCGGCCAATAGAGAGAACGCAATGAAGCAGGCCGACGCAGACACCTCGCGCATGGTGCAGCTCATGAAAACCCTCGCACCAGTCGAGGGTTATAACCTCAGTGCACTTGAAGGCGTGCGTTTCCTGCGTTCGAACCGGCCACTGACCCGCACACCGGTGTTGTACGACCCGGGCATCGTGATTCTCTGTCAGGGCCAGAAACGCGGTTATCGGGGCGATGACGTCTACGTCTATGACGCTCAGCATTATCTGGTGGTGTCCGTGCCCATCCCCTTCACCATGGAAACCGATGCCACGGAGGCCGAGCCGATGCTCGCGATCTACATGCACCTCGACTTCCAGTTGGCCAGCGAGTTGATGCAGCAAGTGGATGACCTTCACGGCCCCAGCGACGCGCAGCCCAAAGGCATGTACGCCTCACCGATGGACGACAAGCTCCGCGCTTCGACGTTGCGTTTTCTCGAAGCGATGAGTATTCCGAGGGACGCGCAGATACTGGGGCCATCGCTGATGCGGGAAATCTACTACCGCATTCTGACCGGCGAGCAAGGCGGCTCGATGCGTGCCGCGCTCAATCGACAGGGTCATTTCGGCAAGGTGACTCGGGCGATCCGCAAGATCCACAGCAGCTACCAGGAGCGCCTGGACGTGGAGCAACTTGCGCACGAAGCGCGGATGAGCGTACCGAACTTTCACCTGCACTTTCGCAGCGTGACGGATACCTCTCCGATGCAATATCTGAAGTCGACACGTCTGCATCAGGCGCGGCTGTTGATGCTGCGCAACGCCATGACCGCTTCGGCAGCGGCGTTCAACGTGGGTTATGAAAGCGCCTCGCAATTCAGTCGCGAGTTCAAACGCTTCTTTGGCAGAACGCCGCAAGCGGAGATTGAGTGGATGAAGGCGACGTACGCCTTGCCTGCGCCGACTACGCCCTCGGAGTATGTTTCATCGCATTAGCTGGCAGGCTTTTCACGCTCGCCAGCCTTGCGCCGGCATACTTTCGCAAGCGTTCCAGATTCCAGCTCGCAACCGCAAATGGGTCAACCGGCTCGACACGGCAAGGGGCACGACGCAAAACGTTCAGACGCCCAGCAATCGCCGGGTGGTCGTCATCGCCGTGTCCAGCGACTGCCCGGTACGTTGCAGTTTGTTCAGCAAGCTCGCCCCCAGCCAAAGCTGATACAGGGTTTCCGCCAGTTGCCGGGCATCGCCGTCGGGCAGGCTTTGATCGGCCTGGCCCTGTTCGATGCAAACGGTGATGCGCGCCACCACGCGCTCGGCGCCATCACGCAAGGTCAGGCGCATGGCCTCGGACAGATCGGCCACCTCGGCACTGAGCTTCACCACCAGACACTCGTCACCGTGCCCTTCCAGCGTGCAGCGATCCTGCCAGCCCTGCCAGTAATCCATCAGTCGCTCGCGGGCACTCAGGCCGGGCAGTGTCAGGCGTCGCTCCATGTCGGCCAGGTAACAGACGAAGTAATCCTCGAGCAACGCCTGTCCGTACAGCTCTTTGGATTTGAAGTAGTGATAGAACGAGCCCTTGGGCACACCGGCGGTTTGCAGGATCTCGTTCAGGCCGACACTGGTGAAGCCCTTCTCGGCCATCATCCGGTGGCCGGTGTCGAGCAGGTGTTGGCGGGTGTCATCGTAGGTCGGTTTCATCGGGGCGCAGATTACCAGGCAATAGACCAGTCGTTTAACTCGAAGGAACGGGAGTTTGCCACACCGGTCCATGAAAAACATGCGGATAAAAAATTACTAGACGACTGGTCTAATTGGAAACTATGCTGCGCCCCGACAAACCTTTTCCCCGGTGTCGATCGTGTGCGAATCCCTCGCACAGCCACGACACCCGTCCCACCCAAGGTGCTCTATGAAAATCTTGATGGTTCTGACTTCCCACGATCAACTCGGCAACACCGGCAAGAAAACCGGCTTCTGGCTCGAAGAGTTCGCCGCCCCCTACTACGCCTTCAAGGACGCCGGCGCCGATATCACGCTGGTCTCGCCCGCCGGCGGCCAGCCACCGCTTGATCCGAAAAGCGACGAACCCGACGCCCAGACCGCCGAAACCGATCGATTCCGCAAGGATCCGGCGGCGCAACACGCGCTGGCGAACACCGGGCGCCTGGCCGATGTCAGCGCCGAAGATTTCGATGCGGTGTTTTATCCAGGTGGCCACGGCCCGCTCTGGGATCTGGCCGAAGACAAGCATTCCATCGCCCTGATCGAGGCCTTCGCCCGCAGCAACAAACCTCATGGTTTCGTCTGCCACGCCCCGGGTGTGCTGCGGCATGTGCTCGGCGCCGAGGGCAAGCCCTTGGTCAAGGACCGTGACGTCACCGGTTTCACCAATTCCGAAGAAGCAGCGGTCGGTCTGACGGATGTGGTGCCGTTCCTGGTCGAAAACGAGTTCCAGCGCCTCGGCGCCCGTTATTCCAAAGTCGCCGACTGGCAGGTGCACGTAGTGACTGACGGAAAACTGGTCACCGGTCAAAACCCAGCCAGCTCCGCCGCTGTCGCCGAAAAACTGTTGAAGCTGCTCGGCTGACTTTTCAGCCGTCATCAATCCGGACGCCGTGCGCGTTTTGCACGGCGTCTTTTTTTGGCCCGACAACTAGTCGACTGGTCTAATAAATCCCAATCAAGGTACATCCATGAATCACAGCAGTTTCTTCAAACCCGGCACTTTGGGTCGTCACACCCTGAAAAACCGCATCGTGCTGCCGCCCCTGACCCGCCAGCGCAGCACCCAACCGGGCAACATCGCCAACGCGTTGATGGCCGAGTATTACCAGCAACGCGCGGGCGCCGGTCTGCTGGTGACGGAAGGTACGCAGATCGAGCCGCGAGGCCAGGGTTACGCCTGGACGCCGGGCATTCATACCCCTGAGCAGATCGCCGGATGGCGCAAGGTCACCGAGGCCGTCCATGCCAGAGAGGGCGTGATCTTCGCCCAGCTCTGGCATGTGGGGCGCGTGTCCCATACAGCCCTGCAACCCGACGGTGCCGCACCGGTTTCAGCCTCTGCGGTGGCCACTGACCGGGTCAGCGTGTTCATCGAAACCGCACCCGGCGCCGGCGCCCTGGTGCCACCGTCCGCCCCTCGCGCACTGACCACCGATGAAGTTCAGGAACTGGTCCAGCTGTACATCCAGGCCGCGCGCAATGCCATGGAGGCAGGTTTTGACGGGATCGAACTGCACTGCGCCAACGGCTATCTGGTGAACCAGTTCATCTCGGCTCACAGTAATCTGCGCACCGACCAGTACGGCGGCTCGCTGCACAATCGCCTGCGCTTTTTGCGTGAAGTGGTGGCCGGGGTTGCCGAGTGCATCGGCCGAGAAAAAGTCGGTGTGCGTTTCGCCCCGCTGTTCACCACCACCGATGAAGCACGCACCTACCTGGGCATGGTCGAGGAAGATCCGCACACCACTTACATCGAAGCGATCAAGGTGCTGCAGGACGTGGGCATTGCCTATCTGTCCATCGCCGAAGCCGACTGGGACGATGCGCCGGCGATGCCACTCACGTTCCGCCAGGCAGTGCGCGACACCTTCAGCGGCGCGATCATTTACGCCGGGCGCTACACCGCAGAATCCGGTGCGCAGTTGCTCGATTCCGGGCTGGCGGATTTCGTGGCTTTTGGTCGCCCGTTCATGGCCAACCCGGACCTGCCGGCGCGCATCGCCAATGACTGGCCGCTGAATTCACTGAATCCGGCCACGGTCTACGGTGGCAATGCCGAAGGGTATGTGGACTACCCCGAGTACGCGTGATGATTGGCCACGACCGGTAAGACGCAACACCCGCCCGTTCAGCACCGCTCAAACTGGCTGTGGTGAACGGGCGCTGTCGCCGGGAACTATCCTTGCCATCCGGTTCCGCCCTGTGCTCTTCGCCTGGTACAGCGCCTGATCTGCCATCTCGATCAGAGCTTGCGCCACGCCCAGTTGCGGACCGGTCGCCGCGGTGACGCCGATACTGACCGTCACCCGACCGAACGGGCTCGCCGGATGAGCAATGTGCGCTTGCGTCAGTCGCTCCAGAATCAGTTGCGCCACGACCGTCGCTCCCTCGCCATCGGTGTCGGGCAGGATGATCGCCAACTCTTCTCCGCCATAACGTGCCACCAGATCCGACGGTCGCCGCACACATGCCTCAAGTACTTTCCCCACCTGGTGCAGGCAGGCGTCGCCGGCAACATGCCCCTGGGAATCGTTGAACAACTTGAAGTAGTCGATATCGATCATCAGCAAGGCCAGCGAGGCCCCGTCCCGTTGAGCCCGGCGCGCTTCCATGGCCAATGTTTCATCGAAACAGCGGCGATTGGCCAGGCCGGTCAGCGCATCCTTCATCGCCAGCAATTCCAGCTGCCGGTTTGAACCGAGCAACTGCTGTTGAGTGAGCCGCAACTCCCCTTCCACTTGGGTACGCCGACGTATATCGAGAATGAGAAACCAGCCGATCACGCCAGTGAGCCCCAGCAACGACGCGACCACCACCATCGACAGAAGCGCCTCCAGTCGCCACGCCGCCAATGCTTCGCGCTTGCCGAGCGCGACCGTGGTGATCAGCGGCAGCTTCTCACTCTTGCGAAACGCGTAGAGCCGCTCCACCCCGTCGAGGCTGGAAGTGTAGGACGCGGTGCCCACCGATTGGTCCACCAGGTACTTCGCATAAATGGGCGACTTGGAGAAATTGCGCCCCATGTCCTGTTCGCGGAAGGGATAGCGCACCAGCAGCGTTCCGTCGGTATAGGACAGACCGATGGCGCCTTCCTGCCCCACGTCGAGCTTGCCGAACAGTCGCAGAAAGTTTTCGACCCCCAGGGTGACCGCTACCACACCGGCGAATTCTCCGCTCGCGTCATTGAAGCGGCGGCTGACGGTAATCACCCACTCCTGATTCGAGCGGCTACGGATGGGCGGGCCGATGAAGGGCTCGCGAGAGGGATCGTCACGGTGATGAATGAAATAGTCCCGGTCACGGCTGTTGGCCCCGGCCGGAATCGGTCGGTTGGAGGACATCAGCCAGCGGCCGCGATTATCGTAGATGGTGATGCCACTGAGCTGCGGCATCAGCGGCAGCTGACGGTTGACCAGCGCATTCAATCGTTCGATCTGCGCAGGGCCGCTGCCCTCGGTTTCCAGACGCTCGACGAGCCCGAGCAAGAGCAGCGAGCTTTGCCGAACGATGCCTTCGGCATAGGTTGCCAGCGCCTGAGTCAGGTTCAACCCGTGGACGTTCACCTCGTCCAGGGCCCGCTCCCGAGAGCCCAGCACCTTCCAGATGGTCAGCGACGCCAGAGAGCAACCGATGATAAACAGCAACAGCATCACGAGGTGGGTATCACGCTTCACATCATTACCTTTTGGAAAGTCCGTTTTCCGTCACGGCCATTGTCGGACCGCGGCAACAACAGCGACCATATGTACAGGGCCGCGCAGGATACAAGCAGTCCATCGAAGGCGCAGCAACGGCGTGTCAGGCCCTCGATGAACTGTTCGCTGATCGGCCGGCTCGATGAACCGGACCCAACCAGACTTTTTTGCCGCTAGACGATTTTCAACGCCTTGAGAACGATCAGCGAACGCTCGGCAAACGCCTCGGCCTGTTCGGTCAGTTCGGCAATGTTTTCTTCAGCGGTGGTCAGCGCCTTGCCGTCCTTGAGCAAGCCCTCTCCCTGACCGCCGATGATGCCCCACGCCAGCAGTGCCCAGTCGGCCGGACGGGTCTTGCCTTGCTTGATCGAAATCAGGAACAACTGCTGGAAACGGCTGACCGTCACGCCACCGCCGGTGACCGGGCTGGCCAGCACCTGAATCTTGTGGTCGAACAGCGAGCGTCTGCACAGTTGCAGATTAAGGGTGGTGCAGCGTGCCTGCACCTGTTGCTCGGCCGCTTCGCTCTGGCACGGTGCCACGGCGCCCATCCCGATCAACACGTTAAGAGCCTGCTCCACATCGCCATAACTCAACGACGGCGAGGCCTCCAGCAAATGGCGCAGGGTTTTCGGCACATAGGCATCGTCCGCGAGCGCGTCCAGCACCGGACCGTAAATCTCGGCCTGCAACGTGGCCGAGCCCGCCGGACCGGTGACGCTGACCGCGACGCTGTCTGCCGTTTGCAACAGTACGAAACGGGTACTGAGCATGCGCTCGCGGTGTTCGAAGGCGGACAACCGGTTGGCGCCGCGCACGTAAAGGTCCCGGCGGAAGTTCTGATTGACGAAGTAATCACGCGCCTGCTCACGCATGACCGGATGCTCGATGCCTTCCAGAAATTCCATGCCTTCGGCGCTCAGGTTAAGCAGGTCTACCGAGTCCAGCGGCACAGCCGTCGTGGCGTAGTCGAGTTTGGCAGGAGCCAGGGCATCGACCACGTCAGTGAAGTACATGCAATTCCAGTCGCGGTTGAAGTATTCATGGGCGACGTACTGGCGATTCTGACCCTTGATGCTCTGGAGCTTGGCATCCAGATTCGGTGCCGAATTGGCGTAGTTGGGGTTGGCGGCCAGCAAGGCTTCGGAGAACTGCAGCGCGGCGTCGATACGCTGGTCCGGCCGGGCCGAGGCTTGCGAAGCAAAACGGTCATGCAGACTGAACAACTGACGCAGTGGCGCCAGCGGCGACCAGCCCGGGAAGCAGTTGTAGCTGATGTACACATGACCGCCCGGCTTGAGGTGACGACGGACAAACTCGACGATCAGCTTGTGATTGTCACGGCTGACCCAGGTCCAGATGCCATGCAGGCTGATGCTGTCGAACTGCGGCAGGTCATGGCGGGCCAACAGTTGCTCGAAACTGTCGTCATACAGCCGCGCATCGCTGCCCCAGTCATTCGCAAGCCCGATGGCATGGACCGCCTGGCCCGGATGGAAATCGGTGCCGACGTAGCTCCCCGGATTGCCCGCCGCGTGAATGTTGATCGACACACCCTGACCGAAACCCAGTTCGCAGTGATAACCGTCGGTATTCTCCAGCGTGGCAAAACCCCGCAGCAACAAACAATAGCGCTGGAAAACCGGATTGATCTCGCGGCTATAGCCGTAGGTGTAGCCTTCGTCCGTGAAATAACCTTCGTTCCAGGCATTGCTCATGCGTGACACCCTTTTTATATCGAAAGTAAAAGTCGATCTTATAAGGGGTAGCCAGGACCAATCACAAGCGGAAAAGCGACACCCCGCAGCCAGGCTGCGTCTATCAGCCGATCACTCGTGCATACACCGCCCGGTCGATGTTGCCCCCGGACAAAATCACCCCCACCCTTTTGCCCCGCATCCTGTCCCGCTCCTGCATCAACGCCGCCAGTGCCGCGGCGCCGGCGCCTTCTGCGAGGTTGTGGGTGTCGGTGTAATACACGCGCATGGCTTCAGCGATTTCGTCCTCGCTGACCGCGACGATCCTTGTTGCGCCGGCGCCGTAGACTTCGAACGCCTCGGCAATCGGCTTGCGCACGGCCAGCCCGTCGGCAAAGGTATTGGCGGAGGCGGTCTCGCAGATCGTTTTCGCCTCGAAAGACAACTTGGCAGCTGCCGCTTCCGTGGAGACCACCCCCACGACCTGGGTATCCAGACCCAGTGCATCACGAGCGGCGATCACGCCACAAATGCCCGAGCCGCAACCGATCGGCACGTAGAGGGTGTGCAGATCCGGCGCCGCGTTGAGCAGTTCCAGCGCATAGGTCGCTACCCCTTTGACCAGCTCGGTGTGGAAGGGCGGTACCAGGTAGAGCCCATGTTCCAGCGCCAGGCGCGCCGCTTCCTCACGGGCCTCATCGAAATCGCGCCCGAACTCGACCACCTCGCCACCGAATCCGCGCATGGCGTTGTTCTTCTCCAGCGAATTGCCCTTCGGCACCACGATCAACGCCCTCAATCCGACGGCACTGGCCGCCAGTGCCAGGCTCTGCCCGTGATTGCCGCGCGTGGCCGAGACGATACCCTTGACGTTCGGGTGTTCGCGGCGCAGCCAGTGCATGAAGGTAATGCCGCCGCGCACCTTGAACGCGCCGGTGGGTGTGTGGTTTTCGTGCTTGACCCACACCGTGCAGCCCAGCCGTTCGGTCAGCAGCGGCCAGCGATACTGGGCGGTGGCCGGCATCACCTGGTAAACCTGGCGGGCAGCCTGTTCGATGTCTTCGCGAGTGAGGGTGTGCATGGAACGTCTCCTTGGGCTTTGCTCCAGTCTAGGCACGTGCCCTGCCAGTCGGCTTTCAAAAAACTGACCTGACTTTTGCGTCGGCTCTTCACTACTATGGCGTTCATGAGCCCTCGCAACCGCCCACCATCACCCGTCGCCCCGGAACCGGTCCGTCGTATCGAGGCTGGCCCGTGGGCGATCGAATTGCTGCCCGGCGCCGCCTACGCAACCCGCTATGTGGCGGCACAGTCGGCAATCGGTTTTGCCTTCGACAGCCAACGCGGCGTGCACGCCATCGGCAGCGACCGGGTGCGCCCCTTTGATGCCATGCCCAATAGTCTGGCGTTCGTCCCCGTCGACTGTGATGTGATGTCCGAGTCACCCATGGGCGGTGAATACCTGCGGGTCATCCGCACCGACGGCACCACGCTGTCGGGCGAGCAGGTGTTCAACAATCGCATCGACCCGCAGGCCATTCACCTCGCCTCACGAATGCGCCGCGCCTTTTTGAAAGCCTCAGTGGACGATGACTGGGAAACCTGGGCGCTCGCCTTGGCCGAGCGCACCGAAGGCAAAGACACGCCGTCGCCCCAAGGCTCGATGACCGGCAGCCGAATGCGCCTGCTCGACGAGTTCATCGACGCCGGCCTCGACGGTCCGCTCGGCATTCACACCATGGCGCAAATGCTTGAACTGTCCGAAGGCTATTTCATGCGCGCCTTCAAGCAGGCCACTGGCAAAAGTCCCCATAGCTATCTGATTGATCGACGCCTGGCCCGGGCCCGTGCATTGATGCGCGACTCCCGCGCCAGCCTGTCGGAAATCGCCCTCGCCTGCGGTTTCAATTCCCAGGCGCACATGACCAGCGCGTTCAAGCAGCGACTGGGCGTGAGTCCGGCGCAATTGCGCAGATAGCGGACATCGATATAGCCTCAAGCAAGATCCATATTCTAAAAACGAAGTACAAACTATTTTTATAGTGCGTTTTAATCTATTCAGATTTTTTCTGACTGGAGCACCGCACGTGAAGACCCCGGCACTTTTGACCCTCGGCCTGGCGCTGGTCGCCAGTTGTTCTGTCGCTTTCGCGGGGCCCATTCTTGATCGCGTCACGCAAAAGGGTGAGCTGACCGGCGTCCTGATGGAAAGCTACCCGCCCTTCTCTTTTCTCAATGACCAGAACCAACTCGACGGCTTCGATGTGGATGTCGCCAAGGCTGTCGCCGAACGTCTCGGGGTCAAGCTGAAACTCGAAACCCCGTCCTGGGACGTGATTGCCGCCGGGCACTGGAACGGTCGCTACGACATCTGCGTGTGCTCGATGACACCGAGCAAGGCGCGGGCTGAAGTGTTCGACTTCCCCGTGGAGTATTACCAGTCACCGGCAGTGATCGTGGTCAATGCAAAGGACAAGGACATCGTCACGGGCAAGGACTTGTCCGGCAAAAAAGTCGGCGTGATCAGTGCGTCGACTTATGAGGCCTACCTGAACAAGAATCTGGTCATCGAAGGCGCCGAGGACAAGCCCTTGAGCTATCCGTTCGACAGTGTCCAGATCGCGCCGTATGACAACGAAACCGTCGCCTTCCAGGATCTGGCACTGGGCACCGGCGTGCGCCTGGATGCCATGGTCACCAACCTCATCACCGCCCGTGAACGCATCGCCCAGGACCCGCGCTTCAAGATTGCCGGAGATCCACTGTATGCCGAGCCGAACGTGGTAGCGGTCGAAAAAGGCGATCAGCAATGGAATGCGAAAGTCACCGAGGTCATCGCGCAACTCAAGACTGACGGCACGTTGAGCAAAATATCCAGGAAGTGGATCGGTTCCGATATCAGCCAATGACAGCTCTCAATCCTCATCCGGCCAAAACCACTGTCACCCCGGAAAAACAGCCACAACTGATACGTCAGCTGTTCGGCTTTCGCACTCGCCTGTATCTGACGTGGGCGGTGCTGTTCGGCTTGTGCGTGCTGTTTTTCATGCGCTTCGATCTGAAGTTTTCGATCATTCTGGAAAAGTGGCCGAACCTCGTCGGCCTGCATCTGGGGCCGAACGGCTTTTTGCAGGGCGCCGCGCTGACGATTTTCCTGTGCTTGTGCTCGATCTGGTTTTCGTTGCTGCTGGGTTTCGTCACGGCGCTTGCGCGCCTGTCGCGCAGCGCTGTGGCGTTCGGTATCGCGAGTTTCTACGCCTCGTTCTTTCGCGGTACGCCGCTGCTGATTCAGATCCTGTTGATCTACCTGGGCCTGCCGCAACTGGGGATCGTGCCGGGCGCCATCAGTGCCGGGATCATTGCCCTCTCGCTCAACTACGGTGCGTATCTCAGCGAAATCTTTCGCGCCGGCATCCTCGCGGTTGCACCGGGGCAGCGTGAAGCGGCAGCTGCGCTGGGTCTGAGACCGGCAGCGACATTCGTGCACATCATTCTGCCGCAAGCCATGCGCACGATCATTCCACCGACCACCAGCCAGTTCATTTCGATGCTCAAGGATTCATCGTTGATCTCGGTCATGGGCGTTTGGGAAGTGATGTTCCTGGCGCAGTCGTACGGGCGCTCGTCCTACCGCTACATCGAAATGCTCACCACCGCAGCGGTCATCTATTGGCTGTTGTCCATCGGTCTCGAACTGATCCAGCATCGCCTCGAACGCCATTACGGCAGAGGCTTCAAGCATCAGCGATGAGCTACTCCGTTCAATGATTTCTTGCAGGAACCAAGATGTCCGATCCTAAACCTCTGCTGTTTGCGCTCTATGAACAAGCCAGTGTCGGGTGCGGCGGTGCGCCGAGCCTCTGGACGCACCCGGCTGACGAACGACTGGCGATCAACTCGCTGGGCTATTGGTCGAACCTGGCCCGGATTGCCGATCAGGCTCACCTGGACATGCTGTTCTTTGGTGATGTGCTGGGCTTCTACGATGTGTTCGGCGGCAATGTCGATGCGGCCATGAAATGGGCCGTGGAAGCGCCGGCCAACGATCCGCTGATGATCATTCCGGCGCTGGCTGCCGTGACGGAAAACCTCGCGTTTGGCGTCACCGTGACCACCAGCTATGAACATCCGTTTACCCATGCCCGGCGCTTCAGCACGCTGGATCACCTGACCAATGGCCGGGTCGGCTGGAATATCGTCACGTCTTACCTGTCGAGTGCAGCGCGCAATTTCGGGCTGGAAAAAATGATCAGACACGATGATCGCTACGAGCGCGCCGAAGAGTTTCTCGATGTGGCCTACAAGCTCTGGGAAGGCAGTTGGGCCGACGACGCCGTGGTCGCCGACAAGGCCCGCCAGCTCTATGCCAGAGGCGACCGGGTGCGCCCGATCAATCACGAAGGCACGCATTATCGGGTGGCCGGCCCGCATTTGACCTCTCCCTCGCCACAACGCACGCCGTTGCTGATCCAGGCGGGCTGGTCGGGGCGCGGTCGCGAGTTTGCGGCCAAGCATGCCGAGCTGATCTTCATTGCCAAATCCAACCCTCAGGAAATCCGTCAGGGCCTGGAAGATATCTGGGCCAAGGCCCAGGCACGCGGCCGTCAGCGTGAAGATGTGAAGTCACTGACGGTGTTGCGCATCGTCACCGCCAAAACCGAAATCGAGGCCCAGCGCAAATACGACGAGTTGCAAAGCAACTATCACTTGCAGGCACAACTGGTCAGCTACGCCGGTGACACCGGCATCGATATCAGCCGCTACGCCGACGGCGATGCGCTCTCGACACACACCGAAGGCCTGACCTCTTACGTGATGCGCCCCGATGGCAGCGGCAAGCCGCTGACCGCGGGCGACGTCAAACAGCGCTTTGCCAGCGTCACTCGCGGCACTGACCTGATTCTGGTCGGCACACCGCAACAGGTCGCTGATCGCATCGAAGAACACGCGCGGATTTCCGGCACCAGCGGCTATATGCTCAATCCGCTGATCAGCCCTGGGAGCCTTGAAGACTTCGTCGAACTGATCATTCCCGAGTTGCAGAAGCGCGGTTTGTATCGCACCGAACCTCAGCGCGGAACGTTTCGTTCAAGGCTGCGCGACGATGGCTCGAGTCACTTGCCGGCCTCGGCCTATGGGGCATCGTTTCGTTTCGACCGAGCGCTGTAACCACTTTCGCCATCGGTAAAAAACGAAATCAGTGGTGAATTTTTTCGTGTCCACTTGTATCTGATCTGGAAGAAGCCGTGCCATCAAAGAGATGGCATCGACCAAGGTGAACCGCTCTGGCCCTCGCCTCTTAGGGCCATTCGGTTTGCACAAAGACAGATCAGATGCAGAGTGAATCCCATGGAATCAAAGGAAAGCGTCAGCCCGATCGGACTGAAAGACATCACCATTGTCGACGACGCCAAGATGCGCAAGGCCATCACGGCTGCGGCGCTGGGCAACGCGATGGAGTGGTTCGACTTCGGCGTCTACGGCTTCGTTGCCTATGTGCTGGGCAAGGTTTTCTTCCCCGGCGCCGATCCCGGCGTGCAGATGATCGCGGCACTGGCGACATTCTCGGTACCGTTCCTGATCCGGCCGCTGGGCGGGCTGTTCTTCGGTGCGCTGGGGGACAAGTACGGACGACAGAAAGTCCTCGCAGCGACCATCGTGATCATGTCGCTCAGCACCTTTGCCATCGGGCTGATTCCGTCCTATGCCTCGATCGGCATCTGGGCGCCGATACTCCTGCTGCTGGCGAAAATGGCTCAGGGCTTTTCGGTCGGAGGCGAGTACACCGGCGCTTCGATCTTCGTCGCCGAATACGCGCCGGATCGCAAACGCGGCTTCCTTGGCAGTTGGCTGGACTTCGGTTCCATCGCCGGTTTCGTCCTCGGCGCCGGCGTGGTGGTACTGATTTCCGCGATCATCGGTGAAGAAAAATTCCAGGAATGGGGCTGGCGCCTGCCCTTCTTCCTCGCCCTGCCGTTGGGCATGATCGGTCTTTACCTGCGCCATGCGCTCGAAGAGACGCCGGCGTTTCAGCAGCATGTCGAGAAGCTTGAACAAGGTGACCGCGAAGGTCTGGCCGGCGGCCCGAAAGTGTCGTTCAAGGAAGTCGCGACCAAACACTGGCGCAGCCTGATGACCTGCATCGGTGTGGTGGCCGCCACCAACGTCACCTATTACATGCTGTTGACCTACATGCCGAGCTACCTCTCGCACAACCTGCATTACAGCGAAAATCGCGGGGTGCTGATCATCATCGCAATCATGGTCGGCATGCTGTTCGTGCAACCTGCCATCGGTTTCATCAGCGACAAGATCGGCCGTCGCCCCTTCATCATCTTCGGCAGCATCGGTCTGTTCATCCTCGCCATTCCAGCGTTCATGCTGATCAACAGCGGCAAGATCGGCCTGATCTTTTCCGGCCTGCTGATATTGGCCGTGGTGCTCAACTTTTTCATTGGCGTCATGGCCTCTACGCTGCCGGCGATGTTTCCGACTCACATCCGCTACAGCGCGCTGGCCAGTGCGTTCAACGTCTCGGTGCTGATCGCCGGTGTGACGCCGACCGTCGTGGCCTGGCTGGTGGAGAGTACCCAGAATCTGTACATGCCGGCCTATTACCTGATGGTGACTGCCGTCGTCGGGCTGATCACCGGTGTGACCATGAAAGAAACCGCCAACAAACCGCTACGCGGCGCAGCCCCTGCAGCCTCCGATATCGAGGAAGCCAAGGAGCTGCTGCAAGAACATCACGACAACATCGAACAGAAGATCGAAGACATCGACGCCGAAATCGCCGAACTGGAAGCCAAGCGCGAACACCTGGTGCAGCAGCATCCGCGGATCGAATAACGATATGAAGAGTTGATGTGACAACAGGGTGGAATTCAAACGCCCTTCTGTGGTGTTCTGTTCGGCAGGAACCGGTAGCTTACTACCGGCTCACATCCATTGAGCAACCTGACGACGAGGTCCGTTTCATGAGCAAGGCGCCTTACGTACCACCCAAGGTCTGGAAACACAGCGCTCCGTCCGGCGGCCAGTTCGCCAACATCAACCGCCCGATCGCCGGGCCGACCCATGACAAGACCCTGCCCGTCGGCAAGCATCCGTTGCAACTGTATTCGCTGGCCACGCCCAATGGCGTCAAGGTCACCATCCTGCTCGAAGAGTTGCTGGCGCTCGGGCACACTGAGGCCGAATACGACGCCTGGCTGATTCGCATCGGTGAAGGCGATCAGTTCTCCAGCGGCTTTGTCGAGATCAACCCGAACTCCAAGATCCCTGCACTGCTCGATCGAAGTGTCGAGCCGGCGATCCGGGTGTTCGAGTCAGGCTCGATCCTGCTTTACCTCGCCGAGAAATTCGGCGCCTTCCTGCCCACCGACCTCGCCGGTCGTACCGAAACCCTGAACTGGCTGTTCTGGCAGATGGGCTCCGCTCCGTATCTGGGTGGCGGTTTCGGGCATTTTTATGCCTATGCGCCGGAGAAACTCCAATACCCGATCGACCGCTTCACCATGGAAGCCAAACGTCAGCTGGATGTGCTCGATCGACGCCTGGCCGAGAGCCCTTACCTTGCCGGCGACCATTACACCATCGCCGACATTGCGGTCTGGCCGTGGTATGGACAACTGGTGCGCAACAACGTGTACGGCGCGGCCGAATTTCTCTCGGCTCACGAATACACCCATGTACAGCGCTGGGCCGAGGACATCGCCAAACGGCCGGCGGTCATTCGTGGGCAGCGCGTCAACCGCACCTGGGGTGATGAAGCGAGCCAGGTGCCGGAACGGCATGAGGCGGCTGATCTGGACTGATCGCTCGCACCCGATAACAAAAACCAGGGGGCGCCCGCATGAACATTCTCTACGACGAACAGATCGACGGCGCCCTGCCGGACGTCGACAAGGCTGTGCTGTTGCAGGCGCTGCAAAACCGGTGGCCCGCACTGGAAATCCTGCATCAGCGCGAGGATCTCAAGCCGTACGAATGCGACGGTTTGTCGGCCTACCGCACCACGCCGTTACTGGTTGTGCTGCCCCGGCATCTCGATGAGGTGCAGGGCGTTTTGCGAATCTGTCATGAGAGAAACGTGCCGGTGGTGGCCCGGGGTGCCGGCACCGGGTTGTCCGGCGGTGCGTTGCCTCTGGAGAAAGGTGTGCTGCTGGTGATGGCCCGCTTCAACAATATCCTGCACATCGATCCGGGCGCCCGCACCGCACGGGTTCAGCCCGGGGTGCGCAATCTGGCGATTTCCCAGGCGGCCTCCCCGTTCGGCCTGTATTACGCGCCGGATCCGTCCTCGCAGATTGCCTGCTCCATCGGCGGCAACGTGGCGGAAAATGCGGGTGGCGTGCATTGCCTCAAGTACGGTCTGACCGTGCACAACCTGCTCAAGGTCGAGATCCTGACCGTCGAGGGCGAACACCTCACGCTCGGCGCCGATGCGCTCGATTCCCCCGGTTTCGACTTGCTGGCGCTGTTCACCGGCTCCGAAGGCCTGCTGGGTGTGATCACCGAAGTCACGGTCAAGTTGCTACCCAAACCACAGACCGCCAAAGTCCTGTTGGCCGCGTTCGATTCCGTGGAGAACGCCGGCCGGGCCGTGGCTGACATCATCGCCGCCGGGATCATTCCCGGTGGCCTGGAAATGATGGACAACCTGGCGATCCGCGCCGCCGAGGCCTTCATCCACGCCGGCTACCCGGTGGACGCCGAAGCGATCCTGCTGTGCGAACTCGATGGCGTCGAAGCCGACGTCCACGATGACTGCATTCGCGTGCGCCAGGTGCTGGAGAATGCTGGCGCAACACAAGTGCGTCAGGCCAAGGACGAGGCTGAGCGCGTGCGCTTCTGGGCCGGACGCAAAAATGCCTTCCCGGCCGTGGGCCGCTTGTCCCCGGATTATTACTGCATGGACGGCACCATCCCGCGCCGCGAACTGCCTGGCGTGCTGCAAGCCATCGCGCAGCTATCCGCCGAATACGGCCTGAGGGTGGCCAACGTGTTCCATGCCGGCGACGGCAATATGCACCCGTTGATTCTGTTCGACGCCAATCAGCCCGGCGAGCTGGAACGCGCCGAAACGCTGGGAGGGAAAATCCTCGAATTGTGCGTGAAAGTCGGCGGCAGCATCACCGGCGAGCACGGTGTGGGGCGGGAGAAAATCAATCAGATGTGCGCGCAGTTCAACAACGATGAGCTGACCCTGTTCCACGCCGTCAAAGCCGCGTTCGACCCCGGCGGGCTGCTCAATCCGGGCAAAAACATTCCGACCCTGCACCGCTGCGCCGAATTCGGCGCCATGCATGTTCATGCCGGGCAACTGCCTTTCCCCGAGCTGGAGCGTTTCTGATGGTCCGAGAAAAGGATGTCGATGACAGCGCCGCGCTGCTCGATCAGGTGAATCAGGCGTTGCAAGACGCCACGCCTCTGCGGATTCAGGGCGCCAACAGCAAGGCATTTCTGGGCCGCATCGTCGCCGGAGAAATCCTCGACACCCGCACTCATCGCGGCATCGTCAGCTACGACCCGACGGAACTGGTGATCACCGCACGTTGCGGTACTCCACTGGCCGAACTGCTGGCGGTGCTGGACGCTTCACAACAGATGTTGCCGTGCGAACCACCGGCCTTCGCCGATGAGGCGACGGTGGGCGGGATGATCGCCAGCGGGCTGTCGGGGCCGCGCCGTCCGTGGTCGGGGTCGGTTCGGGATTTCGTGCTGGGTACACGGATCATCACCGGCCATGGCAAGCACTTGCGTTTTGGCGGTGAGGTCATGAAAAACGTCGCCGGTTATGACCTGTCGCGGCTGATGGTTGGCAGTTATGGTTCGCTGGGGGTGATCACCGAAGTCTCGCTCAAGGTTCTGCCCAAACCACGCGAGTGCCTGAGCATCAGCCTGGAAATGGACAGTGAACGGGCCTTGCAGCGTATGGCCGAGTGGGGGCAACAACCGCTGCCGATCAGCGCCGCCTGCCACGATGGCCAGCGCCTGCACTTGCGTCTGGAGGGTGGTGAAGGCTCGGTGGCGGCGGCCCGTGATCGCCTCGGTGGCGAACTGCTCGATGGATCGTTCTGGACCGACCTGAATGAACAGCGTCTGGGCTTTTTCGACGAAGACCAGCCTCTGTGGCGCCTGTCGGTGCCGAACAACACGCCGCCGCTGGCCTTGGCCGGCCTGCAAATGCTCGACTGGGGCGGCGCCCAGCGTTGGCTCAAGTCAGGGGCGCAAGCGGCACTGATTCGCCAGGTGGTTTCGGCTGTTGGCGGGCATGCAACCTGCTACAGCCATGGTTTGATCGACGCGCCCTTCCACCCGCTGCCACCCGCCCTCCTGCACTATCACCGTCGCCTCAAGCAACAACTCGACCCTCAGGGCATTTTCAACCCCGGTCGCCTGTACGCGGAGCTTTGAGCCATGCAAACCACTCTCAGCGAAAAGGCCCGACGACTGCCCCGGGCCGAAGAAGCCGAAAGCATCCTGCGCACCTGCGTGCACTGTGGCTTCTGCAACGCGACCTGCCCGACCTATCAGTTGCTCGGCGATGAACTGGACGGCCCACGGGGCCGCATCTATCTGATCAAACAGGTGCTGGAAGGCAACGAAGTCACCCGCAAGACCCAACTGCATCTGGATCGTTGCCTGTCCTGCCGCAATTGCGAAACCACCTGCCCCTCGGGTGTGGACTATCACAATCTGCTCGACATTGGCCGCGCCGTGGTTGATGCCGCCGTGCCGCGTCCCATCGGTCAACGCTTGTTGCGTGGAGGTTTGCGTGGCGTGGCGTCGAATCCCGGAGTGTTCAAAGGATTGGTCAGCGCCGGCCAGATCTTCCGTGTGCTGCTGCCTGATACCCTGCAAGCCAAATTGCCGCGCCGCCCCTCTGCAATCGCGCCCCGCCCGGTAACGCGGCATGCCCGTCAGGTGCTGATGCTCGAAGGCTGCGTGCAACCGGGTTTGTCACCCAACACAAACGCGGCGGCAGCACGAGTGCTGGATCGACTGGGGATCAGCATTACTCCGGCGCGAAATGCCGGCTGTTGCGGCGCCGTGGACTATCACCTCGACGCCCAGGGCACGGGACTTGACCGCGCCCGCCAGAACATCGACGCCTGGTGGCCGGCCATCGAACAAGGCGCCGAAGCGATCGTGCAGACCGCCAGCGGTTGCGGCGCGTTCATCAAGGATTACGGGCACCTGCTGTGCGCCGATCCGGCCTATGCCGAGAAGGCGAAAGCCGTAAGTGCACTGGCGAAAGATCTGGTGGAAGTGCTGCGTGAGGAACCGCTCGAGTCCCTTGGTATTCATGCCGACCAGCGCTTGGCGTTCCACTGCCCCTGTACCTTGCAACACGCACAGAAACTCGGCGGCGCAGTTGAGTCGGTGCTGACCCGATTGGGCTTCAACCTCACGACCGTGCCGGACGCCCACCTGTGCTGCGGCTCGGCGGGCACTTATTCGATAACCCAACCCGCGCTGGCCCGGCAACTGCGCGACCAAAAGCTCAATGCACTGGAAAGCGGTCATCCGGAGATCATCGCCACCGCCAATATCGGCTGCCAGGCCCACCTCGACGGCGCGGGGCGAACGCCGGTCAGGCACTGGATCGAGCTGGTGGATGCCAGGTTGCCCGTGTTGAGCGAGGCCTAGGTTTGCTGGCGGTGGTCGAACGATGGGCGAAAAAAAACCGCCTTTGCGGGGCGGTTTTTCGACAAGCCTCAGTTTGCGGCTGGGGCTTTGTGTCTCACGGACAACATTGACGTGCGGGAATACTATTAATCTTTGGTATTCGTTGCAACGTTATTTTGTGTGTTGAACGACGTCACGCAATGACAAGGTCAGCCCTGACGAGGCTGAAAAAAGACTGACAGAAACAACGAATTACAAAACTCATCGAGTCTTTATCCAGGCCCCTCAGAATCACGCCACAAGACAGGTTAATATGCCGACGTTCACTCGCCAGTGCGTCCATGAGGTTTGGCTGGAACCATAACGGTTTCATGCCCTTCGACACGGTTTTGCACCCGTGCCGGAATGATGGCTCGGAGGGATCACAACCGGCCGCCTCATGGACAACATTGACGTGCATGTCCAAAGGCACACATGATCCGGTAAGTGCGCTGGAGGATTGGCCCCCGAGCTGGAGGCCAAAACGTATGAAGCTTTTGCTGCGTACGCTGAGCCTCGTATGGAGATCGTTTCAAGCGTTTCGCTTTTACGAGTTCCTGCGAGACCATTTTGACAACCTGAAGTAACGGTTGTCGAAGCGGGAAAAAGCCCGTTTTGGCTTCGGCTGAAACGGGCTTTTTTGCGCCATGACACTGTCACTTGTAGGATTTTTTATAAAATTGGCCCTGTTCAGCTGTAAGGCATTTCCCTGACATCTGTCATCCCGACATCCCCCTCACCGTCAGTTATGAGCTAATAGCCCCTTCATTAAACCGTCGCTGAAACGTTGTACTAGGATAGGATCCAATTTCCTGATGCGCTGTCGCCGGGCACGGAGCTTCTTTCCGGTGGGCCAGGAATACGAGTACCACACTGCAACTCATGGATGAACGACATGAACTCACAGCTGTTTCCTCACATTGGCAAGGTCATTGCCAGCACTGGCAGCCGACATTTCCCACGGATGCTGCATGACCTGATCCTGACCCAATTGGCGGTGGACGCCACGCACATCCGGCAGATGCGCGTGGAACCGGTGGGACGCTCGCAACCGCGCGTCGAACCCGAATGCATCAAGGAAGCGCCCTTGCCGGCTGAAACGGTGTATTCCGAGTTGAGCACGCAGCCGAATGCCAATGATTTGCCCACTCCCGAACCCTCGACGGTCACCGACGCTTCGCAATTGCACCTGACCCGGCGCAAGGACGGTTACCGCTATGTGATCTCTGTCTACCGTTGCGGTCCGTCAAAACGCTTTTCTGCCCATGAGCGCAGTTTGTTGCAGGATATTTCTCCAGTCCTGCTGCCGATGGTCGAGAAACACATCAACGCCCTGCAACCGGCAAACATTGACGTCCAGGGACAAACCCGGGAGCAGTCGGATTCCACCCTGCTGGGCCTGGAAACCCTGCGCCTGCGCTTTTGCGAGCGTGTGGAGCAACTGGGGCTGAGCCTGTCGAACCGTGAGATGGAAGTCTGTGTCGGCCTGCTCGCCGGGCGCACGGCACCGGAACTGGCCGAACAGTTGCAACTGAAGGTCAATACCGTGGAGAGCTATCTCAAACGCGCAGCCATCAAACTGGGCATCAGCGGACGTCACTCGCTGATGCGCTGGATGTATTCGCCGAAAGACTGCCCGGCAGCCTGCGGTCCGTCGAACGCAGCCTGACCATTCACACACCTGAAACGAAACCGCCCTCCTGTAAAGGACGGCGGTTTTCTCATGCCGGCGTCAATCCCGGGCCAATGCCTCGATCGGATCGAGCCGCGACGCATTGCGCGCCGGCACGAAGCCGAACACGATGCCGATCAGGGTCGAGCAGAACACCGCCGTCAGCACCGAGCTCAGCGAGAACACCATCTCCCACTCCTTGATGAATAGCGAAAACAAGTGGCCGATGGCGTAACTCAACGAAATTCCAATCGCCCCACCCAGCAGACAGACCATCACCGCCTCCACCAGAAATTGCTGACGAATGTCCGACTGCCGCGCCCCGACCGCCATGCGGATACCGATCTCGCGGGTACGTTCGGTGACCGACACCAGCATGATGTTCATCACCCCGATACCGCCGACCACCAGGGAAATCACCGCAATCAGCGACAGCAACAGCGCCAGTGAGCGGCTGGTTTTCTGCACGGTCTGCATCACACTGTCGAGGTTATTGGTGAAGAAATCCTTGGTGCCGTGGCGCTGCAGCATCAGTTTGTTGACGTTGTCTTCCACGATCTTGCTCGGCTGACCGTCCTTGATCCGCACGCTGATGCTGTCCAGGTAACGCTGGCCCAACAGCCGTCCGGCTGCGGTTTCATAGGGCACCCAGACATTGAGCGACTTGCTCGACGAGAAGATGTTTTTGTTCTCTGCCGCGACACCGATCACGGTGCACGGCAGGTTGCCGATCAGGATCACCTGCCCCAGCGGATCGACTCCCTCACCGAACAACCGATGGCGGGTGTTGTGATCGATCACCGCCACCTGCGCCTGGCGCCGGGCATCGCTTTCGCTGAACGCGATACCCGCCTCCATCTTGATTCCGCGTACCTGGAAATACAGATCGCTGACGCCGTTGACCTGCGCATCGAGGTCGATATTGCGGTAGCGCAGCAGCAGATTGCGCCCGACCACCGGCGTCGCGCTGTCGACGTAGTACAACTGATTGAGCGCCGCGACGTCGGCCGGCACCAGGGTTTCGATGGCCGCCGAGCGACTGTCACCGAAACTGGTGCCGGAATAGATATCGATGGTGTTGCTGCCGATGGCCTGAATATCTTTCAGAACGTAGCGCTTGGCCCCCTCACCGATGGCCGAAATCGATACCACCGAGGTGATGCCGATGACGATCCCGAGCATGGTCAGCAAGGTACGCATCCGATGGGAGATCAGCGCGACCCAGGCCATGTTGAACGCCTCCTTGAACAACCCGAGGCTGGCCACCAGACGCCGCGCCGCCGTCGACTTGGGCACCGCGTCCTCGTTGCTCAATGCCGTGCTGTCGCGCTCGTTGCGGCGGTCGCTGAGGATTTCGCCGTCGCTGACTTCAATGATGCGCTCGGCATTGGCGGCAACCTTGGGGTCGTGAGTCACCAGAATCACCGTGTGCCCGGCCGCGTGCAGCTCCAGCAGAATGCGCATCACCTCCTTGCCGCTGGTGGTGTCGAGGGCGCCTGTCGGCTCATCGGCAAGGATCACCTCCCCACCGTTCATCAAGGCCCGGGCGATACTCACACGCTGCTGCTGACCACCCGAGAGTTGACTCGGACGATGGGTCAGGTGCCCTTCCAGCCCCAGACGCGCTAACAGTTCCCGAGCCCGGGCATGCCGTTGTGGTTCCGGCGTACCGGCGTAGATCGCGGGCATCTCGACGTTGTGCATCGCGCTCAAATGCGGCAGCAGGTGGTAGCGCTGAAAGATGAAACCGAAGTAGTCGCGGCGCAGTTCGGCCAGCGCCTGATTGTCCAGATCCCGGGTTTCCCGGCCGTTGATTTTGTAGCTGCCACCCGTGGCGTAATCGAGGCAGCCGAGGATGTTCATCAGGGTCGACTTACCCGAACCGGAGGCCCCGATGATGGCGACCATTTCCCCGGCGTTGATCGTCAGGTCGATGTTTTTCAGCGCCAGAAACTCGCGGTCGCCAGCGGTGAAACTGCGGGTGATGCCGGTCAGTTGCAGCAGAGGTTCGCTCATGCTCATGTCCCTGCCACTTTCGACACCGGATCACCGATCACCACGCGGTCACCTTCGGCGAGGCCTTCGTTGACTTGTACCTTGACGTTGTTGTTGATCCCGGTCTGCAC
This sequence comes from Pseudomonas sp. 58(2021), assembly GCF_017491585.1. Lineage (NCBI taxonomy): Bacteria > Pseudomonadati > Pseudomonadota > Gammaproteobacteria > Pseudomonadales > Pseudomonadaceae > Pseudomonas > Pseudomonas sp. 58(2021). Next base: position 24,968 of record NZ_JAFGYZ010000011.1, read on the forward strand.
ATTGCGCGATTGCGCTTGCCCCTTCGTATCCAGAACTCGCACCGGGAAACTGCCATCGTTGTTGCGCGGCCCCAGTGCCGCCACCGGAATCGTCAGCACCGATTTGGCGGTGTCGAGTACCACCCGCACCTGAGCTGTCATGGAGATCCGCAAACGGTGGTCGGGATTCGGCACCTCGAACAACGCGTTGTAGAACACCGCCGTATTCTGCTTCGGCGTGCCTGCAGGCGGGGTTTCCAGGAAGTTCTGCGGCGCAGGCTCGGTGCCGCGCAGCTTGCCGTAATAACGCTTGTCCTCGCCCAGAATGGTGAAGTACACCTCCTGCCCCGGCGCGATGTGAATGACATCCGCCTCCGACACCTGAGCCTTGACGGTCATGGTGTCCAGGTCCGCGAGTTTCAGCAGGATCGGCGCCAGTTGGTTGGCAATCACGGTCTGGCCTTCCTGAGTCACGATGCCCACCACGTCGCCGTCGATGGGCGCGACGATCCGCGTGTAGGCCAGATTGACCTTGGCGGTGTCGATCTGGATATGCGCGCTTTTGATCTGCGCATCCAGCGACAACAGATTGGCCTGCTGCACCTCGTAATTCGATTGCGCGGTCTCGAAATCCTGCCGCGAAATCGAGGCGTCCTCCTGCAGGTTCTGATAACGCTCATAGAGCGCCTTGGTCTGCCGTAACTGAGCCTGGGTCGCCCGGCGCTGGGCTTGTAGATTTTCCTCATCGACCTGTGCCTGACGCAGGGTGTTCTGCAGCACCAGCGGGTCGATTTCCGCCAGCCACTGGCCCTTCTTGACCTTGTCGCCGACCTTGACCTTCAGCGACTTCAATTGCCCCGAAACCTGGGCACCGACGTCCACCTGCTTGATCCCCTCCAGCAGACCGGTGGCCAGCACTGCGTTTTCAATGTCAGCGCGTTCGACCGTAGCGGTCAGGTATTGCGGTGCCTCGGCCGGCGCCTGCACCGTGTAAAACACCAACCCGGCCACCAGCGTCAAGGCGATTCCCAGACCGACTTTGCGCAACTTCGACTGTTCCATAAATGACCACAATTCCGTTCAGGGTTGAGCCCGGCCAGCGGCCGGGTTCCAGGATAAAAGCTTCAATCAGGACAACACTTGACCCGCCGCCACCGTCAGCCCGTCATGCCACCACGCCGCAAGACTGAAGACGTTGGGCGCCTTGAGGATCGTGAAATGGTTGCCCGGGCCGTACCACACCGCCAGATCCCTGGCCTCACGCTGCCAGCCTTCAAGCATCGCCGTCTGTTCGCGCCGGTTGCCCGAGGCGTCCAGGGTCGGGTCGTCCACCAGCGCCAGACGCACCGGCCCGGTGTAGGCCAGCGCCGGTCGATAGACCGTACGCAGCGCCGTGGCGAAGGTGCGTACCGGCCCCTGCATCGCATCGACTGACGCACGTTCGGACAGCACACCCGCGCGCACCATCCCGTCATGCAGCAGGCGCATTTGCGTGCTGTCGTCAGCCTCGGCGAAGGCCAGCGCATCGATGCCCAGAGACTTGCCGCTGGACAACTGCAGCGACTCGATCAGCCGCAACATCGCCGCCGTCGTGGTATATGGCTTGCCCACCACACTGTTGCCGCCAGGTGATTCGCTGTCGATCAGGGTCAGGGACGCCACTTCGCGCCCCGCCGCCTGCAACTGCGCCGCCATGGCGTAAGCCACCCAGCCACCAAACGAATGCCCGATCAGATGCACCGGTCCCTGCGGGTACAACTGCTCAAGCGCCCGCAGGTAGAACGTGGCGGCGCTTTCGACCCTGCTGTGTGGCACGGTCGCGCCGTCGAGGCCCCGGGGTTGCAGCCCATGAATCGGCCACTCCGGCCCCAGCGCCTCGGTCAGGTGGATGAACCCGGTGACACTGTCCCCGGCCCCCGGCACGCAGAAAATCGGTGCATGCCCGGTGTGACCGGTCTGAATCGTCAGGATCGGCTGATAAGCCGTTGGCGCTGGCGCAGCTGCCGTTTCCAGCGCCTTAGTCAGGGCCTGCCCCAGCGCCTGAACGTGCGGTGCTTTCATCATGCTCTGGTGATCGCCCGGAACATCAATGCAGTTCAGCTCCACACCTGGCAGTTCTTCAGCCCAACCGCACGTGGGGCTGAGTCGTGACATTGGCGCCGAACGCTCCCTGGCACGCAGCAGATGCAACGGCAGACCGACCGGGTTGATCCGGTAATGGGCCAACGCATGTCCGTGGGCCACCTCCCGGTCGAGGTAATGCCAGGCATCCGCCGACGCGACAGCTGCCAGCTCGGGTCTGAGCAGCTGTTGTTCGTGACAATGGTTGAACAAATCGGCGAACGCCCACTGCTCAAGTTCGGTCTGCAACACGGCCAGACGCGCCAGTGCTTGCTGCCCCTGGGGATCACGCCCGGCCCAATGCGCCGTGCAATGCAAAAGCAATTGGCGCTTGTGCACATGTGCATCGTTCCACTGCGCCTTGTTCGGATCGGCCAGGCGCGGCACGTAGGTGTCGATCAGCCCGACGAACGCCACTGCCTCGTCCAACCCGAGCAGTTGCGACGCGATTTCATAAGCCAGCACACCACCGAACGACCAACCGGCAAGCCGATAGGGGCCGTGGGGTTGTCTGGCGCGGATCACCTCGACCAGCCGGGCTGCCAGGCACTCCATGGTGCGCAGTTGCGCGCTACCGGGATCGATACCCGGCAAGCCGTAAATCGGAAACTCGCCGCCGATGTGCATGCCCAGCGCCGGGAAATACAGGTCCTGACCACTGAACTCATGCACCAGGAACAACGGCGTGCCCCGGTCGCTTGCACGCACCACGATCACGCCGTCATGACGCCGCACAGCGTCATTGCGCTGGCACAACAGCGTGGCAGCAGCCTCGACAGTTGGATGCTGGAACAGCTCGGCCAACGAAACCGGCATGTCGGCCTTTTGCATCAGATCGACGAGCCGCACCGCCAGCAGCGAATGCCCGCCCAGTTCGAAGAAGTTGTCATGGCGTCCTACCCGTCCGACTTGCAACACTTGCGCCCAGAGCCCGGCCAGAGACGCCTCAAGAGGATTGGTCGGCGCTTCGTAGTCACGAATGAGCAGCGCTTGGTGTGTCGGCGCCGGCAACGCTTTGCGATCGACCTTGCCGTTATTGTTCAGCGGCAGGCTCTCCAGCGCCACCCAGGCGGTCGGTACCATGTACTCCGGTAACCTTGCTTGCAGCAGTGCGCGCAGAGTAGCGCCCTGCAATGCAGGATCGTGCGCCGTGTAATAGGCCACCAGCCGCGTTGGCTCCTGTTCGTCGCGTCGGGCCAGGACCACCGCTTCCTTGACGCCCGGACAGCTCAACAGGCGGTTTTCGATTTCCCCGAGCTCAATGCGAAAGCCGCGGATCTTCACCTGGTCATCATTGCGGCCGATACATTCCAGTCGCCCCGGCGCCTGCCAGCGCACCAGGTCGCCCGTGCGATACATCAAGGCTTGCGGATTGTCGCTGAACGGATCCCGGAGGAATTTCTCGGCACTGAGTTGAGGCCGGTTCAAATAGCCCAGTGCAACCCCCTGACCGCCGATGTACAACTCGCCGGTGACGCCGAACGGCACCGGTTGTTGCCGGTCATCCAGCACATATACGCGGGTATTGCCGATGGGGCCGCCAATCGAAACGCTGTCGGCATCCGGCGCCACCTCACGCACTTCGAAGGTGGTGGCGTACGTCGTGGTTTCGGTCGGGCCATAACAATGCACCAGGCGCAGGTCCGGCGCTTCGGCGAGCAGCTTTCGAAACGCCGCCGGATCACCACGCTCGCCACCGCACAGCAGGATGCGCAGCCCTTTGAGCGCCTCGGGAATCAATTGCACGTACTGATTGAACAACGCGGTGGTGACGAAGAGGATCGTCGCCCCGCAGCGCTCCAGTTCCCGACCGAATGCCTGCGGGTCGAGCAAGATCCCATGATCGATCACGGCCACCTGTCCACCGTTGAGCAAGGCGCCCCAGATGTCCATGGTGCTCGCGTCGAACGCCGGGTTCGACGCGAATGCCACCCGGTCACTCGGGTTGAAATCGGCATAGCCGCAATCGATCACAAGGCGTGTAATGCCGCGATGCGGCACCATGACCCCCTTCGGGGTGCCCGTGGAGCCCGAGGTGTACATGATGTACGCCAACGCCTCCGAGGACTGAGGCAGATCCGGGTTGTGCGAAGGACTCCCGGCAAGCGCCAGGGTATCCAGATCCATTCGCCGGACCGGGTAATCGATGGTCTGATCGCTGCCGGTCAACAGTGCGACCGCCTGACAATCCTGCACCATGAATGCCTGACGCTCGGCGGGTGCGTTGATGTCCAGCGGCACATAGGCCGCCGCACACTTGATGATCGCCAACTGTGCGACCAGCAGCTCCAGAGAGCGTGGCAACAGAATCGCCACATGATCACCGGGCCGCACACCTTGAGCGATGAGATGATGAGCCAGGCAATTGGCGCTGTGGTTCAATTCTGCGTAACTCAACACCTGCGTCCCATGCACCGCAGCGACGGCTTGCGGATGCTCGGCGGCCTGCATCTCGAACACCCGCTGCACGGTCAGCACTTGCGGACAATCCCGCGCGGTGGCGTTGAGTTCGTCGAGCAACTGCGTGCGTTCCTGATCCTCGATTATCTGCACGTGTTCCAGCACTGCCTGGTCGTTGTTGACCATGGCCTGCAACAAACGCTGGAAGTAACCGATATAGCGCCGCGCCGTTGCCTCATCGAAGAGCGCTGTGGCGTACTCCATCCAGCCATTTATCCCGTTGGGCGATTCACCCAGGGTCAGGGTCAGGTCGAACTTGGCGAAGTGACTCGGCTCGGCCACCGCTTCCAGGGTCAGATCCCCCAGCGCCAATACCGGCCCGTCGCTGTTGCGCCAGTTGAACATGGTCTGGAACAGCGGACTGTGGGCCAGGCTGCGGGCCGGTCGGGCGATTTCCACCACGTGCTCGAAGGGCAGGTCCTGATGGTCCTGGGCCTGCAAGGTCAGCGCCTTGACCCGCGCCAGCAACGCTTCGACGCTCAGCTCACCGGAGGTATCGATGCGTAACGCCAGGGTATTGACGAACAACCCGATCAGTCCCTCGATTTCGGCCCGCAAACGGTTGGCCACCGGTGAGCCGACCACGACGTCCGATTGCCCGGACAAACGACTGAGCAGCATCGCCCACGCGCTCAGCATCGTCATGTACAGCGTCACGCCGTGGCGCTGGCTCAAGGCTTTGAGCCCGGCGCTCAAGCGCTCGTCCAGGCACACTTCGACGCTGCTGCCGGCGTAATCCTGTTGCGGCGGCCGGGGTCGGTCGGCAGGCAACGTCAGCAAGGCTGGCGCATCGGCCAGCGTGCGTTGCCAGTAGTCGCTCTGGCGCTGCAATACTTCCCCGCTCAGCCAGCGTCGCTGCCAGACGGCATAGTCGGTGTATTGCAATGTCAGCGGCGGCAAAGGGTCCGCCAACCCCTGACTGAAAGCCTGATACAACGCCATCAGCTCGCGGGTCAGCACCTCCATCGACCAACCGTCGGAGATGATGTGATGCAAGGTGATCAGCAGCACATGGTGATCGTCGGCCAGACGCACCAGTCGCCCGCGAATCAACGGATCGTCCTGCAGGTCGAACGGGCCTGAAGCTTCCCCCTGAATCAGCGCCTGCAAGGCTTTGTCGGCCTGCGGGTGCTGGCGCAAGTCCTCGACACGCAGCAGCACGCCGCTGTCGGGCGGGGTAATCAGCACCTGGGCGTCGCCATTGCAGGGGGCGAAGCGGCTGCGCAGGCTTTCGTGCCGGGCGACAATCCGCGCCAGCGCCCGCTGTAGCGCATCGGCGTCGAGCACACCGCGCAGACGCAGGCCGATCGGAATGTTGTAAGCCGTGTTGGCACCTTCCATCTGTGCCAGAAACCAGAATCGCTGCTGGGAAAACGACAGCGGCAATACGCCTTCCCGTGGTACCGGCAGGATCGGCGGCTGCGTCGAGCGTCCGGCCCGGGCAAGCGACTGCGCCACCGACGCCAGGTCGGCATTGGCGAACAACTCGCCGAGCGCAAGCTCCACGCCCAGCCGCTGGCGCACTTGCGCAACCATGCGCATGGCCAGCAACGAATGGCCGCCCAACTCAAAGAAATGATCCTGACGCCCTATCCGCTCGACCTGCAGAACCTCGGCCCAGATCTGCGCCAGCGTGCATTCCAATTCGCCTTGCGGCGCCTCGTACTCGCGTGTGAGCAGCGCCGTGCGCTCCGGCAACGGCAAGGCCTTGCGATCCAGTTTGCCATTGGCGGTCAGCGGCAGGCTGTCGAGTCTGACGAACGCGACCGGCACCATGTACTCGGGCAACTGGCCCAGCAGATGCTCGCGCAGTTGCGCCACAGCCAGTGGCTGCACCTGGGCCTGCTCGGTGAAATAGGCCACCAGCCGTGGTTGTCCGGGCTCGTCTTCACGGGCCAGCAGCACCACTTCCTGAATGCCGGGGAGCTGCTGCAGACGGCTTTCGATTTCCCCCAGTTCGATGCGCATGCCGCGGATTTTCACTTGGTCATCGTTGCGCCCCAGGTATTCGATCGTCCCGTCCCGGCGCCAGCGGGCAAGGTCGCCGGTGCGATACATACGCGCATTCGGGCGTTGACTGAACGGGTCCGGCAGGAAGCGTTCAGCGGTCAGTTGCGCACGGTTCAAATAGCCGCGCGCTACGCCTCTGCCACCGATATACAGCTCGCCGGACACACCGATCGGCACCGGGCGCTGTTGGTCGTCGAGCAGATACACCGAGGTATTGCTCACCGGTTTACCGATGTGCAGCACCTCCCCCGCCTCGATCCGTCCGGACGTGGCAACGACGGTGGCTTCGGTCGGGCCATAGTTGTTGATCACATCGAAATGCTGATTGCGCGAAAACTGACGCAAGCGGTCGCCGCCGATCAGCAAGGTGCGCAATGTCGGGTGCTCGAGATGCCGACTGAAGGCGTATTCGGCGACGGGCGTCGGCAGGAAACTCACATCCAGCGGTTGCGCGCACCACCAGGCCAGCAGCCCGTCGACGTCTTCGCCGCCATCCTGAGCGGGCGCCAGGTGCAGGGTCGCGCCGACGGACAGCGATGGCCAGACTTCCCAGGCCATCGCGTCGAAGCCGAACCCGGCCAGACTCGACGTATGCCGACCGGCGCACAGGTCAAAGGCGTTGCTGTGCCAATCGACCAGATTGGCCAGTGTCTGATGCTCGACCATTACGCCCTTGGGCAAACCGGTGGAGCCCGAGGTGTAGATCACATAAGCCAGGTTCGCTTCGGACAGTCCCGGCACCAGCGGATTGGTGTCATTGCCTGGGCGCCAGGTGCAAGGGTCGAGATCGAGCACCGGCCGCTCCTGCGTCGGCAGCCGTGCGAGCAGGTCACGTGAGGTCAGGATCACCACCGGTGCGCAGTCACCCAGCAGATAATTCAAGCGTTCGGCCGGATGCGCGGGGTCGATCGGTACATACCCGGCGCCGGCCTTGAGTACTGCGAGCATTCCGGCCAGGGTATCCAGTCCTCGACGGGCGACGATGGCTACCCGGTCATCCGGTCGCACGCCCAGATCGATCAAGCGATGCGCCAGAAGGTTGGCCTGGCGATTCAGTTCGTCGAACGTCAGTTGCTTGTCCAGGTGCACCGCCGCCAACGCTTGCGGTCGCGCGACGACCTGCGCCTCGAAGCGTTGATGAATCGTCTGTCCGCGAACGTATTCGACATTGCTGGCGTTGAACCCCGTCAACAGCTGTTCGCGCTCCAGAGCGGGCAACACCGACAGTTGGCTCAACGGCGTATCCGCCGCTTGCTCCAGCGTCTGCAACAGGTTTTCCATGGCACACAACATATAGCCGCAGATCCGCTGTGCCTCGACTTCACGGGTGGCCAGCAGCGTCAGGCTGAAATGATCGCCAAAGTCATCGATGCTCAAGGTCAGCGGGTAATTGGTGCGTTCTTGCGCATGCAGGACGCTGATCCCCTCCCAGGCCGAGAGCGCTTCGGCACTGGCATTGGCGCTCGAGGTGCTGTGCCGGTAGTTGAGCAGCGAATTGAATAGCGGCGATGACCCGACCACCCCGCTGCAGCGCTGGGCCAGCACCAGCGGGGCGTGCTCATGACGCATCAGACGGGTCAGACGCGCATGGGTGGCCTTCACCGAGTCACTCGCTGCCAGCGCGCTGACCTCGACCCGCAGCGGCAAGGTGTTGATGAAAATGCCCAGCGCGCGGTCGGTCGCCTCCGCCCCTTGCATCCGACCCATCAACACGGTACCGAACACAACAGCCGACTTTCCGGTGAGTGCATTGAGGACCTGCCCCCAGCCGAGATGGAACAGACTCGCGACACTCACGCCGAGCGACCGGGCACTGGCTCGCAGACGCTGCCCCAGCAAAGGGTCAAGTGGCACACCACACTCTTCGATGTCGCTACCATCGCCATGCACGCCTTGCAGACCGAACGGTAACGTCGGCTCGTCGATGTCACCGAGCATCTCGCGGAAAAATGCCTCGTGCTCCGACTCGCTGATGCCTAGTCGCGCCTGGGCGACATAATTGCGAAACGGTACGGGCGGTCCCAGTCTGGCGCTCTGCCCTGACAGGCAAGCCTGCATTTCCTCGCTGACGACAGCGAGCGCCGAGTGATCCATCGCCATGTGGTGAAACAGCAATATGGCGACGATACGCCCGGCCTCTGCATCCCAGGCATGGGCCAGGCGCAATAGCGGCGCGCGAGTCACGTCGAGGCGAAAGTGCCGGGCGTCAAATCGCGCATGCAACTGTTCCAGGACATCGCCTTCAGCCGCATCGAGCTGCATTGCCTCCAAAGGCAACCCGACATTTCGCAGGACCACTTGCACCGGCGTGTCCAGTCCTTCCCAGACGATGGCGGTGCGCAGAATGTCGTGGCGCTGGATGACGGTCTGCAACGCCTGGACGAATGCCTCGAACCGCGCGAGTCCGCTGAACGCGAATTTCGCCTGCATCACATACGGGTCACCCTGTGCAGCGCTCGCGTGGTGGTAGAGGATGCCCTCCTGCAACGGCGTCAGCGGATAGATGTCCTGGACATTGGCGCCGCCGCCAGGGATCTGCGCGACAATTTGATCGAGGGTGTCCTGGCTCAGCTCGACCAGCGTCAGCATCGCCGGGGTGATCCGTGTGGTGCCCGGTGAAATGCCATTGACCGGCACTTCAACCTGTCCCTCCCGTGCGGCCGAGTAATCGCCCGCCTCGATCAGCTCGATCAATGCCGGCTTGTGCTCGCGCAACGCGGCCAGCAAGGCCGGTTCACTCAGGGCCTGCTTGTTGCCATTGACCCGTAATTGTCCGTCCGTGATTGCCAACTGGATGTCTTTTGTCTTCAGTGTCGCCAACAGTTCATTCAGGTTCACAGGACGATCTCCATTCTTTCCGTGATGGCTGCATAACCAGCCAGAGTCGGTTGCTCGAACAACGTCCGGACATCGGCTTCGATACCTTCCTGTTGCAGACGCCCGATCAGATTGACTGCCAGCAACGAATGCCCACCCAGCTCAAAGAAATGGTCTTGCCGCCCGACGCGTTCGACTTTGAGCAATTCGCACCACAGTCGCGCAAGGAGGATTTCCATCTCGCCGACCGGCTCTTCGTATTCGCGGTGACTGACCGCAGCCTGATCCGGTGCGGGCAATGCCTTGCGATCCACCTTGCCGTTGGGACTCAGCGGCAGGCTGTCTAGCGCGACGAATGCCGACGGCACCATGTAATCCGGCAAACGTGCGAGCAGGTGTTCGCGCAACACCTCGATCCCCGGTTGCCCCGCCTCGGCGCTACAGGTGAAGTACGCCACCAGACGCTCCTCACGCACCAGCACCACGGCTTCGCGCAGCGCCGGATGGCTGAGCAGTTGCGCCTCGATTTCACCCGGTTCCAGACGCAGGCCACGCAGCTTGACCTGGAAGTCGTTGCGCCCGATGAATTCGAGCTGCCCATCGGTGCGATAGCGCACCCGGTCGCCCGTGGCGTATAGCCGATCGCCGGCCACGAACGGGCTCGGGATAAACCGTTCGGCCATCAACTGCGGCAACCCCAGGTAGCCCCGCGCAACCCCGGCACCGCCAATGAACAACTGACCGATGACGCCCATCGGCACCGGCCGCTCGGCAGCATCGAGTACATAGAGACGGGTGTTGTTGATCGGCCGTCCGATCGGCAACGCGCTGCCCGGTACCGGCATCGACGGTTCCAGCGTCCACACCGTGCTGTCGACCGTGGCTTCAGTCGGGCCGTAAACGTTGTGCAGACGCACCTGCGGCAAACGCTCACGTACCAGACGCGCCAGCGCCGGCGTCAGGTCGCCGCCGCCACAGAATACGTCGGTAAGGCTGCTGCACTGGCTGACCTCGTTCTGTTGGAGGAACTGCTGCAACAGCACCGGCACGAACTGGATCACGCTGATCCGCTGCTCGCGAATCACCTGCGCCAGATACGCCGGCTCGCGATGCCCGTCAGGACGTGCCAGCACCAGACGCAGGCCAGCGCTCAGCGGCCAGAACAGCTCCCATACCGAGGCGTCGAAACTGAACGGGGTCTTCTGCAACAGGGCGCCGTCCGCCACGACGGGACACAGCTGCGAACTCCAGTGCAGCAGATTGCCTACGCCACGATGCTCGACCATCACGCCCTTCGGCGCACCGGTCGAACCGGAGGTGTAGATCACGTAAGCCAGGTTCGAGGCGCTCAGGTTCGGCACTTGCGGGTTGTCATCCGGGTTGAATGTCCAGTGGTCCTGATCCAGATCGATCACCCGCGCGGTGCTCTCGTCGAGCAAGGCGCGAGTCGCCCCATGCACCAGCACCGCCACCGGGGCGCTGTCCTTGAGCATGTAATCCAGACGCTCCTTCGGATACGCCGGGTCCAGCGGCACATAGGCACCGCCCGCCTTGAGGATGCCGAGCAGACCGACGATCAGTTCCAGCCCGCACTCGACACAGATTGCCACCCGCGAATCCGGCCCCACGCCCAGTTCGCGCAGGTGATGGGCCAGACGATTGGCCCGTGCGTTGAGCTCGGTGTAGGTCAGCCGCTGCTCACCGGCCTGCAACGCAACGGCTTGCGGTGTGCGTTGTACTTGCGCCTCGAACAGCCCGTGAACGGTTTGCTCCAGATTGTCGGCTGTGCCGGTGACGTTAAGGTCGTAAAGCACCCGCTGACGTTCTGCGCCGTCAAGGATCGGCAAGCGGTTCAGCGGCTGATCCGGTGCCTGTTCCAGAGCATCCGCCAGTGTCTCCAGCGCGGTCTGCATGTAGTCGCAGATCCGTTGCGAGCCGACGCCCGCCGGGGTCATGGCGGTGAGCACAAAACCGCTGCCCAGATCATCGACGCCCATGCTCAATGGATAGTTAGTGCGTTCTTCGCTGCTCAGAGTCTCGATGCCGTGCCAGGCCTGACGCACGCTTTGCTGTTGCGCCTCGTCGGCGCTGTGCCGGTAATTGAGCATCGAACTGAACAGCGGCGACGGCGCGGCCACGCCGCTGCAACGCTGGGCCAGCGCCAGTGACGCGTGTTCATGGCCGAGCAGCGCACTGAGCCGCGCATGCGTCGCCCGAGCCCCTTCGCGCACTGGCGTATCTCCGAGATCGACCCGCAGCGGCAAGGTGTTGATGAACATTCCCAACGCCCGGTCGGCCCCGTCGCCGCCCTGCATCCGGCCCATCAGCACCGTGCCGAACACCACCCGCTCCTGTCCGGACGTCGCCGCCAGCACCTGCGCCCACGCGAGGTGGAACAGGCTGGCCACGCTGATGCCCAGTTGCCGCGCGAGACTGCGCAGACGCTGGCCGGTGGCAGCGGTCAGGGCCTGTTGCGTTTCCTCGATATCGCGACCGTCGCCTTGTACATCCTGCAAGCCGAACGGCAGGGTCGGCTCGTCGATGTCGCCGAGCATTTCCCGAAAGAACGCTTCGTGCTCCTGCTCGCTGACACCCAGCCGCGCCTGCGCCACGTAGTTGCGGTAAGGCACGGCCGCCTTCAGCGAAGCTTCATGCCCTTGCAGGCAGGCGAGCATTTCGTGCTGTACCACGTCCAGCGCGGTGTGATCGAGCACGAGATGGTGGAACAACAACATCGCGACTACCCGGTCGTGAGCCGGATCACGGGCATACACCAGACGCAACAATGGCGCCTGGCTGATGTCGAGGCAGTAGTGCCGGGCATCGAAATGCTCGTGCAACTGCTCGAGGATGTCGCCATCCGCCGGATCGAGCACGATCGCCTGCACCGGCAGGTCTGCGTGACGCCACACCACTTGCATCGGTTCGGCCAGTTTCTGCCAGACCACCGCCGTACGCAGGATGTCGTGACGCGCAATGACCTGGCGCAGCGCCGCAACAAAGCTGTCTAGCCGCTCGAGACTGTCGAAGGCCAGCCGCGATTGCAGCAGGTACGGGTCACCCTGCTCCGCGCTCAAGTGGTGATAGAGGATGCCTTCCTGCAACGGCGCCAGCGGATAAATATCCTGCACGTTGGCAGTGCCACCCGGCACCGTGGCAACGATCCGGTCGATGCTTGGCTGATCCAGTTCGGTCAGGCTCAGCAACTCCGGAGTGATGTGGGTGCAGCCGGCCGGAATGCGATTGGCCGGCACTTCGACTTCACGACCGCTGCCCACCGCCGCGGCCAGGGCGGCCAGGGTTGGCTGGCTGAACAGCACGCGCACGTCAGTGTTGAGGCCGATCTGGCGCAGGCGTTCGATCAGGCTGACCGCCAGCAACGAGTGGCCGCCCAGTTCGAAGAAGTTGTCGTGGCGACCGACCTTTTCCAGCTTCAGGACGTCTGCCCAGATCTGCGCCAGCGCAGATTCCACCGGGCCTTGCGGGGCTTCGTATTCGCGGCGGAGCCAGGCGCTTTGATCCGGTTCCCGCAAGGCCTTGCGGTCGAGTTTGCCGTTAGCGGTCAGCGGCAAGGCGTCGAGTCGCACGTAAGCCGCCGGGATCAGCGCTTGCGGCAATCGGGTTTGCAGATGATTGCGCAGAGCTTCGATATCGGCCGGCGCACGCTCGGTGAACCACACCAGCAACTGCCCGTCGCGAACCAGCGCCACGGCGTCCTGCACCGTCGGATGGCTGGCCAGCGCCGCTTCGATTTCCCCCAGTTCGACCCGCACACCGCGCAGTTTCACCTGATCGTCGTTGCGGCCCAGGTATTCGATATTGCCGTCCGCCAGCCAGCGTGCGAGGTCGCCGGTGCGGTACATGCGCCCTTCGTTAAACGGATCATTCAGGAAGCGTTCGGCGGTCAGTTCAGGACGGTTCAGGTAGCCCCGCGCCACGCCCGCACCAGCGACGTACAACTCACCCGTCACACCTACCGGCACGGGGCGTTGCAGGTCATCGAGCAGATAGATGCGGGCGTTGGCCATCGGCCGGCCGATGTGCAGCGGTTGCCCGACTTCAACCGGGCCGGACGTGGCGACCACCGTGGCTTCGGTCGGGCCGTAGTTGTTGATCACCGCGAAGGTCTGCGCACGGTTGAACTGACGCAGCTTGTCGCCGCCGATCAGCAAGGTACGCAGGGTCGGGTGTTGCAGCTCGCGGCTGAAGGCGTATTCGGCCACCGGCGTCGGCAGGAAACTCACCTGCAACGGCTGCGCTCGCCACCAGTCGAGCAGTTCGTCCAGGTGCTCGTTGCTCAACGTTTCCGGCGGCAGGTGCAACGTCGCGCCGACGCACAGCGCCGGCCAGACTTCCCAGGCCATCGCATCGAAACCGAAGCCGGCCACGCTGGCGGTGTGGCTGCCGGCGTGCAGGTCGAAGGCTTCGGCGTGCCAGTGCACAAGGTTTTCCAGGGTCGCGTGTTCGACCATCACCCCTTTCGGCTGGCCGGTGGAGCCCGAGGTGTAGATCACGTAGGCCAGGTTGTCCGGCGTAAAATCGGCGACCTGCGGATCAGCAACCGACAGGCCTGACCAGGTTTCATGGGCGAGATCAATCACCGGTACGCCAGCCTGATCAGGCAGTGCTGCGTCGCGAACCAGTACCACCCTCGGCGTACTGTCGGCCAGCATGTAAGCGATGCGCTCGGGTGGATAAGCCGGGTCGACCGGTACATAAGAGGCGCCGGCCTTGAGGATCGCCAGCAAGCCGACCAGCATGTCCGGGCTGCGTTTGAGACAGATCGCCACTCGCGTCTCGGTGGTGACACCCAGCCCCTGCAGATGATGGGCCAGGCGATTGGCGCGCTGGTTCAATTGCCTGAACGTCAGGCGCTGCGTGCCCGCCTGAACCGCCACGGCCTCCGGCGTGCGCGCAACCTGCGCTTCGAACAGACGATGAACACCTTGCGCTGACGGGTAAACCGACGTGCTCGCGTTGAAGTCGCCAAGCAGCTGCGCGCGCGCCGCCGCTGACAGCACGTTGAGACGTTCAAAGGCCTGTCCGGGGTTGTCGGCCAACGCTGTCGCCAGTTCCGTGAGAGCGGTGTGCATCAGCTCGCAGACACGCTGCGCCCCCACATGATCCGGGGTCAGCACCGACAGATTGAAGCCATCACCCCGGTCGTTGATGCTCAAGGTCAGCGGATAATTCGTGCGCCCGTCCTGGGCCAGAAATTCGATGCCTTGCCAGACCGGATCAACAGGCACTCGCGCAGCGTCGTGGCCGCCATGCCGATAGTTGAGTACCGCGCTGAACAACGGCAAAGGGGCGGCCACAGCGCTGCAACGCTGAGCCAGTGCCAGCGACGCATGCTCATGTCCCAGTAAAGCCGCCAACCGCTCATGAACCGTGCGAACCGCTTCGCTCACACTCTGCCCGTCAACCTCCACGCGCAGCGGCAAGGTGTTGATGAACATCCCCAAAGCCCGATCCGCGCCCTCGCCGCCTTGCATGCGCCCCAGCAGCACGGTGCCGAACACCACGTCCCGGCGTCCGGAAGTCGCCGCCAGCACCCGCGCCCAGGCGAGATGAAACAGGCTCGCGACGCTGACCCCGTATTGCCGCGCCTGGCGGCGCAGGTGCCGATTCAATTCCACTGGCAGCGCCAGCGAATGCTCCTCGATGTTGCGGCCGTCGCCCTGTACGTCCTGCAAGCCGAATGGCAGGGTCGGCTCGTCAATATCACCGAGCATTTCGCGAAAGAAGGTTTCGTGTTCTTCCTCGCTGATGCCCTGGCGGGCCTGATGGACGTAGTTGCGGTACGGCGCGGCGGGCGGCAAAGACTCAATCTGCCCCGGCAGATACACCTGCATGTCCCGGCGAACCACCTCCAGCGCCGTGTGATCCAGCACGACGTGATGGAACAACAGAACGCCTGCCACCCGGCCATGCAGCGGGTCCTCGGCATACATCAGACGGATCAGCGGTGCCTGACCGAGGTCGAGGCGAAAATCCCGGGCATCGAAGCGTGCGCGCAACTGATCGAGGATATCGCCATCCAGTGGATCAAGAGCCACCGGTTGCACCATCAGCGCAGCCTCTCGCCACACCACTTGCTGCGGGCTCGGCAATCCTTCCCAAACCAGACTGGTGCGCAGGATGTCGTGGCGCGCAATCACCTTTTGCAAGGCGTTGGCAAAAGCGTGCAAGCGCTCGACGCTGGCAAAGGCCAGACATGACTGTAATAAGTAGGGATCGCCCTCGGCGGCACTCAGGTGGTGGTAAAGAATGCCTTCCTGTAACGGCGCCAGCGGATAAATGTCCTGCACGTTGGCGGCGCCGCCGGGCACGGTGGCAACGATCCGGTCAATGCTGGCCTGATCCAGCTCGGTCAGGCTCAGCAGCTCCGGGATGATGTGGGTGCAGCCGGCCGGAATGCGATTGGCCGGCACTTCGACTTCACGACCGCTGCCCACCGCAGCGGCCAGTGCAGCCAGCGTTGGCTGGCTGAACAGCACGCGCACGTCGGTGTTGAGGCCGATCTGGCGCAGGCGTTCGATTAGGCTGACCGCCAGCAACGAGTGGCCGCCCAGTTCGAAGAAGTTGTCGTGGCGACCGACTTTTTCCAGCTTCAGGACGTCAGCCCAGATCTGCGCCAGCGCAGATTCCACCGGGCCTTGCGGGGCTTCGTATTCACGGCTGAGCCAGGCGCTTTGATCCGGTTCCGGCAAGGCCTTGCGGTCGAGTTTGCCGTTGGCGGTCAGCGGCAAGGCGTCGAGTCGCACGTAGGCGGCCGGGATCAGGGCTTGCGGCAATCGGGTTTGCAGATGATTGCGCAGGGCTTCGATATCGGCCGGTGCACGCTCGGTGAACCACACCAGCAACTGGCCGTCGCGCACCAGCGCTACTGCGTCCTGCACTGCCGGATGGCTGGCCAGCGCTGCTTCGATTTCCCCCAGTTCAACCCGCACACCGCGCAGTTTCACCTGATCGTCGTTGCGGCCCAGGTATTCGATATTGCCGTCCGCTAACCAGCGTGCGAGGTCGCCGGTGCGGTACATGCGCCCTTCGTTGAACGGATCATTCAGGAAGCGCTCGGCGGTCAGATCGGGACGGTTCAGGTAGCCCCGCGCCACACCGGCGCCGGCGACGTACAACTCGCCCGTCACACCTACTGGCACGGGGCGTTGCTGGTCATCCAGCAGATAGATGCGGGCGTTGGCCATCGGCCGGCCGATGTGCAGCGGTTGACCCACTTCAACCGGGCCGGACGTGGCGACCACCGTGGCTTCGGTCGGGCCGTAGTTGTTGATCACCGCGAAGGTCTGCGCACGGTTGAACTGACGCAGCTTGTCGCCACCGATCAGCAACGTGCGCAGGGTCGGGTGTTGCAGCTCGCGGCTGAAGGCGTATTCGGCCACCGGCGTCGGCAGGAAACTCACCTGCAACGGCTGCGCTCGCCACCAGTCGAGCAGTTCGTCCAGGTGCTCATTGCTCACCGATTCCGGTGGCAGGTGCAACGTCGCCCCGACGCACAACGCCGGCCAGACTTCCCAGGCCATCGCATCAAAGCCGAACCCGGCAACGCTGGCGGTGTGGCTGCCGGCGTGCAGGTCGAAGGCTTCGGCGTGCCAGTGCACAAGGTTTTCCAGGGTCGCGTGTTCGACCATCACGCCTTTCGGCTGGCCGGTGGAGCCCGAGGTGTAGATGACGTAGGCCAGATGCTCGGGGGTCAGGTCCGGCAACTGTGGATTGCTGTCCGGCAGATGCTGCCAGGCGTCACTGTCAAGATTGATCACCGGCACGGCGCCCAGCAGATCGCGAGTGGCCGTCTGTGCCAGTACCGCCACCGGATCGCTGTCCTGCAACAGATAAGTGATCCGTTCTGCCGGATGCGCCGGATCGACCGGTACATAACCGGCGCCAGCCTTGAGGATCGCCAGCAGCCCGACCAGCATCTGCGGACCCCGCTGCACGCAGAGCGCGACGCGATCGTCCGGTTGCACGCCGAGACCGATCAGGTGATGGGCCAGGCGGTTGGCGCGGCGGTTCAACCCGTCGTAGCTCAGACGTTGCCCGCCCTGCACCATTGCTACAGCGTCGGGTTGGATCGCCGCTCGCGCTTCAAACAATTGGTGCACAACATGACCGTGGGCAAAGTCGCGACCGGTGATATTGAAACCGACCAGCACGCGCTGGCGTTCGGCCGCCGACAGAATCGCCACCTGATTCAATGGCGCATGGCGATCCTGTTCCAGCGCGCTCAGCAAATTGTCCAACGCCGTTTGCAGATAATCGCAGACCCGCGCGCCATCCACTTCGGGCACTGCCTGTACAGACAGCCGGAAACCCTGTCCAAGGTCATCGACGCTGACCACCAGCGGATAGTTGCTGCGCTCACGAGAATCGAGAATCCGGATGCCCTCCCATCCCGGCGTAGCCGTCTGTTGCGCGCTGTGGCGATAGTTGAGCAAGGTATTGAACAGCGGTTCTGAACCCGTCACGCCACTGCAACGTTGAGCCAGCATCAGCGGCGCCTGCTCATGCACCAGCAGTTGCGCCAGACGCTCGTGGGTCGCCCTGACACCCGCCTCCACCGCCGTCGCCCCGACATTGACCCGCAGCGGCAGCGTGTTGATGAACATACCCAAGGAACGGTCGGCGCCCTCTCCACCCTGCATGCGCCCCAGCAGCACCGTGCCGAATACCACCTCCTCGCGCCCGCAGATCTGGGCAAGGACCTGGGCCCAGGCCTGATGCACCAGACTCGCAACGCTGATGCCCAGCGTGCGGGCCTGTTGGCGCAGGCGCCCGGCAAGATGCTCATCCAGTGCCAGTTCGCTGTCCACGATGTTTGTGCCATCGCCGAGTACGTCTCGCAGGCCGAACGCCAGGGTCGGTTCAACGATGTCGCCGAGCATGTCGCGAAAGAACGCTTCATGTGCCCCGGTATTCGAACCGAGACGGGCCTGAGCGACATAGTTGCGGTATTGCACGGGGGGCGGCAGCGCGTCGACTTGCCCGTCAAGGGCGTCGCTCATCTCGGCTACCAACACCTCAAGCGCGGTGTGATCGAGCACGATGTGGTGCAACAGCAGGATTGCGACCCAGCGGTTTTGCAACGGGTCTTCGGTGTAGGCGAAGCGCATCAACGGCGCACGCTGCAAGTCCAGGCGATAGTGTCGCGGATCGAAGTGTGCCTGCATTTGCTGCAACACATCACCGTCCTGCGGATCGGCATCCACCCGCTCCAGTGCCAGCGGCGCCGTACGCCACACCACTTGCACTGGCTCGTCGAGGTTTTCCCTGACCACACTGGTACGCAGGATGTCGTGCCGGGTGATGACGCTGTTCAATGCGCGGACGAACGCCTTGATCTGCGCCAGTCCGTCGAAGGCGAACTGCGCTTGCAACACGTACGGGTCACCGTCGGCAATGGCCAGATGGTGATAGAGGATGCCCGCCTGCAACGGTGCCAGGGCATAGATGTCCTGCACGTTGTCGATACCGCCCTCGACGGTCTCAACGATACGGTCGATGGCCGCTTGATCCAGCGTGGCCAGCGGCAGCATGTCCGGGGTGATGCGGGTGCAACCGGGTTCGATGCGATTGGCCGGGACGCTGAACGTGGAGGTCCTACCGAGCGTCGCCGCGAGTGCCGCCACGCTCGGCTGGCCGAACAGCACACGGACGTCGCACTGCATGTCCTGCTGACGCATGCGCTCGATCAGCTTCACCGCCAGCAGCGAATGACCGCCCAGCTCGAAGAAATTGTCATGCCTGCCCACCCGGTCCAGCCCGAGCAAGGTCTGCCAGATCACGGCGATGCGGGTTTCGATTTCGCCAAGCGGTGCTTCAAACGCCCGCCGGGCGAAGGCTTCGTTGTCAGGCTGCGGCAACGCCCGGCGATCGAGTTTGCCATTGGCCGTCAGCGGGAAGGCATCAAGGCGCACGAACGCGCCCGGCACCATATGCTCGGCCAGCGAGGCCAGCAGGTGATCGCGCAGTTGAGCAACGCTCGGTTCGACACCTTCGGCGGCCAGCCAGTAGGCCACCAGACGCGTGTCGCCGGGGCTGTCCTCGCGGGCTATCACTACCGCATCGCGCACGCCGTCGCAGGCGGCAAGACGTGCCTGGATCTCGCCAAGTTCGATACGGAAACCACGGATTTTCACCTGGTCATCGTTGCGTCCCAGGTATTCAAGTTCGCCGTCCACCGTCCAGCGTGCCAGATCGCCGGTCCTGTACAAACGCGCTTCGGCATGCCCGCTGAACGGATCGGCGATGAAGCGCTCGGCAGTCAACGCCTCACGATTCAGATACCCTCGGGCAACCCCGGCGCCGCCCACGTACAACTCACCGGTCACCCCGGCCGGCACCGGTTCCCGCCGGGCATCGAGGACGTACAGCTGCAGGTCGGGAATGCGCACGCCGATCGGGCTGCTGGCGGTCAGTTGCGCGTCTGCCGCCACCAGCGGTCGATAGGTCACATGCACCGTGGTTTCGGTGATGCCGTACATATTCACCAGTCGGGTGCCGGCGTTGCCGATCCGCGCGTACCAGGGTTTGAGCGATCCCGGATCGAGCGCCTCACCGCCAAAAATCACTTCGCGCAGCGAATGCTGTAACGGACTGCGGCCCTGAGCGGCGACCAACTGGCGGAACGCGCTTGGCGTCTGGTTGAGTACGGTGACACCCGTGCGGCAGAGCAACGCGTAACACTCGTCCGGCGAGCGGCTGATGTGTTGCGGCACCACCAGCAACTGACCGCCGTAAGCCAGCGCGCCCCAGATTTCCCAGACCGAGAAGTCAAAGGCAAACGAGTGGAACAACGCCCAGACGTCTTGCGCACTGAACCGGAACCAGTCGTGGGTCGCGCCAAACAGACGTGCCACGTTGCGGTGCTCGACCATCACCCCTTTGGGCAGCCCGGTGGAACCCGAGGTGTAGATCACGTAGGCCAGATGCGCCGGATTCAAGTCCGGGATCTGTGGATTGGACTCCGGTTCATTTTGCAAACCTTGGTCGTCAAGGTCGATCTGCGGCACGGAGAGCCCGGCAATCCGATCCAGAGTCGCGGCCTGCATCAGCACCGCCACCGGCGCACTGTCCTGCAGGGTGAAGGTGATGCGCTCCAGCGGATAAGCCGGATCGATCGGCACGTAACCGGCACCCGCCTTGAGCACACCGAGCAGGCCGACGATCATTTGCGGGCCGCGCTCGACGCAGATTGCTACCCGGTCATCCGGGCGAATGCCGAGGGCGAGCAAACGATGGGCCACCTGGTTGGCCTGTCGGTTGAGTGCTCCATAGCTGTAAGTACGGCCCTCGAACAGCAACGCGACCGCCTCGGGCCGATTGTGCGCATGCGCTTCGAATTGCTGATGGATCAAAGGCGTGTCGGGAAACGTTGCCTTCGGTGAGTTGACGCCATACAGCCAGTGCTCGCGCTCGGCGGGCGGCAGTATGTTCAAGCTGTGCAATGCGGCTTGTGGGTTGTGCTGCAACGCATCGACGAGACTGTCGAGTGCCGTGCGCAGGTAACCGGCGATGCGTGAGGCACTCAGCGTCACATCGGCCAGTACCGTGATGCGCAGGTCCTGACCCAGGTCATCGATGTTGACGGTCAGCGGGTAATTGGTGCGCTCGCGGGCGCCCAGTACCTGCACCCCCGGTGACAGCTCGATCACCTCGGCGACTTCCTCCACGCTGCTGTGGCGGTAGTTGAGCATGGCGCTGAACAGCGGCGTCGGTACCGCCACGGCGCTGCAACGCTGGGCCAGTGCCAGGGACGCCTGCTCATGGGCGAGCAGCGCGGTCAGGCGTCGGTGCGTCGCCAGCACGCCGTCATGAACGCTCGACGCGCCGACATCCACCCGCAAAGGCAGCGTATTGATGAACATCCCCAAGGCCTGTTCGACACCGTCAGCCGCGTTCATCCGTCCCAACAGAACGGTGCCGAACACCACCGCCGAGCGCCCGCACAGCTGACCCAGCACCCGCGCCATGGCCAGGTGCATGAGGCTCGCCACGCTCACCCCCGATTGTCGCGCGTGGGTCCGCAGGCGCTGGCTCAGATCGCTGTCGAGCATGCACGAGACTTCCTCGATGCCCTGTCCGTCACCTTGTACATCGTGCAAGCCACCGGGCAGTGTCGGCTCGTCGATGTCGCCGAGCATCTCGCGGAAAAATGCCTGGTGTGCTTGCTCATCCGACCCCAGGCGTGCCCTCGCCAGATGATCGCGAAATGGCACCGCCCTCGCGACGTCGGCGTCGCGGCCGGACAGATAGGCCTGAATTTCCCGGCGCACCACATCAAGCGCGACGTGATCCATGATCATGTGATGGAACAGCAACAACGCGACCACCCGGTCGTTGGCCGGATCCTCGGCGAACACCAGCCGCAACAACGGGGCCTGTCGCAGGTCGAGGCGAAAGTATTGCGGGTCGTGGCGTGCCAGCAATTGCGCGAGGATGTCCTCGCGGACATTCAGATCGACTTCCTCACAGACCAGCGGGGCTTCACGCCAGACCACCTGCACAGGTTCGTCCAGATGCTCCCAGAGGATGGAGGTGCGCAAAATGTCATGGCGCTCGATCACCCGACGCAACGCTTCGGTGAATGCCTCCAGCCGTTCGCGACTGTCGAACGTGAACCGCGCCTGCGACACATAGGGATCACCCTCGGGTGCGGAGAGATGGTGATACAACAGCCCCTCTTGCAACGGTGCCAGCGGATAAATGTCCTGCACATTCGCCACGCCACCCGGCACCGTGGCAACGATACGGTCAATGGCCGGCTGATCCAGTTGCACCAGCGGCAGCATGTCCGGGGTGATGCGCAGCGCCGGGCTCGACCAGTCGCCGCCGTGGCTCGCCACCAGTTCCAGCAACTGCGCCTTGTGTTTGGCGAGGCTGTCCCACAACGCATCGTCCAGTGCGTCGTCATCGCCCAGAATGACCAGGTCTTCATCGTCCTGTTGAAGGCGGATCGCATGGGTGGAAATAACGGCCATCAGCTCGCGAAATTGCATGGGGGTAACCTGCTGTAAATTCAGAAAAAAGGAGCGTGCAGCGGCGAGTCCGTACGGCTGCGCGCAGCCTGGAAAAGCTAAAACATCGGGGCCTGGGTGGCTGACATGGGAAGCGGGGACAAGACCCGTGACCGACCAGTCATAGCGTCGATCCGCGGGAACCGCGAATCGACGCCGATGTCGGCTCAGAGCCGGCGTTTGCGGTTGAGCGTCGGTATGGTGGTTTGCGGAATTTCAACCTGTTTGGCCTGCGCCGAAGTCTGGGCCGCCAGCGCGGCCAAGGTCGGCTGACTGAACAACGTGCGGGCATCAACGTGCAGCCCGGCCTGACGCATGCGCGCCACCAGACTGACCGCCAGCAACGAATGCCCGCCGAGTTCAAAGAAGTGGTCGTTGCGCCCGACCTGCTCCAGTTGCAGCACCTCGGCCCAGATCCGCGCCAGCCGGATTTCGACTTCGCCCTCGGGCGCCTCGTAGCGACGACTGAGCACCGCCTCCGCCCCCGGTGCCGGCAAGGCCTTGCGGTCGACCTTGTCGTTCGGGGTCAGGGGCAATGCTTCGAGCTTCACGTAAGCGCCTGGCGCCATGTACTCCGGCAAACGCTCCAGCACGTGGGCGCGCAAGGTTTCGATGGGGGGCGCGTCGAAGCCTTCGCGTACGGTGAAATACGCCACCAGTCGTTCGTCGCGCACCAGCACCACCGCTTCACGCACCGCCGGATGCTCGATCAGTCGCGCCTCGATTTCCCCCGGCTCCAGACGCAAGCCGCGCAGCTTGATCTGGAAGTCGTTGCGGCCGAGGAATTCGAGGTTGCCGTCCGCCCGGTAGCGCACCAGATCGCCGGTGCGGTACAGGCGATCACCGGCCACGAACGGGCTGTCGATGAAGCGCTCGGCCTGCATGTCCGGCAAGCCCAGATACCCCCGCGCGACCCCGACCCCGCCGATGTGCAAGTGACCGCTGACACCGAAGGGCACCGGTTGATCGTGGACATCCAGCACATAGAGCCGAGTGTTGCTCAGCGCCTTGCCGATCGGCACCACGGCTTCCGGCACCGGTTGATCCGGTTCCAGCGACCAGCCGGTGCTGTCGACCGTAGTTTCGGTCGGGCCGTAGACGTTATGCAGACGCACCCATGGCAGGCGCTCGCGGACGCGCCGGGCCAGTGCGGCACTCAGCTCACCGCCACCGTTGAGCACGTCGGTCAGGCTGGTGCACTGACTGACATCGTCCTGCTCGATAAACTGTTGCAGCAGCGCCGGCACGAACTTGACCACGGTGATCTGCCGTTCGCGAATCACTTGGGTCACATAGGCCGAATCGCGGTTGCCGTCGGGACGCGCCAGCACCAGCCGCAGGCCGGAACACAGCGGCCAGAAAATCTCCCACACCGAACTGTCGAAGCTGAACGGCGCCTTCTGCAACAGCGCGCCGTGCTCGGTCGGCGGGCTGATCTGCGAGCCCCAGTGCACCATGTTGCAGGCGCTTCGATGCTCGATCATCACGCCCTTCGGCGTGCCGGTGGAGCCCGAGGTGTAGATCATGTAGGCCAGATTCGCAGCGCCCAAACCCGGTACTTGCAGATTGTCGGCAGACGCGTGCTGCCAGGTGCAATGGTCGAAATCAATGACCGGCACACCCGGATCGCCCAACAGATTGCAGGTGGCGTCATGGACCAGCACCGCCACCGGGGCGCTGTCCTGCAGCATGTAATGCAGGCGCTCCAGCGGATAGTCGGGATCCAGCGGCACATACGCGCCGCCCGCCTTGAGAATGCCGAGCAGACCGATTATCAGATCCAGGCTGCGCTCAACACAGATCGCCACCCGGGAATCCGGTCGCACACCTTGTTCACGCAAATGATGGGCTAGACGATTGGCCCGTTCGTTCAACTGGCAATACGTCAGCTGTTGTTCACCGGCCTGCAAGGCGATGGCGTCAGGTCGACGTTGCACCTGCTGCTCGAACAAGGTCTGAAGCGGCTGATCGATCGGGCAATCGACTTCACTGGCATTGAACTCGACCAGCAGTTGTTCAAGCTCCGCCGCCGGCAGGATCGGCAAGCGATTCAGCAGCTGTTGCGGGGTTTGCTCAAGGGCATCGACCAGCGCCTGCAACGCGGTTTGTACGTAGTCGCCGATGCGCTGGGCGCCGATGCTGGTCAGGGTTCGCGTGGTGATCTGCAAGGCGCTGCCCAGATCATCGACGCTCAGGGTCATCGGGTAGTTGGTGCGCTCTTCGTTCTCCAGGGTCTGGATCCCTTGCCAGGCTGGGTCCGACGCCGATTCCTGGGCCTCAAGGTCGGTATGTCGATAGTTGAGCAACGCACTGAACAGCGGTGCCGGCGACGCAACGCCGCTGCAACGCTGGGCCAGCGCCAGTGACGCATGTTCGTGCCCGAGCAGGTCGGTCAGTCGGGCGTGGGTCAGCAGCACGGCATCGCGCACACCCCGGTCCATGTCCACCCGCAGTGGCAAGGTGTTGATGAACACCCCGAGCGCCCGATCCGCACCCTCGCCGCCTTGCATCCGGCCCATAAAAACGCTGCCGAACACCACATGTTCCTGCCCGGAAGTCGCCGCCAGCACCTGCGCCCAGGTCAGGTGAATCAGGCTGGCCACGCTGACGCCAGCCTGTCGCGCCTGAAGGCGCACGCGCCGGTCCAATTCAGGTGCAAGCGTGCGCACGGCTTCGTCGATCCCGCGCCCGTCACCCTGCACATCCTGCAAACCGAACGGCAGGGTCGGCTCGTCGATGTCGGCGAGCATTTCGCGGAAGAACGCTTCATGCTCCTGCTCGCTGACACCGAGTCGGGTCTGGGCCACGTAATTGCGATACGGCACCGCTGGCGGCAGCGGTTCATCGAGCCCCAGCAGGTTGGCGCGCATTTCATGGCGCAAGACTTCCAGGGCGATGTGATCCAGCGCCAGATGATGGAACAACAGAATCGCCACGATCCGCCCGAGGGCTGGGTCGCGGGCATACATCAGCCGGATCAGCGGCGCCTGACTGACGTCGATGCGATAGCGACGAGCATCGAAACGCGCATGCAGTTGCGCGAGGACATCGCCCCCGGCCGGATCGAGGGTGATTTCCTGCACCGGCAGTTCGGCTTCGCGCCAGACCACCTGCACCGGGGTGGTCAAGCCCTCCCAGACCACCGCAGTGCGCAGGATGTCGTGTCGCGCCATGACCTGACGCAGCGCGGCCGCATAAGCCTCGACCCGCTCGACGCTGTCGAACGCCAGTTGCGATTGCAGCAGGTACGGATCGCCCTGCGCGGCGGTGATGTGGTGATAAAGGATGCCTTCCTGCAACGGCGCCAGCGGATAAATGTCCTGCACGTTGGCCGCCCCGCCCGGCACCGTGGCGATGATCCGGTCGAGGGTTGCCTGATCCAGTTGCACCAACGGCAACAGATCCGGGGTGATCTGCGTGCAACCCGGCGGAATACGATTGGCCGGCACTTCGACTTCGCGACCACTGCCCACCGACGCGGCCAGCGCCGCCAGGGTCGGCTGGCCGAACAGCACGCGCACATCGCTGCTCATGCCGAGCTGACGCATGCGCTCGATCAGGTTGACCGCCAGCAACGAATGCCCACCCAGTTCGAAGAAGTGATCGTGACGCCCTACTCGCTCGACTTGCAGCACCTCGGCCCAGATCTGCGCCAGGAGGATTTCGACGTCACCTTGCGGGGCCTCGTACTCGCGGCGGATCAACGCCTCCGGCCCCGGCGCCGGCAGCGCCTGGCGATCCAGTTTGCCGTTGGCCGTCAGCGGCAACACCTCCAGGCGCACGTAGGCCGAAGGCAGCATTGCGCTCGGCAGACGGGTTTGTAGATGGGCATGCAGCTGCATTATGTCCAGCGTTTGATGTTCGGTGAACCAGGCCAGCAACTGCCCGTCGCGCACCTGCACCACGGCATCGCGCACCGATTCATGGCTGTTCAACGCCGCTTCGATCTCGCCGGGTTCGATGCGCACGCCACGGATTTTCACCTGATCGTCGTTGCGGCCCAGATACTCGATGTTGCCGTCCGGGCGCCAGCGTGCGAGGTCGCCGGTGCGGTACATCCGCGCGTTGGGCTGATTGCTGAATGGATCGTCGAGAAAGCGTTCGGCGGTCAGCTCCGGCCGGTTGAAATAACCCCGCGCTACGCCGGCACCACCGACGTACAACTCACCGGGAACGCCAATCGGCACCGGACGCTGTCGATCATCCAGCAGATAGGCCGTGGCATTGCTCACCGGTTTGCCGATATGCAGCGTCTTCCCCGGTTCGACTCGGCCCGAGGTGGCGACCACTGTGGCTTCGGTCGGGCCATAGTTGTTGATCACCGCGAACGTCTGCTCGCGGTTGAACTGACGCAGACGATCGCCGCCGATCAACAGTGTGCGCAGGGTCGGGTGTTCGAGGTGGCGACTGAAGGCGTACTCGGCAATCGGGGTCGGCAGGAAACTCACGTCCAGCGGTTGCGCACGCCACCAGTCGAGCAGCGCGTCAATGTCTTCGCTGCCGTCGCGGGACGGCGCCAGGTGCAGGGTCGCGCCGACACACAGCGCGGGCCAGACCTCCCAGGCCATGGCGTCGAAGCCGAAGCCGGCCAGGCTCGAGGTGTGGCGACCCGCGCCCAGGTCGAAAGCCGTGCAATGCCAGTCCACCAGATTCGACAGGGTCCGATGTTCGACCATCACGCCTTTGGGCTGGCCGGTGGAACCGGAGGTGTAGATCACGTAGGCCAGATCCGCGGTGGTCAGGCATGAGACGTCGGGGTTGAGATCGTTGACCGGCCAAGTGCGCGAGTCGATGTCGATCACCGGCACATTCAGCACCGGCAGACGTTCACGCAGATGGCTCTGGGTCAGGACCACGACCGGCGCGCTGTCGCTCAACAAATAGCTCAGCCGTTGCGCAGGATGCGCCGGATCGACCGGCACGTAACCGGCGCCGGACTTGAGGATCGCCAGCAACGCGACCAACGTGTCCAGCCCTCGGCGGGCGACCAGCGCCACGCGGTCATCGGGCTGCACACCGAGGCCGGTCAAGTGATGGGCCAGGGCGTTGGCCTGTCGGTTCAGCTCGGCATAGGTCAGCCGTTGTCCCTGGAATTCTGCTGCCACCGCATCTGGGCGCGCCGCCGCTTGCGCTTCGATGCGCTGATGGATAGTCAGCTCGTTGGGGTAATCCGCGCGCGTGTCATTCCACTCTTGCAGCAACGTCGACTCGGCCGGCAGGTTCAGACTGAAATCGCCCACCGCCAGCGAGGTGTCTTCAAGCCCCTGCTCCAGCACCCACAGCAATCGCTCGCACAGCGCCGCGATTTCATCCGCGTCAAAGTAGGCCTCGTTGTACACCATGTACAAACTGTCCTCGTCATCGCCACGGCTGCTCAACAGGTGCACGGACAGCGGCGTGCCTTCTTCGTGGTTTGACACTTTGACCACCCGTCCCCGGGCCTCTGCGTACCGGTATTCATGGGCGTCCCGCTCGTAGGAGACGGTCACTTCGAACAGCTGTGAACGATCCTCGCGCAGCAGACCCAGCGCGCGGTTCATCTCACTCAGGGGAAAACGCTGATGGCGGAAATCCTGTTTCAGCTCATCACGAACGGCCTTGACCAGTGCACTGAACGCCAGCTCGCGCCCGAACCCCATGCGCACGGCGCTGACCTGAGTGAACAGCCCCAGAGTCGACTTGAAACGGGCCCCGGAACGATTGAGCAACGGCAAGCCCACCACCCATTCATCACGCTGGCCAATGCGGCTGAAATACACATGCATCGCCGCCAGCAGGAAGTGCAACGCCGAAGCCCCGTACTCGAGGGCCACCTGTTTCATGCGTTCGTGAAGGCGTGCCGGAAAGACCTGCGAGAAAATCCGTGTCGGTGCCGTCGCGCCGGCAAAGCGTTCCTGATAGCGCGGCAACAACAGCGGTTCGGGAAGATGCCGGTATTTGTCCAGCCAGTACGCACGGTCACGCGCATAGCGGGCGGACTCGTAATACCGTGCGTCGTCATGAATGAAGTCGACATAGGACGGCGCCGAATCCGGCGGCAGTTGCCCGAGCGCCAAGGCGTTGTAGATCTCGCCGAGGGACTTGAGCATTTCGCCAAAGCCCCAGCCATCGACAATCAGGTGGTGGGCCTGGAGCGAAAACCAATGGCAGCGATCTTCGAGACGGATGAGGCAGAAACGGAACAACGGCCCGCCGTCCAGCGTGAACGGCTGTTCGATGCGCGCCTGAGTCAACTGGCGCGCCGCAACCTCGGGCTCGGGATGAGCACTGAAGTCATGGAACGGCATCGGCACCGGCATCGATGGCGCAAAACGCTGCAACGGCAGACCGTGCTCACCGGCCCCCAACAGCAGACTGGTGCGCAGGGCGTCATGCCGGGCCACGAGGCCTTCAAGGGACGCTTGCATCAACGCAGGATCAAGGGCACCGGTCAGTTCGACGTAACCACCGATGTTGTACACCGGCGAATTCCCCTGACGCACTTGATCGAGCCAGATATCACGCTGGGCAGCCGTCAGCGGGAAGGTTTCGGAAATCGCGGACAGACCGTCCGCCGCATCGGCAGCAAATTGGTTCATAAGATCCGTCTCATGTGATTTGGCGCGTATTCAAGCATCGGCCCCGAAACCCGCATGACACGTGAAACCCGGACAACTCCCCCCTCCTGATGCTGCCCTGCGGGCTGACTGGGCCCGACCCGCCGGCCATCCCTCCAAAAAATCGGAACGAAATGGCTGAAAATCCTGTAGGACAATCGCCATCAACTTGCGCTGACTACGACTTCGCAATCGTGGGACTTGACGCTCTGAACCCGTTTTTCGGGGTTCTCACTGGACCGTACAGATACGTCCTACATGCCTGTAACCTTCCGACTGACAGAAACGTGGCGCCATTAATCCGGAGTTAGTGGCACTTTGTGTCCCCGTTTTCCCCTACAGACGTAGGACAAATGTATAGGCTTAAATCCGGCTGCAGATCGATTTCAAGGAGAAATAATGGATTGGCGGCTTCACAGGTGTATGCACGGCAGATGATTGGGCAATGGCTTTAAATCAGGGATGACAAGGATATGAATCTGACCGGCAGTCTTCGCAACAAGGAAAACCCGCATTTCTACTGGCAACTGGGCGAGTTGATCGCCAGTACGGGGAATGAACGATTCGCCTCCAACATGTTTCAGTTGGTCGACACCCTGGTGCCGGTCAACCGGGTGGATCTCAGCGAATGGACACTCGACGAGCGCCAGGCCAGCGTTGTCGAGATCAAGGCCCTGGGCAGCGCCGGTTTGCCGGATACCTTCCCTCCCCCGGACCCGCTGCAATGTCAGGACGATCATCCGCTGTTAGAGAAGATGATCGAGATGAATGACTCGCTGCTGATTCAACTCAAAGCCTCGCTGCAGCAACGACACCCGCACCACAGCGTCCACCAGTGCAACCTGGTGTCACGCACCTCTAACCGTCGCTGTGTCATCTCGTTCTGTCGCCCTCACACGCACCGGGTGTTTTCCCTGCCGGAGCTGTCGTTTCTCAAAAGCCTGTCCGACACCCTGCTGCCGTTGATCGAGCGTCACGCGCAGATCCGTCGGCAAATCCTCGCCCGACAACCGCGCCCACTCCAGGCCGATCAGGAGCAGACACCGTTGCAACAGGTGTTCGACGAGCGCCTGGCGTTGGGCGACATCACCTTGTCAGTGCGTGAGAAGGAAGTCTGCCTGGGCCTGCTGACCGGCGGCACCGTGCCGCAGATGGCCGAACGTTTGAGCGTCAAGAACAGCTCGATCGAGACTTACCTCAAACGCGCCGCGGCCAAACTCGGGGTCAGTGGGCGTCACGGTCTGGCGAAATGGATGGCCGGGGCCTGATCCGGCGTTTTCTCAATTACCGGCGTTCGCGCCCACTCCTGTTTGTGAACGAGGCTGTTTGATGTCCAGGTTGCCGATCTCCATGCTGTCCATGGCGTTGCTGATGGGCGGCTGCTCGCTGATTCCCGATGACCAGCGTCCGGCGTCACCCAGCGCGGCGCAGTACCCAAAAGGCCCCGCTTACCCTGCGTCAACCGAGACCGCGACCGCTGTCGAGGACTGGCGTGGGCTGTTCAATGACCCTGCGTTGCAGCAATTGATTGAAAGCGCACTGGTCAACAACCGTGACCTGCGCGTTGCGGCACTGAACGTCGAAGCATTCCAGGCGCAATACCGCATCCAACGTGCCGATCTGCTGCCGGCGGTTTCAGCCAATGCCAATGAGCTGCGCCAACGGGTGCCGGCCAGCGTGACCAGGACCAAAGGGGCGATCACCTCGACCTACTCCGTAAACCTCGGCATCAGTGCCTACGAGCTGGACTTCTTCGGCCGGGTTCGCAGTCTCGGCGAACAGGCGCTGTTGACCTGGCTGTCCACCGAAGAGGCTCGGCGCAGTGCGCAACTGAGCCTGGTGACCAACGTCGCCAACGCCTACCTGACCTGGCGCGCTGACCAGGAGTTGCTGGCCCTGGCCCAGGAAACCCTGGCCGCCGACGAGAAAAGCCTGCACCTGACCACCCGCAACCGGGAGGCCGGCAAATCATCGGCGCTGGATCAGATCCAGGCGCAGACCAGCGTCGACAGCACCCGTGCCAGCCTCGCCCGCTATCAACGCCAGGTCGCCCAAGACTTGAACAGCCTGACACTGCTGGTAGGTGCGCCGGTTCCCGAAACGCTCCCGGCGCTTGCGCTGGACAGTGATCTGGTGGCGCAAGTACCGGCCGGGTTGCCGTCGGATCTACTGCAGCGCCGGCCGGACATTCTCCAGGCCGAATACAAGCTGAAAGCTGCCAACGCCAATATCGGCGCAGCCCGGGCGGCGTTTTTCCCCAGTGTCAGCCTGACTGCCAATGCCGGCACATCGAGTCGGGACCTGTCGGGACTGTTCAAGGGCGGCTCCGGTGCCTGGACATTCCAGCCGCAGATCAACCTGCCGATCTTCAACGCCGGCAGCCTGCGCGCCAGCCTCGATTATGCGAAGTTGCAGAAGGAGATCACCGTCGCCGAATACGAAAAGACCATTCAGACAGCATTCCAGGAAGTCTCCGACGGCCTCGCCGCTCGGGAGACCTATCAGCAACAGCTTCAGGCCCAGCGCGATCTGGTACAGGCCACCCAGGACTACTACAACCTGGCGCAGCACCGCTATCAGACCGGGGTCGACAGCAACCTGACCTTCCTCGATGCCCAACGATCGCTGTTCAGCTCCCGGCAGGGCCTGATCACTGACCGGTTGGCGCAACTGGTCGCACAGGTGAACCTTTACACCGCGCTGGGCGGAGGCTGGAGTGCTGATGAGGCATCAAATCTTCAGTAACTTTATATATACGATGTCAATAAATAGCGTTGCCCACTATTCCATATCGGTCTGAATAACTGTCAGAAGTGACAGTAGAAGATAAACAGGGTGGACTCATATGCTCCCTTTACTCGGAAGTTGCCGAGATCAACGAAGGGAGCACATTCCATGGCGGATAAATTCACTCAGTTCTTGCCCTATGACATCGAGGGTTTCGACCCCGCGACCAAGACCCTTTCCCTGGCAAAGGTCAGCCCCCCCGGCGCGAGGATTCAAACCCTGGCTGGCGCAAACATAGAACAGCTTATCTTTACCGGAACCAACACCTCAGTAGATCTGCACATGACGAATTTCCTGGGTACTCCGACGATGGAATGCACACTTCCCCTGTGGTTTCTGATGAACAACCTGGGCGCTGTCGTCAATTGCCTGTTCCGGTCATCGCCCAGTGGGGTTGTTATCGCTGACGATATGAAAATCGTCCCTTGATACAACTAGAGAGATGGCACCCCTCACCCTGCGTCATGTTTTCTTACACCTTTTGTCGGCAGATCTGACATCCATCGGTGATCAAAAACCGACCTACCGGTTCATTTTGGTATCATGCGCCGCTTTTACGGTTAACCCCCCGCCTGTCTTGTCGACCGGCGGGCTGCAAAGGGCGGTATTAGATGACGGCTTTGTTGACTCGCCGCAAGGTGCTTGCGGGAATGGGCGTGCTCGGTCTGGGCCTGCTCGCCGGCTGCGACACCCGCGGCCAACTGTCGTACAAGTACGGCAAGGATCTGAGTGACAAGATCCTGGGACGCACCTTCAAGCTCAAGGACACCGAAGGCAACACCGTGACGCTGTCGAGCTTTCGCGGCCTGATGCCGATGATCTTCTTCGGTTTCACCCAGTGCCCGGCCGTCTGCCCGACGACGCTGGCCCGCGCGGCAAAAATCAAGAAGCTGATGGGCAAGGACGGCGACATCTTGCAAGTGGTGTTCATCACCCTCGACCCGGAACGCGACACGCCGCAAATCCTCGACACCTACGTCAAGACCTTCGACCCAAGCTTCGTCGCCCTGTACGGGACCCTTGAGGAAACCAAGGCAACCGCCAAGGAATTCGACGTCTTCTACGAAAAAGTCCCTGCCGGCGACACCTACACCCTGTCGCACACGGCCACCAGTTATGTCTACGACACCCGCGGCAACCTGCGCGTGGGTCTGTCCCAATCGCTTTCTGCACAAGAGTGTACGGAAGACTTGCTTACCGTCATGGAGGTCTGCTGATGAACCCTTTTCTGAACAACATCAAACGTGCCGCACTGGGCCTGTCCCTGCTGGGCCTGGCTTTCCAGGTTTCGGCGCAGACCACGGTCGATGATGCCTGGGTCCGTGCAACCGTTCCAAGCCAGTCGGCCAGCGGAGCGTTCATGACCGTTACGGCCGACAGCGACAGCAAGCTGCTCAACGTTGCGTCGCCGGTGGCCAAAGACGTGCAGATTCACGAAATGACCATGAAGAACGACGTGATGAGCATGGGCCCGGTCAACTCGGTCGACCTGCCGGCCGGCAAGGCTGTGAAGTTCGATCCGAATGGCTACCACGTGATGCTGATGGGCCTGAAGGGTCAATTGAAGGAAGGCGACAACGTGCCGCTGACTCTGACCGTGGAAAACGCCAAGGGCGAGAAACAAGCCATCGAAGTCCAGGCGCCGGTGCGCTCGCTGACCAACATGGAAGGCCACGATCACAGCAAGATGCATTGATCTGACTGAGCGGTAAAAAAGGGGCGGCCCTATCGATGATCAGGCCGCCCCTTTTTTTGAGCATGTGCTCGCACCCGTAGCTTCAACGCCAACCGATCTTGCCGCTCAACAGCGGTTATTCGATATTTCGAGCCAGCGCATCAAGAACGACGTCTCGCTGGTATTGCTGAGTGATCATCCTCTCGACATGCCTTGCAAACCCTGCACTCCAGCGTTTCTTTCGTACGACTTTGCCTATACGCAGGAACACATAAAGTGCTGGCGCCGCCAACAGCCCCCAGCCATCGATATACCAGCCCGCCACGAAACCGAGTAACACTGAACTCCAGAGTTCCAGATTGAAACGCTTGGTTTCGACCAGAGCCTTGTAGAGTTCTTCTGGTCCACCGAGCAAGTGACCAAAGTCGTTGCGCGCGTTGTACAGAAATACATTGGTTGAGGCGCCCGTCACTTTGTTCTGGCCACAGAGGATGTAGACCTCATCATCCGGATGCACTTGAAAGGTCAACGATGAAACGTCGACCGGATATTCATCACCATTATCCGCGCGGACCCAGATGATCCCTTCGACCCGTCCGCGGGGCTCACTGAGCCGGTCAGCGCGTACGACCACCCCTTCCCAACTCCAGAATTCGATCTGGACGCTGCCGTAAATGTAATCTTTCATGCCTGTCCCTTGGTGAATCGATATTCCGGATAATCCAGGCGCTGCAAGCGCCCGTTTTTCAAAGGCATCTCGCCAGCAACGGTGTGACCTTGCCCCGGGTCGCTTCACGCACATAACGCCTGCTCGGTTTCTCCATGTGAACGCTTGCATGCCTGCTCCTTGAGAGTTCCACGCTGGACGACGTGCAAAGGGAAAAGCCGTCGGTTTCGAATGCTACTGAGTGGCTATTTCCCTGTCCAGAAACGCAGCCGGCGTGGGCCTGGGGTTGCAGACCTTAAACAGCCTGAAACAATAAATTTGCCGTCGCGATCACCCCCGTCCATTCGCCGCTATCGGGCTGACACGAACGCCGGTCAGGGTTTCAAGCCCTATTTCGTGCATACCGGAGCAGATCAGCCATGTGTTTAAAAGGGCGATCAGACAGCCCACCCTTGGTATCATCGCGCACACTTTTATGACGGTTTGATGGCTGGAAGGTCTTTTTTGTGAGCGCTCTTTTTCAACGGTTTCGGCACCCCGACGCCCGTCTTCTCTCTTTGATTTTTCTGGTACTGATCGTGCCGGTGTGCCTGCGTGCGGCACTCGGCTGGTCGAGCCTGTTCGGCTATCTGTCGGACCTGGCCATCGGCAGCCTGCTGGTGGTTCTGTTGCATCGCCGGCCGTGGTGGCTGGGACTGCCGGTGCTGGTGTTCTGGGGCTTGCTGGCGCTGGCGACGGCGGAACTGGTCAGCGCAGTCGGACGCTTGCCCAACCCTCAGGATCTGCATTACCTGATCGACCCGCAATTCGTGGAAAACTCCACCGGCGGCGGTTTCGCCCATCCGGCGGTGGCCGGCGCGCTGTTGCTGGGTTTGATACTGTGGCTGAGCGCACAATGGGCGAACCGTCAAGCACCGGCTCCGGCCCTTCCCCGCGCTGTGTGGGCGGCACCGGTGTTGCTGTTCGCCGCCCATTGGGGCGCACAGAACCTTTCGCCGAGCGATGCCGACCCATGGCGTCTGTACAACCTGCCCCACCAATTGCTCGCCACGCAAGTGGCCGACGCGCAGATGCAGGCCGAGGAATGGCTGGAAGGTGGCAGCGAAGCTCCGGCGCCATCGATGGCCGGGCTCACCGACCTCGACTTGAATGGCCACGCGTTGCTGGCAGCAAAAGGTCAGGCGCGCAACGTGCTGATCGTTGCGGTCGAAGGCATTCCCGGTGCTTATATCCGCGCCAATCGCGAAGCCATCGGCAGCCATTATCAGGAAGACCTGATGCCCAGGCTCAGCCGCTGGGCCGAGCGCGGCATGAACACGCCCGACTACGTGCTGCACACGCACCAGACCATTCGCGGCCTGTACGCCATGCTCTGCGGCGATTACGACAAGTTGAACAACGGCACGCCCAAAGGCGTGGAAATGCTGACCCAGAACGAACGCAATCAGGCCTGCCTGCCGGCCCAGTTGCGCCAGCACGGCTTCAGCACCCACTACCTGCAAGGCGCCGGCCTGCGCTTCATGGCCAAAGACAAGATCATGCCGCACATCGGCTTCGATGTGACGCATGGCCTTGAGTGGTTCACCAACGCCAACTACCTGGAATTCCCTTGGGGCAAGGACGACAAGGCCTTCTTCGAAGGCGCGCTGAGTTACGTCGGCCAACTGAACAAACAGAAAAAACCGTGGATGCTGACCCTGCTGACCGTCGGCACCCATCAGCCCTACTCCGCGCCGGATGAATACCTGCAACGTTACGACACGCCCAAGCAGGCCGCCGTCGGTTATCTGGACGATGCCCTGGACCAGTTCCTCAGCGGCCTCGAACATCAGGGCGTGCTGAAAGACACGCTGGTGGTGATCACGTCGGACGAATCCCATGGCATCGATGGCGTGCGACTGGCGTCGTCCTGGGGTTTCAACCTGACGCTTGCGCCGGAACAGGCCCGGTTGCCGCACCTGAACGCCGGGGTCTACGGGCATGTCGACTTGAGTGCATCAATCCTCGACTACTTTGACCTGCCGGTACCTGCTGCACTCAGCGGCCGCTCGCTGTTTCGCGACTACGACACCGGTCGCGAAATCATGTCGTTCACCAACGGCAAACTGCGCTACCACGACGGCCACGGCGTCCTCACCGAATGCGACATGCCGCGACGTTGCCGCGCTTATGCCAGCGAAGGCTTCATCGCCGAAAGCGCCACATTCAAGGGCAATGCCAGCGGCCAGAATGCGCGGCAGATTGCAGCCCGCGCCGATGCGCTGGACCTGTCGCTGTTGCGCACCCCGCTCAATCAGCGCTATCAGTTCGGCAGCGACAACGTCATCCCGCTGCAAGCGCAGATCAAGGATGACTGGGCCGACAACCTGATCGGCGCGCAGTACCTGGAAATGCCCAAGGGCTCCCACACCCGCGTGCGCCTGACCGTGCGTTCGATGGATCCGCAACAGACGGCGTACATCCAGCTCAAGGCCAAGGAATTCGAACAGGACGTGCAACTGGGCCTGCCATCGGAAATGGTCGCCACGGCGGATCAGCCATTGGAGATGGATTTCAGCTTCGACAACCCGCAACCGCGCAAAGCCTTCTCGTTCCATTTGCTGGGCTACGGACTGGGTGCGGTGGAGGTCACGGATTTCAGCGTGATCACCGAATTGCCGGGGCAACAGGATCTGCTGGAAGAAATCCCCGAGGACGACACCGCTCAATCGAGCTGATGTCGGCGCCAGCGTCGCGCGATTCGCGGGACGCTGGCGCAAGATCGCGGGGAACGATCAGAACGTGGTGCGCAAACCGACCTGAATGCTTCGCCCTTCTGCCGGCGCAATGTCGCGCAGAATCGAGCTGGCATAGCGCACGGTCTGGTTGGTCAGGTTCTCGGCATTGACGAAGGCCAGCCATTTGCTCTGGCCGACGTCAAAGTGATACCCCACATTGGCACCCAGCGTGGTGTAGCCATCGGTGCTGCTTTCATTGTCCGGCACCCGATGCTGGGAACTGGCGTGCTCCACATCGATCCGCGCCTGCCAGCGATCCAGCTCCCACAGCAGCCCGGTGTTCAGGCGCAACGGCGCGATGCGCGGCAGATCCTGACCGTTGTCGAGGTTCTTGGCCCGGGTGTAATCGCCCGACAATTCCAGCGCGAACTTGCCATAGGCGCTCTCGCCGAGTTTCCAGCGGTCCTGGGCTTCGATGCCGCTGAAGCGCGCACGGACACCGGAGTAGGCATATTCGGGAATGCCGGCGGCGTCTTCTTCGCCTTCATCATTGAGGGTGCGTCCGGTGCCGAGCAGACCGATGTAATTGGAGAAGTGGCTGTAGAACACGCCGACGCTGCCCTTGTGCGTGCCATTGTCGAAACGCAATGCCAGATCGCTGGAGACGGCTTTTTCCTTCGAAAGACCCGCATCCCCGACTTCATAAGTGCCGGTCGCGACGTGGGCGCCGTTGGCATACAGCTCGTAGAACGTCGGTGCCCGTTCGGTATAGCCCAGCGTGGCGGCGACCGACCAGATCGGCGTCAGCGTGTACACCGCGCCGGACGACAGGCTGCCGGCGGTGAAACTGCTGGAGCAGTCAGCATTGGCGAAACGCTCGTTGCCTTTGGCATCCGGGTCGACCGTGGTGTGCTCCAGGCGACCGCCGAGGGTGAACAGCAAACGATCCGTGGCTTGCAGCTCTTCCAGAACGAACAGTGCGCCGGCATTGGTATCTGTGTGCGGCACGAAGGCTTCTTCGCCCAGTGCGGAGAATTCATTACGGCTGACCTGTGCGCCAACCACACCGTTGAACGGTCCCAACGGCTGGTGTCGGGCCTCGACCCGGGCTTCGTAGCCCTTGTTCTTGAACGTGGTACCGACCTCGCCACCCTCGATCTCGCGGTGCTGATAATCGGTGTACCCGGCGTCGAACTTGACCGAACTGAACGGGCCGTCGAGGTTGCGGATTTCCGAGGCGAACGCGTAGTGCTCCTGCTGCATGCGAATCCGCACGTCGTCTTCGGCCGGCGAGCCGTAGTTGGAGTCATAGTTGCTGTACGACAGCCCCGCATAACCGTCATCCCAGGTGTACGACCCGCCGACCGCGCCGCCGTCCTGACGACCGTCGCTGTTGGCCAGCCGATGTTTCTTCGAATCGCCATCGTCGTTCGCCCGTTCGCGGCCGGTTTTGGCGTAGCCGGGAATCTTCAGGTCATTGAACTCGCGGGCGCTGGCGTCCAGGTGCAAGGCAAACTGACCGTTACCGGCCTCCAGTTTGCCCGCGCTGCTGCGAGTGGTGTCGGCGCCGCCATAGCGCAGTTCGCCGGCGCCGTGAATGCCGTCGATGGCTTCGGTCGGAATCCGGTTGTCGAAGGTGTTGACCACCCCGCCGATGGCGCTGCCGCCATAAAGCAACGCAGCCGGGCCACGGACGATCTCGATGCGTTCGACGTTGACCGGATCCAGCGGCACCGCGTGATCGTAGGACAGCGACGAGGCGTCAAGCGCGCCGACGCCGTTGCGCAGGATGCGAATGCGATCGCCGTCCTGCCCGCGAATGATCGGACGACTCGCGCCCGGGCCGAAATAAGACGATGACACCCCCGGCTGCTTGTTCAGGGTTTCGCCCAGACTGCCTTTCTGCTGCAGCGTCAGGTCGTCACCGCTCAGCACGGTCGAGGGCGACGCGAGGGTCTGGCTGCCCAGTGGATTGGCAGTGATGACTTGGGGTTGCAGTTCGAGGGGGTCGGCAGCGAACGCGGGGGATGCGATCAGCAGCGCGGAGGCCAGCAGGCTGGGCTGGAAGGAGGGAAAACGGGCAGACATTTCTAGAATTCCGTAAGGCAGAAAGGACGGGACCGACGCCACTGCCACGCGGACATGTCAGTGACATCGATCAGATGAAATCATTTTTATGTTATACAATAACATTTCCAATGGCCATCACGATTCTTGCCACGATGTTTACGACAACCGCTCAAGCGCGGGACTTTCAGCGCTCAACCCTGCCACTCGCGAACGAACGGTCTGTGCATTTCCAGAAAAATCCACCGCAGAGGGCGGTAAAAGACTTTGCCTATCGGCCACCAATAGTCGGCCTATTAGCCGACATCCCGAGTCGGGTCTAGCCTTACTACTCCGAAGTCGGCACGAGCCGGCCGCAGAAGACCTGATAAGGACCCGAACATGGCAAATGAATCGAAATGCCCGTTCAATCACGCCGCCGGCGGTGGCACGACAAACCGCGATTGGTGGCCGAATCAACTGAACCTGAAAATCCTGAGTCAGCACTCGCCCGCCTCCGATCCGATGGGCCCGGACTTCGACTACGCCAAGGCTTTCAAAAGCCTGGATTTCCAGGCCCTCAAACGCGATCTGACGGCGCTGATGACCGACTCTCAGGAGTGGTGGCCAGCGGACTTCGGCCACTACGGCCCGCTCTTCATCCGCATGGCCTGGCACAGCGCCGGCACCTATCGCACCGCTGACGGCCGTGGCGGCGCCGGTTCCGGCCAGCAACGCTTTGCCCCGCTCAACAGCTGGCCGGACAACGTCAGCCTCGACAAGGCCCGCCGCCTGCTGTGGCCGATCAAACAGAAATACGGTCGCAACATTTCCTGGGCCGACCTGATCGTCCTCACCGGCAACGTCGCGCTGGAATCCATGGGCTTCAAGACCTTTGGTTTTTCCGGCGGTCGTCCTGATGTGTGGGAACCGGACGAAGACGTTTACTGGGGTTCGGAAAACACCTGGCTGGGCGGCGACACCCGTTACGGCAAACACCCCGAAGCCATGCAGGAACCAGGCGACGGCACGCTGGTGGCCGAACCTGCCGAGCACGGCCATGAACAGAGCCGCACCAATCAGGGCGAACGCAACCTGGAAAATCCGCTGGCCGCCGTGCAGATGGGCCTGATCTACGTGAACCCGGAAGGCCCGGAAGGCAATCCCGACCCGGTGGCCTCGGCCAAGGACATCCGCGAAACCTTCGGCCGCATGGCCATGAACGACGAAGAAACCGTCGCCCTGATCGCCGGCGGCCACGCCTTCGGCAAAACCCACGGTGCCGGCCCGGCCGATAACGTCGGCCCGGAACCGGAAGCCGCCGGCCTCGAAGAGCAAGGTCTGGGCTGGAAAAACAGCTTCGGCACCGGCAAGGGCGCCGACACCATCACCAGCGGCCTGGAAGTAACCTGGACCACCACCCCGACGAAGTGGAGCAACAACTACCTGGAAAACCTGTTCGGCTTCGAGTGGGAACTGACCAAGAGCCCGGCCGGTGCCCATCAGTGGAAACCGAAAAACGGCGCCGGTGCCGGCACCATTCCCCATGCCCACGACCCGAACAAACGCATCGACCCGACCATGCTCACCTCCGACCTGGCCCTGCGTTTCGACCCGGCCTACGAGAAGATTTCGCGGCGCTTCCTGGCCAATCCCGATCAACTGGCCGACGCCTTCGCCCGCGCCTGGTACAAGCTGATCCACCGCGACATGGGCCCGCTGTCACGCTATCTCGGCCCGGAAATGCCACAAGAAGAACTGCTGTGGCAAGACCCGATTCCCAAGGCCACGCATCCACTGGTGGACGACAGCGATATCAGGGCGTTGAAAGGCAAAGTGCTTGCGTCCGGGCTGTCCATTTCGGAACTGGTCTCTACCGCGTGGGCAGCCGCGTCGACCTTCCGGGGTTCGGACAAACGTGGCGGCGCCAATGGCGGGCGTCTGCGTCTGGCACCGCAGAAGTTCTGGCAGGCCAACCAGCCGGAGCAACTGGACAAAGTGTTGAAGATTCTGGAAGGCATTCAGAACGAGTTCAATGCCGGGGCATCGGGCAAGCAAGTCTCGCTGGCGGACCTGATCGTGCTGGCCGGTAACGCCGGGGTCGAGCAAGCGGCGAAAAACGCCGGGCACACGGTGACCGTGCCGTTCAATCCGGGGCGCACGGATGCAACTCAGGAGCAAACCGACGTCGAGTCGTTTGGCTTCCTCGAACCGCACACCGACGGCTTCCGCAATTACGCCGCCAACACCTACCGCGTGCCGGCCGAGGCGTTGCTGATCGACAAGGCGCAACTGCTGACCCTTTCCGCCCCGGAAATGACCGTACTGATCGGCGGCCTGCGCGTGCTGGACACCAACGTCGGCAAAACCAGACACGGGGTATTCACCGACAAGCCCGGCACCCTGACCAACGACTTCTTCCGCAATCTGCTGGACATGGGCGTGGAATGGAAACCGACATCGAAAACCGAGTTCGAAGGCCGGGATCGTAAAACCGGCAGCGTGAAATGGACGGCGACCCGGGTCGATCTGGTGTTCGGTTCCAACTCGGTGCTGCGGGCGCTGGCCGAGGTGTATGCCAGTTCCGATGCGAAAGAAAAGTTCGTCGCAGACTTCGTTGCGGCCTGGGCGAAGGTGATGGATCTGGATCGGTTTGATTTGCGCCAATAAGGGTTTTTTCATCCAGCCACAAAAAACGCCGCTCATTGAGCGGCGTTTTTTTATTGCCCTGAAACAGCGTCAGGCCAGGCTTTTGCTGACCACTTCATACACATCACTGGACAGCTGACCGGACGCGAGAATCCGCTCCAGCTCCGCCTTCATCAGCGCCTGACGAGCGCTGTCATACTTGCGCCAGCGGGTCAGCGGCGCCAGTTGGCGCGAAGCGATCTGCGGGTTGAAGCCGTTCAGCTCGATCACCAGATCCGCGAGGAAGCGATAGCCCGAACCATCCGCCGCATGGAAGTTGATCAGGTTCTGCCCGGCGAACGCTCCGACCAGCGCACGCACCTTGTTCGGATTCTTGATGTTGAACGCCGGGTGCTGCATCAGCGCTTTGACCCGCGCCAGACCGCCCGGCAAGATGCTGCCGGCCTGCACGCTGAACCACTGATCCATGACCAGCGGATTGTCCTTGAAGTGCTCGGCGAAACTGGCCAGGGCTTTGGCTTTCTCGTCGTCGAACGGCGAGTTGACCAGCACCGCCAGCGCGGTCAGGCGCTCGGTCATGTTGTCGCAGCTGTCGAACTGTTCCAGGGTTGCCGCCAGCACTTGCGGCTTGCCGCTGAGCATCAGGTACGACAGCGCGATGTTCTGCAACGCGCGACGGGCGAAGTGCTCGGCCTCGGCCACGTACGGGGTTTGCTTCGACAGCTCGCGGTTGGCCTGATAACGCAGCCACAGCGCTTCGAACAGGTTGTCCGCCAGTTGCTGACGGGCGAACTCGCGGGCGGTGTGGATCGCGTCCACGTC
This sequence comes from Pseudomonas sp. 58(2021), assembly GCF_017491585.1. Lineage (NCBI taxonomy): Bacteria > Pseudomonadati > Pseudomonadota > Gammaproteobacteria > Pseudomonadales > Pseudomonadaceae > Pseudomonas > Pseudomonas sp. 58(2021). The sequence continues at coordinate 67,348 of NZ_JAFGYZ010000011.1, forward strand.
GGCGATTTCGCTGATTTCGGTCAGGTAGGCTTCGCTTGGCAGCGAGAGCATTTCCGCGACCATCGCCTGATCCAGCGACTCGTCCGACAGCACGGTGCGCAGGGCCGAAATCAGACGTGGGTCGAGCACCAGGCTTTCGCCCTTCTGCTGCTGGCCGATCAGTTCTTGCAGCACCTGCACCGACAGTTGCTGGCCGGCATCCCAGCGGTTGAAACCGTCGGTGTCGTGCTGCATCAGGAACATCAACTGATCGCGGTTGTACGGGAAGCTCAGTTTCACCGGCGCCGAGAAACCACGCAGCAACGAAGGCAAAGGTTGTTCGGCGATGTCGACGAAGGTGAAGGTCTGTTCCGCTTCGGTCACCGAGATCACTCGAGTGGTGCATTGGGCGGAGGCTTCGCCGGCCAGACGCAGGGCAATCTCGTTGCCCTGGCTGTCGAGCAGGCCCAGTTCCACCGGGATCACGAACGGCAGTTTTTCAACCTTGTCCGGGGTTTCCGGGCAGCTCTGGCGGAAGGTCAGGCTGTAGGTTTTCGCAGCGGCGTCGTAAGACTCGCTCACCGCCAGACGCGGTGTGCCCGCCTGGCTGTACCAGCGCTTGAACTGGGTCAGGTCGACGCCGTTGGCATCTTCCATGGCCTTGATGAAGTCATCGCAGGTCACGGCCTGGCCGTCATGACGTTCAAAGTACAGGTCGCTGCCCTTGCGGAAGCCTTCGGCGCCCAGCAGGGTGTGGATCATGCCAACCACTTCCGAACCCTTTTCGTACACGGTCAGGGTGTAGAAGTTGGAAATCTCGATGAAGCTGTCCGGGCGCACGGCGTGGGCCATCGGGCCTGCATCTTCGGCGAACTGGTGGGTACGCAGATAGGCCACATCTTGAATGCGCTTGACCGTGGCCGAGTTCATGTCGGAGGAGAAACCGGCGTCGCGGAACACCGTGAAGCCTTCTTTCAGCGACAGCTGGAACCAGTCGCGGCAGGTCACGCGGTTGCCCGACCAGTTGTGGAAGTATTCGTGGGCGACGATCGCCTCGACCCGCTGGTGCGCGGCGTCGGTGGCGGTTTCGGCGCGGGCCAGTACGGCGCTGGAGTTGAAGATGTTGAGGCCCTTGTTCTCCATCGCGCCCATGTTGAAGTCGTTCACGGCGACGATCATGAAAATGTCCAGATCGTACTCGCGACCGTAGACCTCTTCGTCCCAGCGCATCGACTTCTTCAGGCTGTTCATGGCGTGCTGGCACTTGTCGATGTTTTCCGGCTCGACGTAAATGCGCAGCGCCACGTTGCGGTTGGTCATGGTGGTGAAGCTGTCTTCAACGCACCACAAGTCACCGGCCACCAGTGCGAACAGGTACGCCGGTTTCATGAACGGGTCTTCCCAGGTCGCCCAGTGCCGACCGTCTTCGCCGGGACCGCTGGCGATCGGGTTGCCGTTGGACAGCAACACCGGATAGCTGTGCTGCTCGGCCACCACAGTGGTGGTGAACTTGCTCATCACGTCCGGGCGGTCGAGGTAATAGGTGATCTTGCGGAAACCTTCGGCCTCGCACTGGGTGCAGAACATCGTGCCGGACTTGTACAGGCCTTCCAGTGCGGTGTTGGTTTCCGGGTGGATCCTGACGCTGGTGTCGACCGTGAAGGTTTCGCTGGCCGGTTGCAGGGTCAGGTGATTCTCCGTCAGTTGGTAGTCAGCGGCGCTCAGCTCCTGGTCGGCCAGGGTCACCGAGAGCAGTTCCAACTGCTGGCCATCGAGCACCAGCGGCGGCAGGCCCGGGCCACGGGCCGGGTTGCGGCGCATCACCAGTTGCGCGTGGACCAGACTGTGGTCCTCGAACAACTCGAAGGTCAGGTGTGTTTCGTCGATCAGGTACTCGGGCGCCTGATAGTCCTTCAGGTAAATCATCTTCGGTTGTTCGGTGCGCATGCTGAAGTCCTTATTGATGCACGGCGAGCTGATAGGCCGTGTACTTGCGAATGTTGATCACGCCGGTGTCGAAGATCAGGTACTGGCCCTTGATCCCCAGCAGCGTGCCTTCGGCAATCGGGTTCTTGTCCAGGTTGAAACTGACAATCTTGGCCGGGTACTGCTCGACCGGGTAACGGATTTCCAGCGGCTCGACGTCGGTCACCGGCTGAATCGCCTGCAGACCAAAACGTTCCTGCAAGCCTTGCAGGCCTTCGGCGCAACTGGCGAACAGTTGATCGCGCACCTGCGCCAGATCCACCGCCGCCGCGTCGCCCTTGAGCAAGGCGCGCCAGTTGGTCTTGTCCGCCACCTGACTGCGGAACAGGTCTTCGACGAAGCCCGACTGCTGCCGCGTGGCGACACGCATGATCGGCAGCGCCTGGCTCGCGCCCTGGTCGAGCCAGCGGGTCGGCAACTGGGTGGCGCGGGTGATGCCGACCTTGATTCCCGACGAGTTGGCCAGGTAGACGACGTGGTCGGTCATGCAGAACTTCTCGCCCCACTCCGGCTCCCGGCAGGTGCCGGCCTCGAAATGGCAGCGCTCCGGACTCATGATGCACACGTCGCACTGAGCCAGCCTGGTCATGCACGGGTAGCAGTAGCCCTGACTGAAACTGGTCTTGGTCTTGCGTCCACAATGGGTGCAGTGAATCGCCCCCAGGTATTCCAGACGCACCGTCGTGCCGATCAACGGGTTGACCGGCACCTCGACGTCATCCAGACGAAACGCATATTGCACGTTCGGCCCGTCCAGGCGCGCCGACATTTTGCTGATTGCACCGCGGCCAATCTCGATCAATGGAGGGCGTCCGACTTGAACAGGATGTTCGGCACTTCGATCGACTTCGATGCACATTCCTGCGGGCCCATGTAACCGGTGCGCTCTTCTTCAGGCAGGTTCTGGATTTCCCAGGCGATCATTGCCTGTAGCGACAGCTCGCGCTGTTCGGCGGTGAGCTTGCCACCGTCGGACCATTTGCCGATCTCTACGGCCAGTTTCAGGCTCTGGTAGATGTCCGGGGTGATGTTCTTGATCAAATCGTTAAAAGAGGACATCAGGGTCTCCGTGCTCTTTATTCAAAAATTCAGGCGGCCAGTTTACGGCGGTTGTACAAACCGCCCAACAAACCGGTGAAGCATCCGATGAGTAACCCGCCGACGTGGGCGGCGTTGGCGATCTGGCCGAAACCGATCATCGAGATCAGCCCGGACATGCACACCAGCAACCACACCAGCATCATCACCAGCACGCCGCGGGGCAGACGATAGGCCGGGTTCGGTGCCAGCAACTGGAAGATCCAGCAGTGGCCGAGCAGCCCGTAAAGCACGCCGGACAGGCCGCCAAACAGGCTGGGACCGCTCCAGGCAAACTGCGCATAGTTGGAAACGAGGCTGAACAGCAGCGTCAGGCCGATCAGGTTGATACTGCCCTGGCGCGACTCGATGCGCCGCCCCAGTTCCCAGTACCACATGCCGTTCATGGCCAGGTGCAGGATGCCGAAGTGGATCAGCATCGGCGTGAACAGGCGCCACCACTGCCCTGCCGCCAGGCTGTCGGCCAGCGGTGTGAAGTGGATGTAGTCGCCTACCACCCGGAAATCGAGGAAGGTCAGCCAACGCATGGTGTCGAGGTTATCGCCAAGGAACGTCAACCCGCCGACGATCAGGCTCAGCAGCAGAATGAACCCGGTGGCCCTGGCGTGTTTCAGTTGCTCGGCGAAGCTCGGCCGCTTGAAGGTCGGCGCCACCGGAACATCCAGTTGCTGATCCGGGTCACCCGCCGGGAAGCGTTCGTACAGAGAGCGCACGTCTTCGCTGATTTCCGACGGTACCCACAGCACCTGCTCGCCCGACTCTTCGCTGACGCGATGCGGCACCTGCATGCGTTGCAGCAGTTTGACGAAACCACTCAGGTCCGCCGCCAATGGCAGACGCAATACCGCTACCGCGCTCATCGCAGCACCTCCGGCCGCTCGACATCGACCCAGACAAATTTATGCGGATCCAGGCGGGTTTCCTGATCCAGACGATAAGCCACCAGTTTGCCGTAGAGCACGGCGCTGTAATCCAGGCACGCGAGGTTCGGGCGAATCGGCGCCGGTTTGCCGCTGCGCCAGTAGTGACCGACGAACAGCAACGGCTCATCGACGCCGTAGCGCAACAGGGAATTCTTTTCGCTGGAGGTCAGCGGCTTCTGCGCCACCGGCTCCGGCAAGGCGTCGGGCTGGAACACGATGTCACCGTAGGTCTGCGGATCGTCTTCCCAGAATTTGGTGCGGAAGAACGAACGCACCAGACCGTCGCCGCTGGTCATGGTCAGGCCATCCGGCAGGCGCATGTCGGTGCCGCGCAGCAGGCGATCGAACACCGTGCAGGCAAAACTGCCCGGCACGGCGGAAGCCTGAAGGAAGTGCTCGTCGATGCAGCCATCGGGGAACAGCGCGCGCAACGGCTCGATCAGGCCGGCATCCCAGCAGGCATGCACGACTCGAAAACGTCCGGCATCAACGAACAGCGGCAGTTGGTAGAACCATTGCTGGAAGTCGTGCCAGTCACCGGGATGGTCTTCGAACTGGGTCAGGGTTTCGTGCAGCAAACGGGCATGGCGTGGCGTGTGCTCGCGCACGAACTGCTTGCCACTGCCGGGCGGAGCCGGTGTGCTCCAGCCCAGCGCGTTGAATTCGTGGTTGCCCATGATGCACAACGCCTGACCGGCCTCGACCATGTCGTGGACGATGTGCAGCGCCTCGCGAATCCGCGGGCCACGGTCGATGATGTCGCCGACAAACACGGCCATGCGCGAAGGATGCCGCCAGACCCCGCCCTGCTTGTGGTAGCCGAGTCGGTCCAGCAGGTGTTCCAGGGTCAGGGCGCATCCGTGCACGTCACCGATCAAGTCATAACTGCGCGCGGGATCGAGCATCAGTCGCCTCCACCACCCAACTTGCTGCCCCAGCCGAGCTTGGTCCGGCAGACTTCGTAGTAGTTGTGGTCGAGCGGATGGATCAGCCGCAGCTTCTGCGCTTTCTTGCTGACGGTGATGGTGTCACCCGGCGCGCAGGTGAAGTGGTTCTGCCCGTCGCAGGAGACTTGCGGGTAAATCTGCATATCTTTGGACACGACGATTTTCAGCTCACTGTTGCCATCGACCACAATTGGCCTGCCCGACAAGGTATGGGGGTACATCGGCACAATCACAATAGCGTCGAGCTTGGGATGCATGATCGGGCCACCGGCCGACAATGCGTACGCGGTAGAACCGGTCGGCGTGGCGACGATCAGGCCGTCGGCCTTCTGGCTGCAGACGAACTGGCCGTCGATGTACAGCTCGAACTCGATCATCCGCGTCGATTTGCCCGGGTGCAGCACCACGTCGTTCAGCGCATCGCCCTGGCCGATGGCCTCGGCGTGGCGGCGGACTTCGGCCTGCAGCAGGAACCGGTTTTCCACCAGATAGTGGCCGTCGAGTACTTCGGCGACCTTGATTTCCAGCTCGTCGGGGCGGATGTCGGTGAGAAAGCCGAGGCTGCCACGGTTGATCCCGAGCACCGGAATGTTGTGCTTGGCCAGCGCTCTTGCCGCACCAAGCAGGCTGCCGTCACCGCCGACGACGATGACCATGTCGCAGACTTCGCCGAGCATCTTGCGCGACGAGGTTTGCAGGCCGTGGCCGGGCAGGACTTCGGCGATGGTGTCTTCGAGGATCACATGCAGGTGACGATCGAGCAGAAAGCGTTTCAGTCGGCGGACGGTATCCAGCACCTGGGAACTGCCCAGGCGACCGATGATGCCGATATTACGAAATTGCTCCATGGGACTCCTGCGGGGGGCTGCGACGGCGAAAACGACGATTATGGGCGAAAGCGCCGGATAGACAAAACCCTTTCAGCCCAAGAGTGCGCCTGTGTTTAAGGCTATGCTCGCAAGATGATCCTATTTCCCGATTTGCTCCAGTTGCCCCACCAATTGCGCCATCCTGAAGTGCGCGATCTGGCGTGGGTGATCCTCGCCCCGCCGATGCTCGACGCCACGCCGTGGCCGCAACGTCATCCACTGGCCGGCAGCGACTGGGTGCATGACCCTGAGCGACTGGCGCACTGGCTGCATCGGCTCGATCGTGACAGCTATGATCTGCTGCAATGGCTGTCCCAGGCCCGCACCCGGCGCCTGGGCCTGTATTACGAGCGGTTGTGGCAGTTTGCGGTGGAACACGCACCGGGCATCGAACTGATCGCCGCCAACCTGCCGATCCGCCGCGAAGGCCACACCCTGGGTGAACTGGACATGCTGCTGCGCGACCGTGACGGCGTGCATCACCTGGAACTGGCGATCAAGCTCTACCTCGGCCCGCAGAACGGTGACGGCCGCGATCCGGCGCAGTGGCTCGGCCCAGGCTGCCATGATCGACTGGACCGCAAACTGGCCCACCTGAGCGAGCACCAGCTACCGATTTCCGCCCGCCCGGAAAGCCGCGAGGCCCTCGCGGCGCTGGATATCGAGTCGTTCAGTGCGCAGTTGTGGCTGGGCGGTTATCTGCTGTATCCATGGCCCGGGCAGTCCGAACCGCCGAGCGGTGCCCATCCGCAGCATCTGCGCGGCAGCTGGCTGCATCAAAAGGACTGGTCGGCGTTTGTCGCCCAGCGCCCGGCCGGGCGCTGGCAACCCCTGCCCCGCCACGCGTGGCTGGCGCCGGCGCATTACCCGGCTGATCAGGCCTGGAGCCACCAGCAGTTGCGTACCTGGTTCGATGAACTTGAACCGCTGGCCCCGGCGCAGTTGATGGTGCGCCTGACCGAAAATGCCCGGGGCGACTGGGAAGAGGCCGAGCGGCTGTTTCTGGTTTCGGATCTGTGGCCGAACGTGCCCGGACAGAGTTAGACGCTCAGCCGCAGCGCCAGCGCGGCCAGCGTGACCAACAACACCGGCACCGTCAGCACAATCCCGACCTTGAAGTAATACCCCCAGCCGATCCGGATATCCTTGCGTGCCAGCACATGCAGCCAGAGCAGAGTCGCCAGACTGCCGATCGGGGTGATCTTCGGCCCCAGGTCACTGCCGATCACGTTGGCGTAGATCATCGCTTCTTTCACGACACCGGTCGCCTGACTGGCATCGATCGACAGCAGACCGATCAGCACCGTGGGCAGATTGTTCATGATCGACGACAACAATGCCGTCAGCACGCCGGTGCCCATGGCCGCGCCCCACACGCCATACCCGGCAAAGACATCCAGCCAACCGGCCAGATGATCCGTCAGCCCGGCATTGCGCAGACCGTAAACCACCAGATACATGCCCAGGGAGAAAATCACGATCTGCCACGGCGCTTCTTTCATCACTTTGCGCGTGGAGATCTTGTGCCCCCGAGCGGCGATACCCAGCAACAACGCCGCGCACACCGTCGAAATGGCGCTGATCGGAATCCCCAGCGGTTCCAGGGCAAAACAACCCACCAGCAGGATCACCAACACCGCCCAACCGGCGTAGAACGTGGCCTTGTCGTGGATCGCCGTCTCCGGGTGCTCCAGCTGTTCAGGGTCGTAGGCTGTCGGAATGTCGCGTCGGAAAAACCACAACAACACCGCCAGCGTGGCGGCGACACTGACAAAGTTGACCGGCACCATCACCGCCGCATAGCGATTGAAACCGATGTGAAAGAAGTCTGCCGAGACGATGTTGACCAGGTTCGACACCACCAGCGGCAGGCTCGCGGTGTCGGCAATGAACCCCGCGCCCATGACAAACGCCAGGGTTGCCGCCGGAGAAAAGCGCAGCGCAAGCAGCATGGAAATCACGATGGGCGTGAGGATCAGCGCCGCGCCGTCATTGGCGAACAACGCCGACACCAGTGCGCCGAGCAACACCATGTAGGCAAACAGCTTGCGACCGCTGCCCCGCCCCCATCGCGCCACGTGCAATGCGGCCCAGGCAAAGAACCCCGCCTCGTCGAGCAACAGACTGATGATGATAAGCGCCACGAAAGTGCCGGTGGCGTTCCAGATGATCTGCCACACCAGCGGAATATCGCTAAGGTGCACCACGCCGAAAATCAGCGCCAGAATCGCTCCGAAGGTCGCACTCCAGCCGACCCCGAGGCCCTTGGGTTGCCAGATCACCAGGGTAATGGTCAGCAGGAAAATCAATGAAGCAGCAAGCATTCGCGACAGCCTTCAATAAAAGGGAAAGAATCAGACCACAAAAAAACCTGTGGGAGCCAGCTCCCACAGGTTCGTTATGTTGTCAGAAAAATCAGTGGATCACTTCTTGTGCTGCGCTACCCACTCGCCATAGGCATTGATGAAGCTCTGCAGAAACGGCTTGACCGACTCGTTCAGCTTGCCCGACTCATCGAACGCCGTACCGGCGCCACCCAGATAAGCCTCAGGTTGTTGCATGCAAGGCACATTGAGGAAAACGAATGACTGACGCAAATGCTGGTTGGCGCCAAAACCGCCGATGGCACCCGGCGAAACACTGATCACTGCGCCCGGTTTGCCGCCCCAGACACTCTTGCCATAAGGCCGCGAGCCAACGTCAATCGCATTTTTCAAGGGTGCCGGCACAGAGCGGTTGTACTCCGGGGTGACAAACAGCACCGCGTCGGATGACGCCACTTTTTGCCGAAAAGTGCTGTAGGCTGCCGGCGGTGAATCGCCGTCAATGTCTTCGTTATAGAGTGGCAGATCGCCAATTTCCACAATGTTCAGCTTGAGGTTGGCCGGTGCCAGTTCCGCCAGCGCCAGCGCGACCTTGCGATTGATCGAAGCTTTACGCAGGCTGCCAACCACTACCGCGACGTTATAGACATTGCTCATGGGAAGACTCTCGACTGTCCGTGGGGAGGAGCCTGTAGTTATAGATGATCCGGCGACGATTCCACCAGACGACAAGGGATATTTCCCGCATCCGGATTATTTTTTTCCTGTAGGAAAACTTACCAAGCTCGATGACGGTCTACCAAGCCGCAAATCAAGCGTTTTATCTCCAGAGGTTCTAAGCAGATGGCAGCAGTACTCGTCGGTCAGTTCCATGCAAGAGATGCGGAAGGCCGCGTTTATTCCGTGCATGAGTTCCAGGAATCCACCCCGTCGGCAGACGGTTTCACCGGCATGGAGCCCGTTACAACCTACAAACTGGCGATTGGCGACCGCGTCAACAAGATCGACGACAACGAGTTTCTGCTGGTTCAGTCGGGCATCACCCTGATCCGCGAACCCGAGCCATCGGTCGCTTCATAACCGATTGTTATGAGCAGAAGTCATCCGCGCCGAGTTGGGGTAGGATTCAGCCACTGACCCCAACGGCCGGACATGGACTTCACGCATGCGTTTACGTCATATCGAGGTGATACAGGCGCTTTTACAGACGGGTCACGTGGGCACCGCCGCCGAATGGCTGCAATTGCCGGCGGGCGATGTCGAGGAGCGACTGCGCGAAGCCGAGAGTCAGTTGGGGTTCATGCTGTTCGCCAGTGTGCGCGGACGGCTTCAAGCCACAGCCGAAGCCCGAGCGTTGCAAGTTGAAATCGCCCACATTTATGACGCGCTGGAACCGGTGCAACGGCTGGCCAGCAGTCTCAAGCAATACCTCGCCCCACCCCTTCGAATCATCGGCACCCCGCCGCTGGCACAGCAGTTGTTGCCGCAAAGTCTCGCTGCACTGCGCCGACGCCTGCCGGACGTACCCTGCACGCTGCTCAGTGAGCCTACCCGCCACATCGTTCGCAGTCTGTTGCTGCGCGAAAGCGATCTGGGTCTGAGCCTGCACGATCCCGAACATCCGGATATCCATTGCCAGCCGCTGGCGCAAGGCAAGCTGCAATTGCTCGCGCCCCACGGCTGGCTGCAACCGAAGCAGAAGTACATTTCGCTGCAGGATCTGGCAGGTCAGGCGATGGTCGGCCTCGAAGGTCAGGACCCGCTGAGCCCGGCGCTGGAACACAAACTTCAGGCACTGCGCCCGGCACCGAGCATCCACACCCGGGTGCAGACCCATCAGATGATGCGCAGCATGGTCGAGGCCGGTGAAGGCCTGGCCATCGTCGACCCGTTCACCGCACTGGGTGCCCGGGCCAGTGGGATAGACACTTGCCCGTTGTCACCGGCGGTGCCGATCAGCCTTTATGCGCTGACCTTCAAGCACGCGCCGCCGACATCGGCAGTCCAGACATTGCTGAGTATCGTCACGGAACAAGCCGCGGCGATGCTGGCGAGCTGATCGGGCTTTCCAGCGGATTATCGAACAGTCGATACCAGAACAACGCCACCTCGGCGGTATTGGGGTCAATACCGCGATAACGCAGATGGTCGATGCCACCGATCACATAACCGCAGCGCTCATACAAGCGACAGGCGCCGAGGTTGTTGTTCTGGGTCTCGAGCATGATCCCCGGCAGTTTTTTCTTGCGGCTCCAGAACTGCGCCACCTCCAGCAACGCCTTGGCAACACCATGGCGCCGTGCCGGCGCATGCACCGCCAGCTCATCGATATGGGCGAAACCGTTCCAGTTGGTACTGATCACCAGATGCCCCACCGGCTGATCTTCCAGCCAGGCCATGAAGATCGCACTGTCGGGCGCATCGCGAAAACTGCTGAATTCTTCGGGATCGATGCCGTAGCACTTGCGATACGGCACGATGGGCGTCACGCCCCACTGCGCGACGGGCTTGCCGATTTCGGCCGCGCCATAGGCGGCGACCTCGAAGCTGAAATCGCTGCCCCAGATATAGGCGGCAAAGCCGTCGTCGGCAACGCGCACCGACAGCCCTGGGTATTTTGGATTCATGACCGGTTGCATACTGGGAAACGCCCTCATTCCTTGACGCAATCGACGGTGTAATGCCGTCCATTGCCCTCGTCTTCGTGTTGCAGTCCGTGCACATCGATCACGAAACCCGGAAAACTCGCATCGAACGTGCGGGCAAACTTCAGGTAATCGATGATCGACCGGGTGGATTCTGTGAAGCGTTCGCCGGGCATGATCAACGGAATCCCCGGCGGATAAGGCACCAGCATCACCGCCGCGACACGCCCCTCCAGCTCATCGATCGGCACCGCCTCGACTTCGCCGCGCACCAGTTGATCATAGGCTTGAGCCGGTTTCATGGCGATTTCCGGCAGCACGGTGTACATGCGTCTGAGGTGTCTGGCGGTGGCATTGCTGCGGTAGCAGGCGTGGAGTTGATCGCAGAGATCGCGCAGGCCCATGCCGCGATACCGCACAGGATCTTCCTGGGCGACACACTTCAGGCAGGCATCGAGGCTGACGTTGGCGTCGTAGTTGCGCTTGAACTCCAGCAGTTCGGTCAGCAGCGTGCTCCACTTGCCCTTGGTGATACCCATGGAGAACAGCACCAGGAACGAATACAGCCCGGTTTTCTCCACCACCAGCCCGCGCTCCCAGAGGAAACGGCTGACCACCGCCGCCGGAATGCCCTTGTCGCTCAGCGCGCCGCCGGCGGTCAGGCCTGGCATCACCAGGGTGACCTTGATTGGATCGAGCAGTACGTAGTCGTCGCTGACCTCGCCGAAACCATGCCAGTCCGCCTCGGGCTTCAGCAGCCAGTCTTCGGTCTGCACCCGGTCGATGCCCTCGACACCCGGCGGCTGCCAGATCGAAAACCACCAGTCATTGGCATCGATGTGTTGCCGCAGATTGGCCAGTGCCCGGCGAAAGCTCAGGGCTTCATCGAAGGTTTCCTGCAACAGCGAACGCCCGGCCGGGCCTTCCATCATGGCCGAGGCCACGTCCAGCGAAGCGATGATGCTGTACTGCGGCGATGTCGAGATATGCATCATGAACGCTTCGTTGAACCGGTCGCGATCCAGCTGACGCGCGCCGCCGTCCTGCACATGAATCATTGAAGCCTGGCTGAACGCCGCCAGCAGTTTGTGAGTGGAATGGGTGGTGAACACCAGCGGGCTGTCGGCGCTGCGCGAGGTGGCCATGCCGTAGCGTCCGGCAAAGAATTCGTGAAACGCCGCGTAGGCGTACCAGGCTTCGTCGAAGTGCAAGACTTCGACGCTGTTGCCCAGGCTCTGCTTGATCAGTTCGGCGTTGTAGCAGAGGCCGTCGTAAGTGGAGTTGGTCACCACGGCCAGTTTGACTTTCGGCTCCCGGCCCTTGGTTAGCGGGCTCGCGTCGATCTTGGCCTGGATCGATTCGCGGCTGAACTCGCTCAGCGGAATCGGCCCGATAATGCCCAGCTCGTTGCGTTCAGGGCACAGATAGAGAGGAATCGCGCCAGTCATGATGATCGCGTGCAACACCGACTTGTGGCAGTTGCGATCCACCAGCACCAGATCATCGCGCCCGACCATCGAGTGCCAGACGATTTTGTTGGCGGTCGAGGTGCCATTGATCACGAAAAAGGTGTGATCGGCGCCGAAATTGCGCGCCGCACGCGCTTCCGCTTCAGCCAGCGGCCCGGTGTGATCGAGCAGCGAACCCAGCTCCGGCACCGACACCGACAAATCCGAACGTAGAGTATTTTCCCCGAAGAACTGATGAAACGCCTGCCCCACCGGGCTCTTGTGATACGCCACCCCGCCGCCATGACCCGGGGTGTGCCAGGAATAGTTGGAATCTGCGGTGTGCTGCACCAGCGCCTTGAAGAACGGCGGCAGCAGCCCGTCCAGATATTTACGCGCCGCCCGTGCAACCTGCCGGGCCAGAAACGGTACGGTGTCTTCGAACAGATAAAGGATGCCGCGCAACTGATTCAATTCGGCCATGGCATCGGCCGGGGCGTTTTCCAGGGTGACCTGCTCGCCGAGGGCGAAGATTGGCAGATCCGGCGCCCGCACACGAGCCAGGCCGATCAGTTCGGCCATGTTCTGTAACAAATGGGAATGGGTGCTGGCATCTTCGGCGGCGATCAACATGCACGCCAGACCATGGTGGGTCGACGCCACCAGCCGGCCCTCGGTGTAGTCCGTGGCCGAAACGATGCTGAAACCTTCCTGCTCAAGTTCACGGGCAATGCCGCGAATGCGTTCGCCGGCAACCGTGTCGGCCTTGATGTCGCGGTGGACGATCAACACCGGGAACTTCAGATCTTTGTACATGGGGCTCAGTGTCCTGAGGCGGCGGAGAGTGATCTGCCAATGTCCTCAGGGTAGAGGGTCGGAGCCGATGTGGCGAGGGTGGCCAGTTGTCAGTACTGACAAAAAAAGGATCGTCCGGACACGGCTTTGGTGTCCGGACGATCCTTTTGTGCCTTACGCCTGAGCTTCGGCTTCCAGCAACTGTGTCCACAGCGCCGGGGCGCCGGCCGACTTGGCGATGATTTCCAGGCGCGCCTGGTGTTCAGCCAGCTCGGCTTCGGTAGCGCGAATGATCCGCCCCGGCTGGCGATCCGCCGGCAGACGGCGGATTTCGGTGGCGGAGTTGTCCGCGCCCTCGCCCGTGCCATTGCCGTCGGAAGCATTGCCGGCCAGCGACAGGCTGGTCTGGCCACCGGTCATGGTCAGGTAGACGTCGGCGAGAATCTCCGAGTCGAGCAATGCGCCGTGAAGCTCACGGCCGGAGTTGTCGACGCCGTAGCGTTTGCACAAGGCATCGAGGCTGTTGCGCTGACCCGGGTGACGTTCCCGGGCCATCATCAGGGTATCGAGGATCGTGCAGTGCTGCGTGATGTCCGCGCGATCCTGCTGGCCCATCAGGGCGAATTCGTTGTTGATGAAGCCAACGTCGAACGCCGCGTTATGGATGATCAGTTGCGCGCCGTTGATGAACTCGAAGAATTCGTCGGCCACTTCGGCGAAGCGCGGCTTGCCGACGAGAAATTCGTTGGTAATACCGTGGACGCCGATCGCGCCTTCGTCACTTTCGCGATCCGGCTGCAGGTAGACGTGAAAGTGCCGCCCCGTCAGACGCCGACCGATCAGTTCGACGCAACCGATTTCAATGATCCGGTGACCATCGGTCACCGGCATGCCGGTGGTTTCGGTATCGAGTACAACGGATCTGGTGGCCATCAGTGTTCAGCTCTCAACGGGGTCAATCGTGCAAAAGCGGCGATGTTAACACGCTCGCCGGGAGGGTTTCAGTGGTAAGGACTCAGCTCTGCTTGTAACCGCGAACCTCATCCACCCCGCGGTTGGCCAACTGGTCGGCACGCTCGTTGCCGTGGTGGCCGATGTGGCCGCGCACCCATTTCCAGGTGACCTTGTGGCGGTTGACCTGCTCGTCGAGCTCTTTCCACAGATCGGCGTTTTTGACTGGCTCCTTGGCAGCGGTTTTCCAGCCGCGCTTCTTCCAGTTGGCCATCCACTCGTTGATGCCTTTCATCACGTATTGCGAGTCGGTTACCAGCAGCACTTCGCATGGACGCTTGAGGGCTTCCAGGCCACGGATCGCGCCGAGCAGTTCCATGCGATTGTTGGTGGTGTTGGCCTCGCCGCCCCACAGTTCCTTTTCGACGCCCTTGCACACCAGCAAGGCTCCCCAGCCGCCCGGGCCGGGATTGCCTTTGCAGGCGCCATCAGTGAACAGTTCTACGCTATCGACGCTTTCGCTCATGCCAATCTATCCAGAAAAATGCGTGGCCTCGCCGATCAAGGATCGACGACGGCCAGGGCCGGGACAAACCCGGCCACAATAAAAGAAGGTTTACGGTTCGATACGGCGACGATTGACCTTGGCCATCGGCAGCGGAATCAGCTTGCCCATCGGCTCGCGGCGCTCCTGGCGCACCGGACGCAGGCCGACCACGATCTTGCGCGCGACCAACAGATAGAAACCGCCGCCCGCCAGTTGCCAGTCGCCGGCCTTGCGTTCCCAGCCGGCCAGACGGGCCTGCCACTTGGGTGACGCGAGCGGCGGACGATAGCACCCGAAGCGGCGTTTCTCCAGCGCGAAGCCCAGCAGGTTGAGCCAGTCGGCGACCCGCGACGGCGAGATGCAGCGGGCCTGGTGCAACGCGTCGTGAGCGAACACATGGCGCAAGCCCCAGGTGCTCCAGGGATTGATCCCGACGATCAGCAGGTGTCCGCCGGGGCGCACGCTGCTGGCCGCCTCACGCAGCAAGCCATGGGGCGACAGGCAGAAATCCAGACCGTGCTGCAACACCACCACGTCGGCGGCGTGCTCGCTCAACGGCCAGGCCTGCTCTTCGCAGACGATCTCGACGCCGGGCAACGGCGCACCGAGGCGTACGTTGCGCTGCACCTGTGGCGCCGACGGCGGCGTTTCGGCGGACGGACCGTAATGCACCAGATAGCCGCCGAAGAACCGGCCGAGCTCGTCTTCGAGCATGCGCCGCTCTTCGTCCAGCAGAAATTGCCCGAGGGGGCCGGACAGCCATTCACGGGCCGCCCCGATCAGGGCCAGCCAGTCAGGATCGGCCTGAGCGAACGCTTTATCGATCATTGCATTCTCCAACACGCCAGGAACCTCTAAGATGCGCCAATGTTACCCGCTTGGCGAATCCGAAGATGATACAGATCAGTGCCCTGCCCGCCTTCACCGACAACTACATCTGGTTGTTACAGGATCATGCCACCCAACGTTGCGCGGTGGTCGATCCGGGAGATGCCGCCCCCGTACAGGCGTGGCTCGACGCGCATCCGGGCTGGGTGCTGAGCGACATTCTGATCACCCACCATCACCACGACCATGTCGGTGGCGTCGAGGCGCTCAAGAAAGCCACTGGAGCCACCGTCTACGGTCCGGCCAGCGAAAGCATCCCGGGGCGGGACATCGCGCTCAAGGACAACGACAAGGTGCGTGTGCTCGGCTGGGACTTCGAGGTCTACGCCGTCCCCGGCCACACCCTGGGGCACATCGCCTATTACCATCACGGCCTGCTGTTCTGCGGCGACACTCTGTTCGCCGCCGGTTGCGGCCGGCTGTTCGAAGGCACACCGGAGCAGATGCATCATTCCCTTGGTCGTCTGGCGGCGCTGCCGGAAGACACTCTGGTCTACTGCACTCACGAATACACCCTGAGCAACCTGAAATTCGCCGCCGCCGTGGAGCCGGGCAACCCGGACATTGTCACCCGTCTGGAAAAAGTCACCCGGCAACGGCAGAACGGGGTCATGACCCTGCCCTCGACCATCGCACTGGAAAAGCTCACAAACCCGTTTCTGCGTACCGGTGAAACATTAGTTACACAAAAAGTGGACGAACGGAACGGCGCTCAAAACCGGGCGCCGAGTGAGGTTTTTGCGGCTCTGCGGGCTTGGAAAGATAAGTTCTAAGCCGCTCACCACTGGGTACAAAAACCGTGAGTGGTTGACCGCAAGGGGTGCGCTTTCTAGAATCGCCCGACATTTTTGCCCGGAACTTACTTCCAGCCAATGTCGTCATCCATACGTAAGTCCGTCAATTCAGACGCATTGACCCGCCTGGCGCAAGCCATCGCGGTGGCTGTGTCCGCCACGCTGGCGGGCTGCTCCAGCCATGCTCCGCAGACTGAAGCGACCCATACGCCGAACATTGCTGCGCGAGCCAAGCAGAAGCCGATCTGGTTGTCCGAAAAGCCCAGCCCTCAGGTGCCCCAGGACATCTGGGAACGCATGCGCAACGGTTTTCAGCTGCAGGAAGGTCTGGGCGTGAACCCGCGCATCGAGCAACAGCGCCTGTGGTTTGCCAGTAATCCTTCCTTCCTCGAAAACGCCGGCGAACGCGGCAGCCTATACATTCACTACATCGTCGAACGCCTCGAAGAACGCAACATGCCGCTGGAACTGGCGCTGCTGCCGGTCATCGAGAGCGCCTACAACCCGATGGCCTACTCCCGCGCCGATGCGGTAGGCCTCTGGCAGTTCATCCCGTCCACCGGGCGCTACTACAACCTGCGCCAGACCCGTTTCTACGACGGCCGTCGCGACATCACCGCCTCGACCACCGCTGCGATGGATTACCTGACCCGCCTGCACGACATGTTCAACGGTGACTGGCTGTTGGCTCTCGCCGCCTACAACGCCGGTGAAGGCACGGTCAGCCGCGCCATCGAACGCAACGAACGCCTGGGTTTGCCAACCGACTACTGGAACCTGCCGCTGCCGGCGGAAACCCAGGCCTACGTGCCGAAACTGCTGGCCCTGTCGCAAGTGGTGCTGGCGCCGGAAGCCTACGGGGTCAACCTCAACCCGATCGCCAACGAGCCTTACTTCCAGGTCGTCGAAATCAACCAGCGCATGGACCTGTCCAAGGTCGCCGCGGTAGCCAACATCGACGAGGACGAGCTGTTCCAGCTCAACCCGGCGTTCAAGCAGCGCACCACCGTCGACGGCCCGCAGCATTTGCTGGTGCCGACGTCCAAGGCGCAATTGCTGACCACCAGCCTGCAGACCATGCGTCCTGAAGAGCTGATCAGCCCGCGTTCGCTGAAACCGGTGTTCGAGGGCGCCGATCCGAGCGAGATCGCACAGGCCAAGCGCGCCTATCGGGTAAAGCGTGGCGACAACCTCGGCTCCATTGCCAAGGCCAACAAGGTCGAGGTCAAGGACCTGCAACGCTGGAACAAGCTGACCGGCAAGAACCTCAAGGTCGGCCAGACCCTGGTGATGCAGGACACCACCAAGCGCACGCCGGCGCGCAACAGTGGCGGGCGCATCAATACGGTCATCGCTGCCAACAGCAAGACCAGCAGCAAGACCAAGGACAGGGACGACGGCAAGCAGCAGACCCAGTACAAGGTCAAACGTGGCGACACGCTGTATGTGGTCGCCAAGCGCTTCAACGTCGAGATGCAACATCTCAAGCGCTGGAATCCGGGCGCCGGCAAAGCGCTCAAGCCTGGGCAGATGCTCACGGTCTACCAGCCGCACTGACAAAGAGCCCCTGAATTTCAGGGGCTTTTTTTCGCCTGTCATTTTTTGTCTTCGGCGCAGTCGACTCCCACAATTAACCGCGCATTAAGTCTCTGTCTTTTTCCTGTCCATACAAGCTGTTACTGTACGGCCCACAAAGCCCAAGCCGCCTGGATCGGATCTGACTTGAAGCGTCCCCTCCTCCTGCTCCTGATCAGCCTGGCCTTGAGCTCCCCCGCTAGCGCGACAATCACCGAAAGCCACGGTTATGCGCAGTTCGGCACGCTCAAGTACCCGGCCAGATTTACCCACTTCGCCTGGGTCAACCCGCAAGCGCCCAAGGGCGGTACTTTGCGGGTGATGGCGTTTGGCACCTTCGATACGCTCAATCCCTACACGTTCAAGGGCACCAGCCCGGTCACCACTCCGAATTTCCTGCAGTACGGCATCAACGAGCTGAACGAGCCGCTGATGGTCGGCACCGGCCAGTACTCGCCGTCCGGTGACGAGCCGGCCTCCAGCTATGGCCTGATCGCCCGGTCGGTGGAGTACAGCGAAGACCGCAGCTGGGTCGTGTTCAACCTGCGCCCGGAAGCACGCTTCCACGATGGCACGCCGATCACCGCCTATGACGTGGCGTTCTCCTATCGAACGCTGCTCAAGGAAGGCCACCCGCTGTACCGCACGGCGCTTCAGGAAGTGTCGCGGGTCGACATTCTCAACCCGCAACGCATTCGCTTCATCATGAAGCGCTCGGGCAATCCGTTGCTGATCCTGCGCCTCGGGGAGTTGCCGGTGCTGCCTCAGCACTACTGGAAAGACCGCGACTTCAAGGCCACCACCTTCGAACCGCCATTGGGCAGCGGGCCGTACCGCATTACCTCGGTGACGCCGGGGCGGCAGCTGATTTTCGAACGGGTCAAGGATTATTGGGGCAAGGACTTGCCGGTCAATCGCGGCAAGTACAATTTCGATCGCATGGAAGTCGAGTTCTATCGCGACAGCGACGTCGCCTTCGAAGCGTTCAAGGCCGGCGAGTTCGACATCTATATCGAGCATCAGGCGAAGAACTGGGCCAACGGCTACAACTTCCCCGCCGTACGCCGTGGCGACGTGATCAAGGCGCAGATCCCGCACCAGATTCCGACCCAGAGCCAGGGCCTGTTCATGAACACCCGACGAGCCACCTTCTCGGACGTCAAGACCCGCGAAGCGCTGGGTCTGATGTTCGACTTCGAGTGGACCAACCGCGCGCTGTTCAGCGATGCTTACCAGCGCACCACCAGCTATTACCCGAACAGCGAATTCAGCGCCAGCGGTCTGCCGGTCGGCCACGAATGGCTGATGCTCAAGCCCTACAAGGAGCAACTGCCGGCCCGGCTGTTCACCGAGCCGTTCACGCTGCCGCAGACCGACGGGCGCGGCATTCCCCGGGAAACCATGCGCAAGGCGCTGGTGCTGCTGGCCGAGGCCGGCTGGAAGCTCAACGGCCAGCGTCTGCAGAACGCCACCGGCCAACCGCTGAGTCTTGAACTGCTGCTGGTCAATCCGAACCTTGAGCGCATCCTCCAGCCGTACATCGAGAACCTCAAGAGCATCGGCATCGACGCGCGCCTGCGCACGGTGGATCGCGCCCAATACAAACAACGTCTGGATCAATTCGATTTCGACATGATCCTGATGACCCTCAACCAGACCCTCAGCCCGGGACTGGAACAGTGGCAGTACTTCCATTCCAGCCAGGTCGGGGTCAAGGGCAGCAAGAATTACGCAGGCATCGCCAACCCGGTGGTCGATCATCTGCTGGAGCAACTGCTCGCCGCCCGCACCCGCGATGAACAGGTCGCCGCCGGCAAGGCCCTGGACCGCGTGCTGCTCTGGCAGCACTACAGCATTCCCAACTGGTACCTCAATTATCACCGTCTGGCGTACCGCAACCGGTTCGCCTTCGTCAGCACGCCGCCCTACACCCTGGGCCTGAGCGCGTGGTGGCTGAAATCTTCGGAGAAAGGTCAATGAACGCCGTTCGCACCCTGCTCGTGCAGGCTTGCAGCCTGTTGTTCGCCGGGCTGGCCTGTGCCGCCCCGCAACACGCCGTGACCCTGTACAACGAGCCACCGAAATACCCTGCCGATTTCAAGCATTTCGATTACGTCGACCCCAATGCTCCCAAGGGCGGGATCTTCCGTCAGGCCGGCTTCGGCGGTTTCGACAGCCTGAACCCGTTCATCAGCAAGGGCGTGCCGGCAGATGACGTCGGGCAGATCTACGACACCCTGACCCGGCACAGCCTCGACGAGCCGTTCACCGAATACGGCCTGATCGCCGGCAAGATCGAAAAGGCCCCGGACAACAGCTGGGTGCGCTTCTACCTGCGTCCCGAAGCGCGCTTCCATGACGGCCACCCGGTGCGCGCCGAAGACGTCGTGTTCAGTTTCGAGACCCTGACGAAAGAGGGCTCGCCGATGTTTCGCGGTTACTACAGCGACGTCGAAGCAGCCGTCGCCGAGGACCCGCTGACGGTGCTGTTCAAGTTCAAGCACAACAACAACCGCGAGCTGCCGCTGATCCTCGGCCAGTTGCCGGTGCTGCCGAAACACTGGTGGGCCAGTCGCGATTTCAACAAGGGCAATCTGGAAATCCCGCTGGGCAGCGGCCCTTACAAGGTCGCCGAAGTGAAGGCCGGACGCTCGGTACGATACGAGCGGGTCAAGGATTACTGGGGCAAGGACCTGCCGGTCAATCGCGGCTTCTACAATTTCGACGTGATGACCACCGACTACTTCCGCGACAACACCGTCGCCCTGGAAGCCCTGAAGGCCGGCCAGTTCGACTACTGGCTGGAAATGACCGCGAAGAACTGGGCCAACGCCTACAACATCCCGGCCGTCACCGAGGGCCGACTGGTCAAGGAGCTGATCCCCAACGGCAACCCGACGGGCATGCAGGGCTTCGTCTTCAACCTGCGCCGGCCGGTGTTCCAGGACGTTCGCGTGCGTCAGGCACTGGGTCTGTTGCTCGACTTCGAATGGACCAACAAGCAATTGTTCAACGGCGCCTATGTGCGCACCCGCAGTTATTTCGAGAACTCGGAAATGGCCGCCACCGGCCTGCCGGACGCCGATCAGCTGGCGATCCTCGACCCGTTCCGCCGCCAGCTCCCGGCGCAGGTGTTCAGCGAAGCCTTCGAAAATCCGAAGACCGACGCCAGCGGCATGATCCGCCTGCAGCAACGCGAAGCCTATCAATTGCTGCAAGAGGCCGGCTGGAAGATCGTCGACGACAAAATGGTCGACACCACCGGCAAACCGGTGGTCATCGAGTTCCTGCTGGCCCAGACCGAATTCGAGCGGGTGCTGCTGCCGTTCAAGCGCAACCTCGCCGACCTGGGCATCGATCTGGTGATCCGCCGCGTCGACGTCTCGCAGTACATCAACCGCGTGCGTTCGCGGGATTTCGACATGATCGTCGGCAGTTTCCCGCAGTCCAACTCACCGGGTAACGAACAACGGGAGTTCTGGATGAGCGCCGCCGCCGACAAGCCCAGCAGCCGCAACTCCATGGGCCTGAAAGACCCGATCGTCGATCACCTGGTCGAAAGCCTGATCAACGCCGACTCGCGCAAAAGCCTGGTGGCCCACGCCCGGGCTCTCGACCGCGTGCTGCAATGGGGTTACTACGTGATCCCCAACTGGCACATCAAGAGCTGGCGCGTGGCGTACTGGAACCACATCGGCCATCCGAAAGTCTCCCCCAAGTACGACATCGGCATTAACACCTGGTGGGTCAAACCCGATACAAAACCTGCGGTAGAAGTGCAAACCCAACTGCAAGCCGACCCTGTGGGCACGGAGTAATCAGATGCTGGCGTACATTTTTCGACGACTGTTGCTGATCATCCCGACCCTGTTCGGCATTCTGCTGATCAACTTCGTGATCATCCAGGCCGCGCCCGGCGGCCCGGTGGAGCAGATGATCGCCAAGCTCGAAGGCTTTGAAGGTGCCACCAGCCGCATCGCCGGTGGCGGCGCCGAAGTGTCGGTGGCCGGCTCCTCCTATCGCGGTGCGCAGGGCCTGGACCCGGCGCTGATCAAGGAAATCGAGAAGATGTACGGGTTCGACAAGTCGGCCCCGGAGCGTCTGTGGATCATGGTCAAGAACTACGCGCGACTGGATTTCGGCGACAGTTTCTTCCGCGACGCCAAGGTCATCGACCTGATCAAGGAAAAGATGCCGGTGTCGATCTCCCTCGGGCTGTGGAGCACGCTGATCATGTACCTGGTGTCCATCCCGCTGGGGATCGCCAAGGCCACGCGGCACGGCAGTCATTTCGACGTATGGACCAGTTCGGCGATCATCGTCGGTTATGCGATTCCGGCGTTCCTGTTTGCGATTCTGCTGATCGTGGTGTTTGCCGGCGGCAGTTATCTGGACTGGTTTCCTTTACGCGGCCTGACCTCGAACAACTTCGATGAGCTGAGCCTGGGCGGGAAGGTCCTCGACTACTTCTGGCACCTGGCGCTGCCGGTGACGGCGCTGGTGATCGGCAACTTCGCGACCATGACCCTGCTGACCAAAAACAGCTTCCTCGACGAAATCAACAAGCAGTACGTGGTCACCGCCAAGGCCAAGGGCCTGACCCGCCACCGCGTGCTCTACGGCCATGTGTTCCGCAACGCGATGCTGCTGGTGATCGCAGGTTTCCCCTCGGCGTTCATCGGCATCTTCTTCACAGGTTCCCTGCTGGTGGAAGTGATCTTCTCCCTCGACGGCCTCGGCCTGATGAGTTTCGAAGCGGCGATCAACCGCGATTACCCGGTGGTGTTCGGCACCCTGTTCATCTTCACCCTGCTGGGGCTGGTGGTGAAACTGATCGGCGACCTCACCTACACCCTGGTCGATCCGCGCATCGACTTCGCCAGCCGGGAGCATTGAGATGAACCTGTCCCCGCTAAACCGTCGACGCTTCGAACTGTTCAAGGCCAACAAGCGTGGCTGGTGGTCACTGTGGCTGTTTCTGATCCTGTTCGGCCTGAGCCTGGGCGCTGAACTGATCGCCAACGACAAGCCGCTGGTGGTGCACTACGACAACAACTGGTACTTCCCGGCGATCAAGCGCTACCCGGAAACCACCTTCGGCGGCGAATTCCCGCTGGAAGCCAACTACAAGAGCCCGTACATCCGCGAACTGCTCAAGGCCAAGGATGCGTGGGTGCTGTGGGCGCCGATCCCGTTCAGCTACCAGAGCATCAACTACGACCTGAAAGTCCCGGCCCCTGCCCCGCCCTCGGCGGACAACCTGCTGGGCACCGACGATCAGGGCCGCGATGTGCTGGCGCGGGTGATCTACGGTTTCCGTATCTCCGTGCTGTTCGCCCTGACCCTGACCGTGCTCAGTTCGATCATCGGCGTGATCGCCGGTGCGCTGCAGGGCTTCTATGGCGGCTGGGTGGATCTGGCCGGCCAGCGCTTCCTGGAGATCTGGTCGGGTTTGCCGGTGCTGTACCTGCTGATCATTCTCGCCAGCTTCGTCCAGCCGAATTTCTGGTGGCTGCTGGGGATCATGCTGCTGTTCTCGTGGATGAGCCTGGTGGACGTGGTGCGCGCCGAGTTCCTGCGCGGGCGCAACCTCGAATACGTGCGCGCAGCCAGAGCACTGGGCATGCAGAACGGTGCGATCATGTTCCGCCACATCCTGCCCAACGCCATGGTTTCGACCATGACCTTCATGCCGTTCATCCTGACCGGCGCCATCGGCACCCTCACCGCCCTGGATTTCCTCGGCTTTGGCTTGCCGGCCGGCAGTCCGTCGCTGGGTGAACTGGTAGCCCAGGGGAAGTCCAACCTGCAGGCGCCGTGGCTGGGCATGAGCGCGTTTGCGGTATTGGCGCTGATGTTGAGCTTGCTGGTGTTTATCGGCGAGTCCGCTCGCGATGCCTTCGACCCGAGGAAGTGAAATGAATCAGGACAATCTGATCGAAGTGCGCGACCTCGCCGTCGAATTCGGAACGGGCGAGCGCTCGCACCGGGTGGTCGAGGGCGTCAGTTTCGACATCAAGCGTGGCGAGACTCTGGCGCTGGTGGGCGAGTCCGGTTCGGGCAAGTCAGTGACGGCGCATTCGATCCTGCGCCTGCTGCCCTACCCGCTGGCTCGCCACCCTGCCGGCAGCATCAGCTATTCCGGGCAGAACTTGCTGGAACTGAGCGAAAAGACCATCCGTCACATCCGCGGCAACCGGATCGCGATGATCTTCCAGGAGCCGATGACCTCGCTCAACCCGCTGCACTCGATCGAAAAACAGATCAACGAAGTGCTCGGCATCCACAAGGGCCTGACTGGCAAGGTCGCGACCAGGCGCACTCTGGAGCTGCTGGAAATGGTCGGCATCCCCGAGCCGCACAAACGGCTCAAGGCCCTGCCCCACGAGTTGTCCGGCGGCCAGCGCCAGCGGGTGATGATCGCCATGGCCCTGGCCAACGAGCCGGAACTGTTGATCGCCGACGAACCGACCACCGCGCTGGACGTGACCGTTCAGCTGAAAATCCTCGACCTGCTCAAGGAATTGCAGGCTCGATTGGGCATGGCGCTGCTACTGATCAGTCACGATTTGAACCTGGTGCGAAGAATTGCGCATCGTGTATGTGTCATGCAGCGCGGTTGCATCGTCGAACAGGCATCGTGCGCAGAGCTGTTCCGTTCTCCGCAGCATCCGTACACTCGGGAGCTGCTGGCGGCGGAGCCCAGCGGAGGCCCGGCGAGCAATAAAATCGGGGCGCCGCTGCTTGAGGTCGAGGACTTGAAAGTCTGGTTCCCGATCAAAAAAGGCTTGCTCAAGCGCACGGTGGATCACGTCAAGGCAGTGGACGGCATCAATTTCAGCCTGCCTCAGGGTCAGACCCTGGGGATCGTGGGGGAAAGCGGTTCCGGCAAATCCACCCTGGGCCTGGCGATTTTGCGGCTCATCGGCAGCAAAGGCGCGATCCGTTTTGAAGGCAAGCAGCTAGACTGCCTGACGCAGAACGAGGTTCGCCCGTTGCGTCGGGAGATGCAGGTGGTGTTCCAGGACCCGTTTGGCAGCCTGAGCCCGCGAATGTGCGTGAGCGACATCGTTGGCGAAGGCCTGCGGATTCACAGGATGGGCACCGCCGCCGAGCAGGAAGCGGCAATTATTGCGGCATTGAAGGAGGTAGGTCTGGATCCGGAAACCCGGCACCGCTACCCCCACGAATTTTCCGGTGGGCAGCGGCAGCGTATCGCCATTGCCCGGGCCTTGGTGCTCAAACCGGCGCTGATCCTGCTGGACGAGCCGACTTCGGCCCTCGACCGGACGGTGCAGCGGCAAGTGGTGGAGCTGTTGCGTTCACTGCAAGCCAAGTACAACCTGACGTATTTGTTCATCAGCCATGATCTGGCTGTTGTGAAAGCGCTGAGCCACCAGTTGATGGTGGTCAAGCATGGCCAAGTGGTCGAACAGGGAGACGCGCAAAGTATCTTTGCCGCCCCCCAACATCCGTATACACAGCAGTTGCTGGAGGCCGCTTTCCTGGCACCAGCCACTGCGCAATAACCTGAAAGAGGAGCAACACATGGGTTTTCTCGCCGGTAAGCGCGTACTGATCGTCGGTGTCGCCAGCAAGCTGTCCATCGCATCCGGCATCGCTGCCGCCATGCATCGCGAGGGCGCTGAGCTTGCCTTCACTTATCAGAACGACAAACTGAAAGGTCGCGTTGAAGAGTTCGCACAGGGCTGGGGTTCGAGCCCTGAGCTGTGCTTCCCGTGCGACGTGGCCAGCGATGAAGAAATCGCCAAGGTCTTCGAAGAACTGAGCAAGAAGTGGGACGGCCTGGACTGCATCGTGCACTCCGTCGGCTTCGCCCCGGGCGACCAACTGGACGGCGACTTCACCGAAGCCACCACCCGTGAAGGCTTCCGCATCGCTCACGACATCAGCGCCTACAGCTTCGTGGCTCTGGCCAAGGCCGGTCGCGAAATGATGAAAGGCCGCAATGGCAGCCTGCTGACCCTGTCCTACCTGGGCGCCGAGCGCACCATGCCGAACTACAACGTGATGGGCATGGCCAAGGCTTCGCTGGAAGCCGGCGTACGTTACCTGGCCGGCTCCCTGGGCCCGGACGGCACCCGCGTCAACTGCGTATCGGCTGGCCCGATCCGCACCCTGGCCGCTTCCGGCATCAAGAACTTCCGCAAGATGCTGGCCGCCAACGAAGCGCAAACTCCGCTGCGTCGCAACGTCACCATCGAAGAAGTCGGCAACGCCGGCGCCTTCCTGTGCTCCGACCTGGCGTCGGGCATCAGCGGTGAAATCATGTACGTGGACGGCGGCTTCAACACCACCGCCATGGGCAACATCGAAGAGTAATCTTCGCGCTGCCGATAAAAAGCCCGCCTAATGGCGGGCTTTTTCATGCCTGCGATTCCAGGCAACGTGCGAACAACCGTTGAATTGGCTGACTGCGCTGGCTGTAGCGCTGCAAAACCACCATCTCCCGATAGAACGTCAGTTCTCCCAGTTCGATCACCCTCACCCTCAGCGGATGCTCCAGCCACAGCCCGGCCCTGGGCAGCAACGAAACCCCGAGCCCGCACTCGACCATCTTCACGATCGCTTCCAGCTCATCCAGCTCAAGCGCTACGTGGGCGTCAATCCGCTGCTCGCGCAGAAACTGCGTCACCAGCCGTCCACCAAACGAGTTGCGGTCATAACGCACGTGAGGATGCTCGGCCAGCAGTGGCAGCGGATCATCGCCTTCGACCGTTGTCGGCACGATCAGCACGAACGGTTCGCGGCGGATCACCTGTGCCGACAGCTCCTTGGGCAATTCGAATGGTGGTTTGATCATGATCGCCAGATCAACTTCCCCGGCATCCACTTGGCTCAGCAGGTTCAGCGACACACCGGGTACCAGTTTCGGCTCCACGCCCGGCGCCAATTGCCGCAAACGCAATAACGCCTGAGGCAACAGCCCGGTTTGCGCGGTCGCCACGGCGCCGATTCTCAGCTCGCCGCGAAACTCTCCGACATCCTCGCTGATCGCCATGCGGTTGAAAATCGCGAGCATTTCCTGCGCCATCGGCACCGCGCGCTGCCCGGCCGGATTGAGAATCGCCTGCCGCCCGGTGCGGTCGAACAGACGCACGCCCAAGGCCTGCTCCAGATTGCGGATCTGCGCGCTGACCGCCGATTGCGTGAGGCCGATATGCAGACCGGCGGCGGCAAACGTGCCATGGCGCGCCACTGCCAGTAAGGTTTTCAGTTCACGCAGCATAGGCGCCTCGATTGATCGAAATAATTTGAGCTCGGCGCAAAAACTATCGTCTTTCAATCGAAAAGCACAGCGCTAGACTCAGTCCACCCCAACCGTTGATAGAGATCGCGCCTATGTCACTCAGCCCTTTCCACCTGGCCATTCCCGTGTACGACCTCGCCGCCGCCCGGCATTTCTACCGTGAAGTGTTCGGACTCGAGGAAGGTCGCTCCAGCGATCACTGGGTCGACTTCAATTTCTTCGGCCACCAACTGGTGATTCACCTTGCGCCGAAGAATGCCTCGCAGGAAGCGGCACACACCAACGCCGTTGACGGGCACGACGTACCGGTGCCGCATTTCGGCGTGGTGCTGGGGATGGCGGAATGGCAGGCCCTGGCCGAGCGTTTGAAGTCACTGGGCACTCGATTCGTGATCGAGCCGGGGATCCGTTTTCAGGGGCTGGTGGGCGAACAGGCGACGATGTTTCTGTTTGACCCGTGCGGCAATGCGCTGGAGTTCAAGGCATTCAAGGATATCGGGCAGTTGTTTGCCAAATAGCAGCGGGGACTTGAACCACTGCCGATCCTTGTCCACCAGCGTGACCAGCGCGATCGGCGCTTGGTCAGTCGCGTCAACCGGTCGAAGCGCTCTTGCGGTGCGGTGTCGAGCAGCTTCAGGTCATGCAGCGCTTGAATGCAAACAGCTTCATTGGCGGGTTTGCCGGGTACCAGCATCACACACGCCTTTGCCGTCGATGCCGTTGAACGTAGCCCGAATCAGCGATGACTCAACCTCATCCGCCGACCACCGGACACGGCCCGCCTGCATCGGCCCAAAGCTTGAACTGGGTTACGAAGATGTCGTGCGGCACCGGCACCGGTTGCCGCCCTGCCCCGGGACTCCAGCCCCAGAGCACCAGCTTGTCCTCGCTGACGTGCTTGATCAGCGCGGCGAAGTCGCGGTCGCCGTTGCTGGCGCGGTCCTTGATCATGGCGCACAAACGATCCGGCGGCAGGCCGATCCAGGCCATTTTGTGGGCGGCTGGCGGCAGGCTCCAGTGCGGCGCGCCGGGTGGCGCGTGGGGGCCGTAACTGGCCGGTGGATTGCTTTCGGCGTGGCAGGTGGCGCAAGGCAAACCGGCGGCGCCCTTGCCGTCCATGCCGCGCACCACGTTCATCGCGTGGGGCGTGCCAGCGTCGAACTGCAACGGCGAATCGCCGGGAATGTGGCAGTTCTGGCAACGCGGGCTCTGGAACACTTTCTGCACCGTGCCGAAGGCCTTCAAGGCTTCCTGATCGTCGGCAAACAGATCCGACGCATAGCCGCCCAGCCCGATCAGCATCACCGTGCCCAACAACAGATGTCGTTTCATCTCACACCCCCGACAGTTGCAGCGGCAGTTCCCGCAGGCGCTGCCCGGTCAGGGCGAACAGCGCGTTGGCCACCGCCGGCGCCGTGGGCGGCACACCGGCCTCGCCGATGCCGCCTGGTTTGTCGGTGCTCGGCACGATGTGCACCTCGACCACCGGCATTTCGTTGAGCCGCAACACTTGATAGTCGTGATAGTTGGACTGCACGACCTGACCGTCCTTGAGCGTCAGCTTGCTGTGCAGCGCCATGCTCAGGCCGAAGGTGATGCACGACTCCATCTGCGCCGCGATGCTCTGCGGGTTGACCGCAATCCCGCAATCCACCGCGCAGACCACGCGGTGCACGCGGATCTTCAGATTGTCCTGGGATACCTCGGCGACTTGCGCCACGTAGCTGCCGAACGATTCGTGCACCGCCACACCCAATGCGTGTCCGTCCGGCAGCGGGGCTTTCCAGTTGGCCTTCTCCACCGCCAGGTTCAGCACGCCGAGATGCCGGGCATGCTCCTTGAGCAGCGTTCGTCGGTACTCCACCGGATCCTTGCCCGCCGCTGTGGCCATTTCATCGATCAGCGATTCCATGACAAACGCGGTGTGGCTATGACCCACCGAGCGCAGCCACAGCACGTTGATCCCGGTGGCCGGCGAATGCAGATCGACCTGATGGTCCGCCAGCCCCTGGATGTATGGACTGTCCGCCACGCCCTCGACCGAGGTTTGATCGACGCCGTTCTTGACCATGGTTTTTTCCAGCATGGTGCCGGCCATGATCGACTGGCCCACCAGCGCATGCTGCCAGGCCAGCGGCAAACCATCGGCACCGAGACCGATCCGCGCCTGATGCAGAAACATCGAACGGTAATACCCGCCGCGAATGTCATCCTCCCGCGACCACACGGTTTTCACCGGCATCGCGGCAGCCTTCGCGACTTGCACCGCTTCGGCGACAAAGTCCGAAGTCGGGTTGGCCCGCCGGCCGAAACCACCGCCGAGGAATTCGGTGTGGATTTCCACCTGCTCCGGTTTCAGCCCGGTGATCTTGCCGGCGATCATTTGGTCCAGCGTCTGAAACTGGGTGCCGGTCCAGATCTCGCATTTTTCGGCGCTGATTTTCACCGTGCAGTTCAGCGGCTCCATCGGCGCATGAGCCAGGTACGGCACGCTGTACTCGACATCGATTTTCTTCGCCGCTTTACCAAAGCTGCCTTTGGCATCCCCGGCCTTACTGGCGGCAATGCCCGGTGTGGCCGCGAGTTTGCGAAAACTCTCCAGCAGCTTTTCGCTGCTCAGATCGGCGTGCGGCCCCAGATCCCAATCGACTTTCAATGCATCACGACCGAGCTTCGCCGCCCAGTAATGATCGGCAATCACCGCCACGCCAGTGGGCACCTGCACCACTTTGTGCACACCGGGAACGGCCAGCGCCTGGGCGCCTTCGAAGGATTTGACGCTGGCGCCGAACACCGGCGCCCGGGCGACCATGGCGGTCATCAATCCGTCGAATTGCACGTCCATGCCGAACTTGGCGCGGCCGGTGATTTTCTCCGGGGTGTCGAGGCGCTTGGTGGGTTTGCCGATGACTTTCCAGTCCTTCGCTTCCTTGAAGGTGATCGACTTCGGATCCGGCACCGGCAGCTGTCCGGCGGCGTCCGCCAGTTCGCCATAAGTGGCGCGATTGTCGCCGGCAATCACCACGCCGGACTCAGTGCGGATCGTCGAGGGTGCCACGTTGAAACGCTTGGCAGCCGCTTCGATCAACATCTGCCGTGCCGTAGCGCCCGCAAGCCGGTAACGGTCGAACTCCATCCAGGTCGAGGTCGACCCCCCGGTGATCTGCATCCCGCCAAACGCCGGCATGCCGTAGTCGGCAGCCGAGGCCGGCGAGTGCTCGACACGGATCTTCGACCAGTCGGCGTCCAGTTCCTCGGCAATCAGCATGGTCAGCCCGGTCCAGATGCCCTGGCCCATTTCCGAATGGCCGAGCAGCACGGTGACGCTGTTGTCCGGCGCAATGCGCAGGAACGCGTTCGGCGCAAACACTTTGCCTTCATTTTCCGCCGCCGTGGCAAAGCGGTTGCCACCGGGCAGCACGAACGCCACGACGAGACCACCGCCAAGTACGGCGCTGCCCTTGAGAAATCCGCGACGGGATACAGGACTGTTCATCACTTACCTCCCCTCGCTTAACCGATGTCGGCAGCACGTTTGACCGCCGCGCGGATTCTTGGATAGGTGCCGCAGCGGCAGATGTTGCCGGAGAGCGCCTGATCGATGTCGCTGTCGGTGGGTTTGGGGATTTTCGCCAGCAATGCGGCGGCGGACATGATCTGCCCGGACTGGCAGTAGCCGCACTGCACCACGTCCAGCTCCGCCCAGGCCTGTTGCACCGGGTGCGAACCGTCGCTCGACAGGCCTTCGATGGTCAGGATTTTCTGCCCATGGGCGACAGCCGTGGCCGGCGTGATGCAGGATCGCAGCGGCGCGCCATCGACATGCACGGTGCAGGCACCGCACTGGGCCATGCCGCAGCCGAATTTGGTGCCGGTCAGGTGCGCGACATCGCGCAGAACCCAGAGCAACGGCATGTCCGCGGGGACATCGAGCTCCTGATCCTTGCCATTGATGTTCAAGGTCAGCATCGGGGATTTCCTCAGACTCACGGTGTTCTGAAGGGGCGTTGCGACAGCATTCGATGCCGTGCACGCCTCGGCTTATCCCTTTCAGCTAAGCGCATTTTGCCCCGACGACCAGCCGCCGCGACCACCGGTCATGCCGCTCCGTTCGGGAATTCATCGACCAAAGTGCCGACTTTACTCCTACAGTTGATTCCGGCTATCACCGCAAGACGTGCCTTTTCACATTTTCCAGGAGTCGCGAACATGGGCTATGTCACAACGAAAGACGGCGTCGAAATCTTCTACAAGGACTGGGGCCCGAAAGACGCCCCGGTAATCCACTTCCATCACGGCTGGCCACTGAGCTCGGACGACTGGGATGCGCAGATGCTGTTCTTCCTTGCACAAGGCTTTCGCGTGGTGGCCCACGACCGACGGGGTCACGGGCGTTCGAGCCAGGTCTGGGACGGCCACGACATGGATCACTACGCCGACGATGTGGCGGCAGTGGTCAATCATCTGGGGACCCAGAAAGCCGTGCATGTCGGCCACTCCACCGGTGGCGGCGAAGTGATTCATTACATCGCCCGGCATGGCGAGGATCGGGTGTCGAAAGCCGCAATCATCAGCGCCGTGCCGCCGCTGATGGTAAAAACCGAGAGCAATCCGGGTGGTCTGCCAAAGTCGGTGTTCGACGATCTTCAGGCGCAATTGGCAGCCAATCGTGCGCAGTTCTATCACGATGTGCCGGCCGGTCCGTTCTATGGCTACAACCGGCCGGGCGCCAAGCCTTCGGAACCCGTCGTGCTCAACTGGTGGCGTCAGGGCATGATGGGCGGCGCCAAGGCTCACTATGACGGCATCGTCGCGTTCTCGCAGACCGACTTCACCGAAGACCTGAAAGGCATTTCGATTCCGGTGCTGGTGATGCACGGCGATGACGACCAGATCGTGCCGTATGAAGACTCCGGTGTGCTCTCGGCCAAACTGCTGAAAAACAGCACGCTGAAGATTTATCCGGGCTTCCCCCACGGCATGCCGACCACCGAGGCGCCAACGATCAACGCGGATCTGCTGGCCTTCATTCGCGGCTGACCCTATTGGCCGGGCTCAGGCACCAGGCCTGACCCCGGCTATTCTTCGGTTCGTGACGTTCCCTCGCGTTCACGCACGTAATGTCTGGCCAATGGAAAGGCCGGCAGCCACGACGCGCCGCACAAGCAACCGCCAGTCAGTCGATCCATGGCACACCTCCCGCAAAATGGAATATCCGGTGAGTGAAATAGCAGCGCCATGGGGGAACGCTTACAATCGTGGCCCATTACCACCATTCAGACAGACCACTCCCTTCATGGCGCTCGACCCCCTTACGATGTTGACCATTTCCACCGCACTGGCAGCGGCGGCCGCCCTTTACCTGGCGGTCGAATGGCGCAGCATCCGCGAATCCTCGTTGCTGTTCTGGAGCGCCGGTTTCGCCACCATCACCGTCGGTTCGAGCCTGGCCCTGCTGCGCGCCAACGGTTATCCATTGATTGGCATCTGGTTCGCCAACGGCTTGCTGGTCGTTGCGCACTGGCTGTTCCTGCTGGGCGTCGCGCGGTTTACCCAGCGGTCGCTATCGCGAGCCTGGTACTTGATGTTCCTCGTGTGGCTGGCGTTGCTGCTGTTACCGGAAGATCCCTCGTGGCCGAAGATCATGCTGGTGGCCAACTCGCTGCTGGTAGCCGCGTTGATGCTGCGAGCCAGTCTGTTGCTGCGCCCGCATGGCAAGTCGCTGAGCATCGGCGCCGTGCAACTGCGTTATGTGCTGTTGATCCACGGCGTGTTCTATTTCACCAAGGCGATCATCGCGGTGATTCCGGGCACGCTGATCGATCTGGCGTCGCTGCGCGGCGAGATCATTCAGATCTCTCTGGTCGAAGGCGCGATGGCAATCATGCTGATTGCGCTGTCGATGACCGGCACCGAGCGCTACCGCCGGGAGAAACAGATCGCCGAACTGGCCGCCCGGGATCCGCTGACCGCGCTGTACAACCGCCGCGCCCTCGAAGTCAGCGCGCCGCGCCTGCTCGGGGAAGTCTCCAGCGCCCGCCCCGGCGCCCTGCTGCTGATCGACATCGACAACTTCAAACTGATCAACGACTTGTATGGCCACACCGCCGGTGACCGCCTGCTGATCTCGCTCAGCGAAATGATCCGCTCGCAGTTGCCTCAGGGTGCGCTGGCGGCAAGGCTGGGCGGTGATGAATTCGTCATGTTGCTGGGCGATGCTTCCCACGAACAGATCATGGTGCTGGGCAGTGAGCTGCGTGAGCAGTTTCAGGCGCTGACTTCGCAGGCCTACATCACCCCTGAAGCCGTTACCTTGAGCATTGGCGCCAAGGTGTTCGATCAGCCACCGACCAGCCTCGCGGCATTGATCGAACAGGGCGACAGCGCGCTCTACGAATCCAAGCGCGGCGGACGCAACCGGATTCGTCTGGTCGACTGCACCTGACCTATCCTTGCCTGCACCCGCATCCTCGGAGTTCGCCATGTCCTCGCCTGAATCCACCCTCCTCCAGAGCTGGCACCACAATGCCCGGGCCTGGACCGAAGCCATCCGCAGCGGCGCCATCGAGAGCCGCCGGCAAGTCACCGATCAGGCGATTCTGCTGGCGTTGATGGGGCGCCAACCTGAACGTGTGCTCGATCTGGGGTGCGGCGAAGGCTGGCTGTTGCGGGCGCTGGCAGAGCGCGGGATCGAAGTGGTCGGAGTGGACGGCGATGCCACGCTGGTCGAGGCGGCACAAGCGGCGGGATCGTCTCCTGTGCACGTCGCCAGCTATGAAGATCTGGCGGAGGCGAAGGTCGACATCGGCCATGACTACGACCTGATCTGCGCGAACTTCTCCCTGCTGCATCAGAACATCATCCCGCTGCTCGCCGCCCTGAATGCCCTGCTCGTGCCCGGCGGTGCGCTGGTCATCCAGACGCTGCACCCGTGGTCGATGGCCGCAGGTGATTATCAGGATGGCTGGCGCGAGGAAACCTTCGACGGCTTCAAGGGGCAGTGGCAGCCGATGCCATGGTATTTCCGCACCTTGTCCAGCTGGCTGAATGCGCTGGACATGGCCGGGTTTCAGTTGACCAGCCTGCGGGAGCCGCAACATCCGCAAAGTCCCGTGCCGCAGTCGTTGTTGATGATTGCAGAGCGTCGCGGATAAAAAACTACAGCCTCGGTTTGAGCAGGATCCCGGTGTAATGCCGCAAAAACAGCGCGAACCCCGCGCACCAGAGCACCACGGACAACCCCAGCCCAAGACTGGAAAACGGCACCAGCAACACCCGGCAGCCCGCCGCGATCAACACCGATGCAAACCCCAGCACCACGGCCTTCGGTGGCTGCAACAGCCGCCCGGTGTGACCGAGGCTGACCCGAGCAATCATCGCCAGAATCAACCCGCCCACGCCGCCAACCGCCAGCGCATGGGTTGCCAGGCTTTGCTGGCCGAGCAGCCCCAGATGCCACGCCGCCATGGCCCAGATCGCCAGCGCCATCCAGCTGTAAGCCAGGTACAGCGACCAGAGCAGCGGCACCCGCCACATCCCGCGATCATGCCAGCGGATCAGCCGCAGTATCTGCAAACTGCCGGTGAGCACGAACAGCGCTGCCAGCCACGGCCGGGGCGAATCGTCAAGACCCGCCGCAAACGTGATCGCCGTCAGCAGACTGCCGATCAACAGCAGCCGTGTGGGTAACGGATGGGCGCTCGGTGCCAGTGGACGGTTCAAGCCACGCTGGATGAAGAACGGAATCACCCGCCCGCCGATCACGGTCATCAGCGCCGCCATCAGCCACAAAGCACCCAGTACGCCTTGACGCTGCAAACCAGCGTCGTCCCTGAAGATGCCGATCAGAGTCAGCGCCTGACAACCCGCCATCAACCCGAGTACCAGCACGATCGGGTAATTGTCGCGTTTGCCCGCAGCGATCAGATCCCGTGCCAGCGCCACCGCCAGCAGGGGCAGAAATGCCCATTGCAGCGCGAGGATCAATGCAACGGGCAACGGCAACCACCACGCCATACGTCCGAGCAGCCAGACCGAAACCAACGCAATCAGCGCCCCGCCGCGCACGCCTGGAATCCCGGTCCAGTTGGGCACCGCCGTCAGCAGAAACCCGGCAACGATCGCCACCGCGAAACCGAACGGCATTTCATGCCGATGCCAAGCGAGCATGCCGCCCGCCGGTTGCAGGTCGAACCAGTGGCCGTAAAGCCACAAGCCCCAAATCAGAATCGCCAGAGCCGCAAATCCGGCGCCGGCCAGAAACAGCGGCCGAAAGCCCAGGCTGAACACAGGTCCGGTTGCGAGTCTGCGCATCTCAGGCCACCGCCCCTGCCGGGGACTGGCCCAACCGGTATTGTGAAAGCAGGCGCATCACATAGCCGATCTTGATCAGCGTCGGACCGACAATGGTCATTGCGTGCATCGCTACCAGCAACGAAATGGGCATGTGGCCCTGATACAAATAAGCGCCGTAGATCCCGGCCAGCAACATGACCAGGCCGGCGACGAGCACTTTGCTCGACAGATACAGAACGTTCAGCGGACTCTCGAAGAGAGTGAACATGTTTCGTACTCCTGAGCGGATCAGTTTGTACGTAAGGCAATTCAACTTGCGTGCCAGATTTTTAGCCCAGCAATATCAGCCAGTTGCGACAATACGAGTCAATTTGACATAAATATAAAAGAGTCTTTTTGACACCCATCAAAGTCAATACGACTACACTCGATCCTCACAACAGCCAACCACTCGATCCACGGCACCGCCTGCTGATCACAGACTGACTACGCTATTAATCCAGCGTATCCAACCTGCCGAGGATGACTGCCATGCAACGCTTTCAAAAGCTGACTCCGTGCCTGTGGTTCGACGATCAGGCCGAAGCGGCGGCGAAGTTTTACTGCTCGATCTTCGATCACTCGAAAATCACCGCCCTCACCCATTACAGCAAGGTTGGCCAGGAATTCCACGGTCGCCCGGAAGGCTCGGTAATGACCGTCAGCTTCGAACTCGACGGCCAGACCTTCACCGGGCTCAATGGCGGGCCAATGTTCAAGTTCAATGAGGCGATTTCGTTTCAGGTCAATTGCCAGAACCAGGAAGAGATTGACCATTTCTGGGGCAACCTGTCGGCCGGCGGGCCGGTGGAAGCGCAGCAATGCGGCTGGCTCAAGGACAAGTTCGGCGTGTCGTGGCAGATCGTGCCGGTGGCGTTCATGCACATGATGACCGACCCCGACCAGACCAAGGCCCAACGGGCGATGCAGGCCATGTTCGGGATGAAAAAACTCGACATCGCCGAACTGGAGCGAGCCTTTGCCGGCCAGAGTTGAGCCTGCGGATTCAGTCAACCGTGCATCGGGAATCGTTGTCACCTGTCAGATCTGACAGGTGTCATTGTTCTGTCGTTGTTTGACACTGGTTATTCCTCCATTTGAAGGTATACCGTCATGAACAACCTCATTACAGTGGATTTCGAAGATCAGACCTCACAGGATTTTGCTCCCGGACAGACTTTCACCAGCAACGGGGTACGCTTTCACCTTCTGCCGGCATCTACAGTCCCGATGTCCATTAAGAAAGCAGGCGGTACGCATGTTAACGGACAAGCCTTGATCATTCGCACAGGTATCGTGGACATTGACCTGGACGAGCTCCAAATCAGCTTGAGCTTTTGGTTTTCAAACGCCGCAAAAGGAATGACTGTGCGTTTTTTTGCGCAGGATGGTTCAAAGATTGTCGAGTTCAATGAACCTGCGCATGGTGCTGGCGAGAAGTCATTCGGATACACCCTCCAACGTCCGTTTACAAAGGTTCAGATCGAAGTCCCCGGTGATAGTGTGTTCATCGATGAGCTGCGATTCACGAAATAGCGCTGACTGGCTAACGGCAGTCAGCACTCGCTAAACTCAAGCCCGACTGCCGGGAACCTCAACAATGAAACACACTGCCGCCAAAAACCCTGAACAAGCCCCGCGCTTCTGGCGCGACGACGCCCTGCCCTTCATCGAGGCCCGGGCCATCGCCGATGGGCGCGAGGTCTGTTATTCCCGACATTCACACGCGCATTTTTCCATCGGCGCAATCACCGCCGGGCGTAGCACCTATGTGCATGAGCAATCAACGTTCGAAGTGGCAGCCGGCACCGTGGTGCTGATGAATCCGGGGGACGTACACGCGTGCAACCCGATCGATGATCAGCCGTGGTCGTATCTTATGCTGTATGTGGAAAAGCCGTGGCTGACGGACTTGCAGCATCAGTTGGGTTTCAGTGTAGAACTTGAGTTTCGGCGGTTTTCCGATACCCATTTGAATGACGCTCGCCTGTTTCGCGACTTGAATGCGTTGTACGCGGTATTGGTCGACGATCAGCAAGACGTGCTGCGCAAACATAGCGCAGCGGTGGAATTTTTCACCGATCTGCAACTGCGCCTGAACCCCATCGAACAACCGTTGCGCGAACCAAACTTCAAACTCGAACGCGCCGCCGACTTCATCCGCCAACACTGCACCGACTTGCTCAGCCTCGACGACATCTGCGCCGCTGCCGAGCTGTCACCGTCCTACCTGATCCGCGCCTTCAAACAACACTTCGGCATGACGCCCCATGCGTTTTTGGTCAACCAGCGCATTCAGTTTGCCCGCGAGCGACTGAGGCGCGGGCAGTTGATTGCGGATGTGGCGCTGGAGGCGGGGTTTGCCGATCAGGCCCATTTTCAGCGGGCGTTCAAGCAGCATCTGGCGGTGACGCCGGGGCAGTATCGGGGTTGAATCTGAAGGTATCGGGTATCAAACTTGCGGCCACATCACCTGACTTGATCAGTTCGACTTCAGCCTTGTGACATCTCGCCCCGAAAAGAACAAATCATGGGGACCTGCATGGGACTCATCGAACAGCCGCATCTCAAGAAGCTCCTCCTTAGAGTCGTACGTCCGAAAGATAAATTTAGCGGTAATTAACGAAACGCCCGAGTGTGCTCCAACACGAAATGAAGAGCAGGCTGACTTGAAGTCTAAACGCGTTGTGCCTGTACGATTCATCACGGCATAGAGCATCTTGCCGCTAACAACCGGTGAGCGATCTCCTCTCGAATACCGTTGCGTAACATCAATCATGTTTCAAACAATATGAAACAAGAGAATCCAGCCCCCACCCAAACATCACCAACCATCAGCATATTTACGACATCCAGAATAGATTTACTTCAATCCTCACACCCCCCTCATTCAAAAAAAAAAAACACTTCCACACACAACTTCAACAACACTTTTTTGATCATTCGCTTAATCTCGGCACCTGCCCATTAACACTTACAAAGCCGAACTTATTCAATGCAAACAGACATTTCAAAACTTGACGCCGATTTAGATGAACAACAAAAGCAGAGCATTATCGACACTCTCACTCACTTTATTGAAAGTCCATACGCTGTAGAGCAACTTGCCTGGGATTGGGATCGTATCCAGGCCCCCATGGTGGAAGGTTCTCTGTTTTCCAGGGCCCATCGAAGCGCCAGTGTTTCCTTGTCGATTCTGCTTCGGCGCGCCGGTTTTTCCGAGATTCGCGAACGGCGCTCGATTCCCGCACACGCCATCTTTCTGGTAGACGAAACAGGCCGTCTTTATTTTTCCTTTCCAAATCTCGTCGGCAACGCAAACGAGCCTGCTACACCCTATGTGTCGCCTCGGGACATTACCGCGGACGTCACCGGCCTGGCGGGTTTCAGCGAAGATCTGGCCGCGCTGGCCCGTATCGCCAGCCTGTGTGGAGGCTGGATAACGACGGGGGGAACCCTGCTCATTGACCAATGGTTGCGCTTCCAACAGCTGCACATTCCCGCCGGCGAAGAAGAAACTCGTTTACTGCTCGATCTGTTGCGTTTCTCCCGACTGCCTGACGCCCCCCGACATGCAAATTACTGGCAAGTGCTGGACGCTCCTGCCGACTCCCCTTACAGGCTCGATGAAAATAGCCGTGCCATCATCGGGCAAGTCACCGAACGCTACACGGGCGGGGAAATGTCCCTGGTCGCGGACTTCGGCAACCACCTGTTGCTGGAAAACACTTCGTCGGACAACCTGAAAACCAGCCAGAACTACCGTTTGCAGCGACTGACGGACATTGCCGTCTGGGCTTCTGCCGAGGCTCGAGAGTACATCAATGCACTGGGCTGGTTTCCCGACTCGGGAACACCTCCACCGACGGCGCTCATCGAGCAATTGCTGATTGCCGCCATGCTGCTGGACCTGGATCCGGAACTGGATATCGCATCCACCCACTTCGCCGGCTTCGATCTTTATGCCAAGGAGTTTCTGCACCTGCATCCAGCCCAGGTGCGAACGCGACTGGAAAAGCACCTGATCGAAGCGCTGCAATTGAATAGGCAGCTTGCCCCACTGGTCGCACAATGGGTTCTGGGCGGCATGGCTCCCGAATATCAGTTTGCGCACTGGCCGAGCGAGATGCGCCTGGGAACACCGGCCTGGGTGGTTGGCTGTCAGACGCTCCATCTGGTCGAGTCGCTGATTCCGGGCTGCACACGCGACATGACCTATCAACATTTGATGGGGTTTGGCCAGTCCGTCAAGGCGATGCCGCAACTGGCAGCGATGCAGGCTCCCTTCTCGGTCGATCCGGTGGTGACCTGGGCACTGATGAACGGGGTCATCGCCCGCGACAGCGACAATACCGTAAACGAAGCGGCCATCACGCATGCCTGCGATGAATATGCCCGCTACACGGACAAGATGCTGAGTGCCATCAAGGCCCTGAGCAGCCCTCTCCCTGACCGCAAACAACTGGCGCTGAACGAATTGAAAGCCCGGTTTCCCGACTGCGATCCGGATGAGCAGTTGGTCAAGCACCGGGGCAGTGGCGGCGGTGGCGGACGCAGGGTTTCCGTACTTGATCTGTATATGGGCGATGAACTCCACACACGTGACTGGGATCGTGTCAGAGGTCAGAGTATCTATGAGTCATTTCTCGATCTGGAATATCTGTTCCCTGTTTCCGAACTTTACGACCCTGCCGTCCAGACCTACTTCGACAACATCACCGGCGCACTGGCGAGCAATATCGAGTTTGCACTTTCGCAACTTTCTTCCCGACTTGTACCCGAGATCGAATATGGAGCCATCGGTATATACAGCGTGCAGAAAATAGACTATCGACCAGAGTCTCCGTCCGCTCGTCCGGGGGTCACCATTCCCGCAGCAGAGTTGCCCGGAGAAACCGGGCGTTACGGCGTCATTCTCTGTGCCCAGTACCTGCAAAACAAAATTGCGTGCTTTGAGTTGTTTCCCATGCGGATGGAATGTCGTGAAAATCCTGAACTCGAGGCGTTCCTGGCACCTCTCGTATCAGGCGACTACTTCAATCTCGACACACAATTCGCCAATAAGAAGAAACTGGAAAAAGTCCCCGTTGACCTCCAGGCCTATCTGCAGAATGTGGCACCGAGAAATGGCATCCAATCCCGGCTGTACCTGCGCAAGATCGGTCAGTTGCGCACGCCCACCGGAGATGCGGATGCGGACGCTCCGACGACACTCCTGCGTTCGCCACGCAAAGAGGCCCTGGGCAGGCTCGTGGCCGAAAAAAACCCACATTTAACACAAAGCGAAATACATCGGCTGGGCCTGCATCAAAGTGACCGGGAACGAGCGATTGAAAAGACCGATGCCATTTTCCAAGTCATTCTCAACATGATCATTCCATTCAAGAGTTGTGTTGAGGGACTTTCCTCGGGGGACCCCAAAAAGCAAGGCCCGGCCATTCTCGACTGCATCGTGGACGCCGCAGTACTGCTGATGACCTTTGCAGCCTTGCCCGCGGGGGTCGCACTGAGCGCCAGCAAAGCCTCGTCCCTGACCACCCGACTGCTTGCCGGATCCCGAGTGCTTGCGAGCACGACATTGAGTCTGTTCAACCCTTTGAGCGGGCTCCCCGATTTGATCAAGGGCGGCGGAAAACTGATCGGCCGAGGCATTTCGAAACTCGGCGGTCACACCGCCACGGCCCTGCGCAAGACCCATCAGCATCTGCGCTATCTGACGGGTGCCAACACCTACGACCTGATCAAGGCCATCGATCACACAGGCTCGGCTGCCCAAGTGCGGATGTCCTTGGACACACTGTCCCACGGGCGGGCACTGCTGAAAAACGACACTCTGGAGACCGTCCAACAGGTTGTCTCGCACTTGAGCGACAAACACTTCAAATTACCCGGGAATGTGGCCGAAACAGAATGGCGGCATCTGGTGAATAACGCGGTCAAGGAAACAGCGTTTCAATCAAAACAGGCAGGCAATCTGGAGTCTCTGATCGGGCGACAGGCACTGGATGAACTGACACAAGCATTCATAAAGGGCCATCCGGTCCCGCTCAACAACGTACACGGCACGGCACAAAGTTACACCGAAACACTGGCTGTCCTTTATGAGCTTGAAAGCAAAAAAGCCCGGTACATGCAGGGCTATCAGCAGGACATACTGAAACTGGATCTGGGCAGGGCGCCCTACAGCGACGTGATGCCGGAAGCCCTCTTCAATCGCCTGGGCTATACCGATCCATCACAAAGAGCGACCGCGTGGATGTTGAACGGCTCGACCTCCAGCGGCAATGACTTCGACAATATTCTTGGCGTGCTGCGCGAATACACCAGCAACAAGGCCTCCTTGACCGATCCGAATGTGATCAGGGAAATCCATCGCAAACTTGTACCGGATGCCGTTGGCCGAGTGCGCGATGCGGGGGCCCCGACCAAATATGGAAGCAGCCCGACCGGCTTCGCCTTGCTGGAGCAGCATTTGAAGCATCTGGACGTAAACCATCAGCACTTTGACAAACACCTGCTCGCGGCAGTCGTCGGTTTCCAGGGCTTTGGGGATGGCAACGGTCGCACCGCCAGTGCGTTGTACTCGATCAGCCAACTGCGCAATAACAGATTCACGCCGATGCCGCCTCATGTATTCCGGGAGCTTAACGGCATATTCTGATGACGCTCGATTGAATGGATTCCAACGCGCCCGTACCCCGTTCGCCGAGGTACGGGTCAGGGCAGCAACAGATACACAGCACTCATCACCAGCAATGCCGCCATTACCCGGTTGAACAACCGCATCCCTGTCGGGTTGCCCAGGTACCCACGCAAGAACGTCCCGACATACACCCAGCACCCCACCGACAGATAACAGATCACCAGATACACCGCCGCAAACTGCCAGACCAGCCGCGCCTCGCCATCGGCGACAAACGCGCCCATGCCCGCCACACAGGCCAGCCAGGCCTTGGGGTTGAGCCACTGCATCACTGCGCCGTAGAGCATCGACGGCGCCCTGCCCGACTCTCCCGTATTCAGCTGACCGTTATCGGTGGCCAGTTTCCAGGCCATGAACAGCAGAAACGCCACCCCGGCCAGTTGCACCACACGGGTCAGCGACGGCCACAGCGTCAGCACTTCGTGCAGCCCCAGCCCCATCAACACCAGCAACAGCACAAACCCCAGCGTCGCTCCGGCCACGTGCCGCTGACTGGCGCGAAAGCCGAACTGCGCGCCGGAGCTCAACGCCACGATATTCACCGGCCCCGGGGTAATGGACGCGGCCAGGGCAAACGCCGCCATCGACACAATCAGACTCATCGCACACCTGCTTCAAATCGAGAGGAACAAGGCGCTCACGGTAACCAGCGCCCTGCCCTTGGGTATTGAACGAAATTACCCTCGCGCCTGCAGACCCACTACGCTCTACCTCAGTGACCACTCTCGACCAGGAAGTCGCCCTCCATGATTCTGATTCTGCTGCCCTGCGCCGATTACGACCCTACCGAAAGCAGCGTGCCGTGGCAGGCAATGCGCGACGCGGGCATCGACGTACGTTTTGCCACCCCGCAAGGCTTGCCCGCCCACGCCGATCCACGGTTGGTGAACATCGGTTTCGGCCTGCTGAGTTCGATGCTGATGACACGCAAGGCCGATCTGGACAGCTACAAGCAAATGATCGAGTCCGATGCGTTCAAGCAGCCGCTGGCGTATGCCGATGTCGACACGAACCGATTTGACGGTTTGCTGATTCCCGGCGGTCATGCCAAAGGCATGCGCACATTGCTGGAGTCCAAGCAGGCCCAGCAGATCGCCCTGCAATTTTTCAAGGCCGAAAAACCCGTGGCGGCGGTGTGTCATGGCGTGCTGTTGCTGGCCCGCACGCTTGATCCCGACACCGGGCGTTCGGTGTTGTTCGGGCGCAAGGTCACAGCATTGCTGGCGGCAACCATGGAGCTGCCGGCGTGGCTGATGACCGCCGCAT
Source organism: Pseudomonas sp. 58(2021) (assembly GCF_017491585.1). Lineage (NCBI taxonomy): Bacteria > Pseudomonadati > Pseudomonadota > Gammaproteobacteria > Pseudomonadales > Pseudomonadaceae > Pseudomonas > Pseudomonas sp. 58(2021). The sequence goes on from NZ_JAFGYZ010000011.1 coordinate 110,691, forward strand.
GGCTGGGGCGCTATTACCGCACCTACAGACAGACAGTCGAGGCAGAAGTGAAAACCGCACTGGCCAGCAAGGCCGATTTCATACGCGGGCCATTCATTGCCAAACGCGACAAGGCAGAGAACTCGCAAATCGGTTTTGTGGTGCGCGACGGCAACCTGCTCACGGCCCGCTGGCCCGGCGACTGCCATCGATTCGCCGGCGAATGGGTGACCCTGCTGCAGGCCATCCGACGCGAACCGGTACTCAGTCCAGACGTGGCACGGTGAAGCGGAATTCGCTGCCCTGCCCCGGCTCGCTCTCGGCCACGATCTGCCCGCCATGGGCCTCGACGATGCCCTGCGTGATGTACAGCCCCAGCCCGGTGCCGGTCGGATTACCCTCCTTCACCGTCCAGTAACGGTCGAACACGTGCGGCAAGTGATCCTTGGGAATGCCTTCGCCGCTGTCGCGTACCGTGAAGACGATCTCATCACCTACCGACTTGGCATACACGTCGACCGTGCCCAGGCGCGGGGTGAACTTGATCGCATTGCCCACCAGATTCGACAGCACCTGGAACAGCCGTTCGGGGTCGGCATGAATACTCAGATCTGGATCGGCCTCGAACGAGATGCTGATGTCCTTGTCCAGCGCCAGCGGCGCGAGCAGTGACTGCGCCTCTTCGAACATCTGCGCGACATCGAGTTTCTGCGGCGAGATGGTGTAGCGCCCGGCGTCGATTTTCGAAGTATCGAGCAAATCCTCCAGCAGCGTGTTCATGCGTCCGGCGGCTTGCTGCATGGTGTCGATGGCAGTGGAGATGCGCCGCGAAGTGTGCGGGCCGTCGGAGCTGAAAGCCTTTTGCATCATGCCGCACAGCATCGAAATAACGGTCATCGGGTTGCGCAGGTCGTGGGACACCACGGCCACCAGTTCATCGCGGGCACGCACTGCTTCCTGCTCGCGGCGCACCTGACGGGCCAGGTCGTTTTCCAGGGCCGAACGACGCAAATCGTTGGCGGCGAACAGGTCGCCGTGGCTCCACTTGGTGGAGATTCCGGCCATTTCGACCTTCCAGATTTCGAACGAAGTACGCGGCCGCAGGCGCAGGCCGGCGTCGGAGTTTTCCAGATCCAGCGGCTTGCGCGGGTCGCCACTCCAGTTGATGTTCTCTTTGACTTCGGGGCGGAACCACAGCACGCCGTTGTCCACGGGTTTTGGCAGGCTCATGGCGAGCACGCCGCTGGCAACTTGCTGACAGTGCGCGGCCGGCGGATAGACGCTGGCCAGATGATGACTGGCAAATACCGGCTCGCCGCGCTCCTGCAACCATTTGTGCAAAGCGCGAATCTCTTCCGGCTCCGGGCAATTGCCGTAACGGTGCAATTGCTTGTCTTCGATGATCGCGATGCCGCCGGCATTGGCCAGCGCCATCAGGACCTGCGGCTGATTGGCCAGGCCATCGAAGACGTTCTGTGGCGAATCGATCATTGCCTGATTGAGCAACGCCAGCGCCTCGACCTTTTCCTCGCGTTGGCGGCTGACTTCCAGCGCTTCCATCGCGCTGATCTGCAGCGACAGCACCTGGCCGATGGTCTGGCATGCGGTGCGCAACTCGTGCGGCACGTGCAGCGGCTGACGGTTGCCGCAACTGATCAGACCCCAGAGCCGGTCGCCCTTGAGCAGGGAAATGCTCATCGAGGACAGCACGCCCATGTTCTTCATGTACTGGCAGTGGATCGGCGACACGCTGCGCAACGTCGCGAAGCTCAGGTCCAGCGGGGTCTGGGTGTCCGGGCGCAGCTTGGGCACCAGTGGCACCGGCTGGTAATCGGCATTCGGGATGATCCGCAGCCAGTTGGTGCGGTACAGCTCGCGGGCCTGCTCGGGAATGTCGGAAGCCGGGAAAAACAAACCGTTGAAGACTTCCATCGACGGATCGGACGCTTCGGCGATGACCTGACCGTGGCCCTCCTCTTCGAAGCGATAGATCAGCACCCGGTCGTAACCGGTCATGGCCTGGATTTCCTTGACGCTGATGTCGTACAGCGCCTGCAGGCTCTTGGCCTTCTGCAGGCGCGCGAGCATCCGCCCCAAGTGGGTTTCGGTGCCGGCGACGTTGCGGGGCTGGAAGTTCTCGACGTGGATCTCCAGCTCCAGAATCAACACATCCTGATGCCGGTGCAGCAAGCCTTCGAACGCGGTGCCGTTGAGACGAAAGTGCAGCGGTGGCGCGTCGGACAAGGCCGGCTGTTGCAAGGCCTCGCGAACCTGTGCAGCGTGGGCGTCTCCGATCAGGCTTTGCAGTGGCTGGCCGATCAGCTCTTGCGCCGGACGGGCGAGCAACGTTTCGACGTTGGCACTGATCTGGATGATCGAAAGGTCCGGCTCGCTCAAGGTCAGCAGCAAACCGTGGGGCTGGATCGCGCCGGGAAAGCGGATCGGCTCGTCGGCGCAGTTGGCCAGCAACTCTTCAAAGGCTTCTTTGTCTTGCGGGGTCATACCAGAACCTCCTGGCTTTCGAGCCAGCGCTCGAAACAGCTGAATGTGGTGTGGGCGGCCGTCACGACGATTTCGCGCTCGTCGGCGTGCATCGGGCGGCTGCCCAGGTATTCGATGAAATCGCGCCAGCGCCGGCCGGTGGCAGCGCCGTAAATGTCCAGAAATGCTGCGCCGTTGTCCGCGCCCAGGCCCAGTCGCGCGGCGATTTCCCGGCGCAGGATCTGCCCGCCGAGGGTCGCGCCTTCCAGAACGTATAAAACGCCTAGACACGCAGCAGCGGAGTCGATGGCGGGCAACTGGCAGCAGAGCGAAAAGTCCCCGCCATTTGCGCCCAGCGCTTGCAGATCGCGTTGCAGGGTCGGGGTCTTGAGGCGCGAAACCAGATCGAAATCGGCGGGGATCGCGCCGCTGTCCTGCAATGCGTTTTCCAGTGGCTGATAGAAGCCGTAATAGGCGCGTATCAGTCGCTCGAAAGCCTGCAGATCAAGGGTGTCGGAGAAGAAAGGAAGGCGTTTTTCCAGTGCAATGTGCAGTTCGGCGGTGCCGGCGCGCAGATCCTGCAACACCGGTGGTACATGAACCTCGCGGGCCTTTGCTTGCATGTAGGTCGCTCGTACTGTGGGCCGCCTGGGGCCATGGGTGATGGAAAAGCTTGGCGCGAAATCTTACACGGCAATTGTCCTTTCTGACCCGGCAGATGGTTTTTTCTGGCGGATTCATCACCCTGTGACGGTTTCAGAGTTGACAGGGCGGCGGAAAGTTCGAACGGATTACGCCCGAAAATCGCTGTACCGTGACTCCGCAGCCTGACTGTACGGTTCCGGCCTGCCGCCAGCATGATAAAAATAGCCGTCCCGCCACCGGAGCCCGCGCCATGGATCTCGCCACTCTTTCCCTGTTTCTGCCCGCCTGTTTTGCCTTGAACATGGCGCCCGGCCCGAACAACCTGCTGTCGGTCAGCAACGCCACCCGTTATGGCTATCGTCGCGCCTGCGTAGCCGGGGTCGGCCGGCTGCTGGCGTTCGCCGGGATGATCGCCCTCGCGGCGGCGGGGCTGGCGGTGGTGCTGCAAACGTCCGAGTTGCTGTTTTATGGGATCAAGATTGTCGGCGCGGGGTATCTGTTGTATCTGGCGTGGCAGCTGTGGCGGGCCAACCCTGCCGCCGAAGATGCCGTTGCAGCGCCGGCGAACGGACTTCTGGCCCTGGCGCGTCAGGAGTTTCTGGTGGCTGCAGGCAACCCCAAGGCAATCCTGATCTTCACCGCATTCCTGCCGCAATTCGTCGACCCGAACCGCGCCATCACCCCGCAGTTCATGCTGCTGGGGGTGCTTTTCCTGTTGCTGGAATGGATCGCCATCAGCGCCTACGCCTACATGGGCCTGCACATGCGCCGCTGGTTCGCCGAGCCGCGCGGCAAACGGATTTTCAACCGTTGCTGCGCGGGGCTGCTGTCAGCGGCGGCTTCGGTGTTGCTGATGGCCAAACGGGCCTAGGCTTCGGACGGGCCTTTGAGTTCGACCTGATTGCCGTCCGGGTCCAAGCAATACAGCGACAGGCCGTTGCCCTCGGCGCCAAAGCGAGTGGCGGCCTTGTCGACGGTCAGGCCGCAGGATTGCAAATGACTGATCAAAGCCTCTTCATCGAAAGGCTCGATGCGCAGGCAGAAATGATCGACATTGCGCCGTTCGCTGCCGGCCGCGGCGCCGCCCTTGCGGCCAATTTCGCCGTCGAGGTCGACCAGATCGATCATCGACGTACCGGCGCGCAGGTGCACCAGACCGAACTTTTCGTTGCGCTTGACCACTTCGGCGCCGAAGACCCGGTCGTAGAAATCAATGCTGCGTTGCAGATCGGCGACGCGCAGCACGATGTGATCGATGTGGTGAATCGTGAACGGTGGCATACCTTTATTTCCCGAGTTGTAGCGACCCGATCACTGTAGTGCAGCGGCCCGAAAATTCACTGTCGATTTTTCGGTGGAGCCATCGAATAACTGGTTTTATCCTCGGCCCATGAACATACAGACCGCTGTCCTGCCGCCCCACGCCGAAATGGTTCGCGCCATGCTCGAACGCGACACTGCCTACGAAGGCGTGTTCTTCACGGCTGTGAAAACCACCGGGATCTTCTGCCGCCCAAGCTGCACGGCGCGCAAGCCGAAACCGCAGAACGTCGAGTTCTTTGCCCACGCTGACGAATGCCTGTCCGCCGGGTATCGCGCCTGTTTGCGCTGCAAACCGCTGGACGCCGCAGCCATCGCCCCGGACTGGGTGCAACGACTGCTCAAGGCCGTGGACGCCGAGCCGGAGCTGCGCTGGAGCGATGCGCAATTGCTCGCCGAAGGCATCGAACCACTGAAGCTGCGACGCTGGTTCAAGCAGCATTTCGGCATGACTTTTCATGCATGGCTGCGCACCCGTCGGCTCGGCGTGGCGCTGGGCGGGATCAAACAAGGCACGTCCATCGACCACGCGGCGTTCGATTCCGGCTATGAATCTCTCAGCGGTTTTCGCGATGCATTCCAGAAGTCATTCCACATCACACCAGGACGCGCAGCGACCAGCGAACCGCTGCTGTTCACCCGGCTGACAACGCCGCTGGGGCCGATGATCGCCATGGCCGAGCAACGCGGACTGGTGTTGCTGGAGTTTCTCGACCGCCCGGCGCTGACCCGGGAAGTCGAAGAACTGCAGAACCGCTACGGCTATGCAGTCGCACCGGGGCACAACGCGCATTTGCAGCAGATCGAAAACGAACTGGCGCTGTATTTCGCCGGCAAGCTGAGCGAGTTCAGCGTGCCTCTGCACCTGCCCGGCAGCGAGTTTGCCCGGCAAGTCTGGGCCGAACTGCGGCAAATCCCCTACGGCCACACCAGCACTTACGGCAGCATCGCCGCACGTCTTGGCAGACCCGGCGCCAGTCGCGCCGTGGGGCTGGCCAACGGGCACAATCGGCTGTCGATCGTGGTGCCGTGCCATCGGGTGATCGGTGCGGACGGCTCGCTGACCGGCTATGGTGGAGGACAACCGCGCAAGGCGTTTTTGCTCAGGCTGGAAAGCGCTGCCGTGCAACTGACGCAACCGCTGGCTTTCTGACAAATCAACACTCGCGCCCTCAAGGCTTTCAACCATGGCGAAATCAACGGATCACTGAAGTTGCCGATACCCGATCCCTATCAACCGGCCAGCGAATTTCTGGCCAGCCTCGACGCCGACTGGCAGCGCCACATTGCGGCCATCGGCCCCTGCCTGCATCAGCCGCATCCGACGCGTGATCCCTATGAATCGCTGGTGCGGGCGATTGCCTATCAACAACTGCATGCCAAGGCGGGCGATGCGATCGTCGGGCGGTTGGTGGGGTTGTTTCCCGGGCAGACGTTTCCGCGTCCCGAACAGATCCTTGCCACGGATTTTGATCGACTGCGCGGTTGCGGGTTTTCGGCGGGCAAGATTGCGACGATTCAGGGGATTGCCCAAGCGACTCTGGACGGCGTGGTGCCGGATTACTCGACTGCGCTGGCGATGGAGGATGAAGCGCTGATTGAACGCTTGGTCAGTTTGCGCGGGGTTGGCCGGTGGACCGTCGAAATGTTGCTGATCTATAGCCTGGAGCGGCCGGATATTCTGCCGGCCGATGACTTTGGGGTTCGCGAGGGATATCGGCGCTTGAAGGGGTTTGAGGTGCAGCCGACGCGCAAGCGGATGATTGAGATCGGATTGGATTGGAAGCCGTTTCGGACGGTGGCGGCCTGGTATTTGTGGCGGGTGCCAAAAGCGCCCTCACCCTAGCCCTCTCCCGGGGGGAGAGGGAACCGATTCGGGGATGCTTTAGAAGTACGCCGACCTGAAATAGCAACTGTGAATCCATAGGCGCCAAGACGTTTGCGAACCCATAGTTGCCAAGACTTTGGCGAATCCATAGTCGACTCGGTGTTTCAGGTCGATGTATAGCGTAAGACACCTCGGTCGGCTCCCTCTCCCTCCGGGAGAGGGCTGGGGTGAGGGGGAGCTACAGACCCGATTTCAACTTGCTGAACGCCCGAATCAAAGCCCGGTTGAACGCCTTGCCATTGTCGTTCTTGCTGTACAGCGAAGCCCTCACCGCCTCAGGCGGGTAAGTCCCCGGATCATTGCGAATCGCCGGATCAATCAACCCGTCCGCCGCCGTGATCGCGTTGGCGTAGTGAATGGTGTCGGTGATCGGCGCGATCACTTCAGGTGTCATCAGGTAATCCATCAATGCCAGCCCGGCCTCGGGGTGCGGTGCATCCTTGGGAATGACCATCGCATCAAACCAGATCAGCGTGCCCTCTTTCGGAATCCGGTAATTCAACTTGAACGGTTTGTTCGCCGCTTCAGCCTGACCGGCCGCAATGGCGACGTTGCCGTTCCACGACATCGCCACGCAAGTGTTGCCATTGGCCAGGTCGCTGATGTTCAGGTCGTTATCGAAGTAGCGGATGTACGGGCGGATCTTCGCCAGTTGCTGCTCGGCGAGTTTCAGGTCATCAAGACTCTGACGGTTGATGTCCAGGCCCATGTACTTCATGACCGCCGCGAACACTTCGTTCGGATCGTTGAGCAGGCTCACCCCGCAATCGGCGAATTTCGACACCACTTGCGGATCGAACAGCATCGCCCAACTGTCCCTCGGCGCGTCCGGCAGACGCTGCTGCACGGCCTCTTCCTGATAGCCGACACCGGTGGTGCCCCAGGCGTAGATCCCGGCGTAGCGGTTGCCCGGATCGAACACCGCCATATGCTGACGGAATTCGTCTCCGACCCCGGCAAAGTGCGGGAGCTGTTGTTTGTTCAGCGTCTGGATCGCGCCGCTCTCGATAGCCCGCGACAGGTGCTGGCCGGCGGTCAGCACCAGGTCGTAGCCGCTGCGGCCGGTGAGCAGTTTGGTCTCGACGGTCTCCAGCGAGTCGAAGTGATCGGCGACCACCTGAATCCCGGTTTTCGCCTCGAAATTCTTCAGGGTATCCGGGGCCAGGTACTCGCCCCAGATGTACAGATTGACCACCGGTTTCGTCGTTTCGGCAGCCTGCACACACAGGGGTGCAAGCACCAGCAATAACGCTTTACTCAGATTGTGCAGGCCCATGGTCAGGCTCCTTTTTTCTGGCCGGCGTATTGCGGCATGGTGATGCATGCGACGTTGCCGCCACCGAGCAGGATTTCCCGGGAGTTTTCGATGCCGACGATCCTGTGCTGCGGGAACAGTTCGGCGAGGGTCGCCAGCGCCACCTGATCGTTGCGATCACCGAACAGCGGCACCACGATCGAACTGTTGCCGGCGTAGTAGTTGATGTACGACGCACAGATTTTGGTGCCGGCCTGGCGTGTGTGGGTGCTGTCCTGCTGATCGAGTCCTTCGGCTTCTTCGGCGGTCCACTCCAGCACATCCGGTTGCGGCAGTTTGTGCACGATCAGCTCGCGGCCACGGCTGTCGCGGGTGCTGCGCAGGATGTCGTAAGCCTCCTGATAGATTTCCCACTGTGGATCGTCGCGGTTGTCGGTCCATTGCAGCACCACTTCGCCGGGCCGGACGAAGCACGCGAGGTCGTCGACATGGCCGTCGGTTTCGTCGAACTTGCAACCGCGTGGCAGCCAGATCACTTGCTCGGCGCCGAGGTAATCGGTCAGCCGGCGGGTCACCTCGTCCTTGCCCAGGTGCTGGTTGCGATTGCGGTTGAGCAGGCATTGCTCGGTGGTGAGGATGCTGCCCTGGCCGTCGCTCTGGATGCCGCCGAGTTCGGCAATCAACGGCGCGCGATAACGGTCGAAGCGTTCGATTTCGAGGATCTTGCTGGCGATCTGGTCGTCCTTGTCCCATGGGTAGTAGAGCCCGCCATCGAGGCCGCCGTAGGCGTTGAATTCAAAGTCGACGCCACGCACTTCACCGCTCTGATCGTTGACCACAAAGCACGGGCCGCTGTCGCGGAACCAGGTGTCGTTGCAGCTCATCTCGACCACGCGCACTTGCGGCGGCAACTGCCGGCGGGCGGTGGCGAACTGGGCAGCGGAGGCGCAGACCGTCACCGGTTCGCTGCGGGAGATCGCGGTGACGATCTGCACCCAGACTTTCTGCGCAGGCTTGGCGCCGTTGCGCCAGACATCGGTACGCTCAGGCCAGCCGAGCCAGCAACCGGACTTCGCTTCGAATTCGCCGGGCAGACGGAAGCCGTCCTGTTTCGGGGTGGTGTCGAGCAAACGTGCCATGGTCAAACCTCGTCATCGGGATGGGAATGACCTCAGGCTACGGTCGCGGGCGGTCGACCCGCCAACGATGATTATTTCGGAACAGTTGAATTCAACTCATCAATCCGCCAGTTGATCGTTGAACCACTCCAGCATCTGCGCCACCGCCGGACGCTCCAGACGCACCCGCTCGCAGACCAGCGCGTATTGGCCCAACGCGGTCATGCTGGAGGTGAACGGCCGCACCAGTCGCCCGTTCTGCAAGTCTTCCTGCGCCGTGAGGTTGTCGCCCATCGCCACGCCCTGCCCTTGTGCTGCCGCTTCCAACGCCAGTCCGGCGTGGGCGAAATACAACTGACGCTCCGGGCGCAGGTCGCCGGCATGGCCGGTCAGCCAGGCGGTCCAGGTCTTGCCGTCCTGATCGTCGTGCAGCAGACAATGTCGGGCCAGATCCTTGGGATTTTTCAGAGTGCCCTGATTGAACAGGCCGGGGCTGCACACCGGGAAGAACTGCAACGCCGGCAATGGGCGAACGAAATACGCGCTGCTGTCCACCGGGCCGGTGCCGTAGGTGATCGCCAGGTCGATGTCTTCGCCGGGCGCCGTGGCGTCGATCGGTTGTTCGTAGAGATGCAAGGTGATGTGCGGATAACGCGCATAGAAATCGGTGAGACGGTTCATCAACCACTTCTGCGCCAGCTCCGCCGTGACCGCCAGCCGCAACACGGCGAGCGAGGATGGATCGCGCAACTCGTCGCAGGCATCACCGATCAGCTCGAAGGCCTGTTGCAGGCTTTGCATCAAGCGCCCGGCGGCGATGGTCGGGCGAATCTGCCGGCCTTCGCGGATGAACAGCGACACGCCCAGTTGCTCTTCGAGCTGGCGGATCTGATGGCTGACGGCGCTGTCGGTGACGCACAGCTCGGCGGCGGCCCGACCGAAATGCGCGTGACGGGCAGCGCATTCAAAGGTTCGCAGGGCGGCCAGGGAAGGTAGTCGGCGCATGGGTTGGGGCCCCTTTTTTTGCGGACATGCTGACCGGGCTTTTCGTAGGCGTCCAGTTGCACCGCGTTTTCGTTCATCGCGAGCAAGCCCGCTCCCACACTTGAAATGAGTTCCAACTGTGGGAGCGAGCTTGCTCGCGATAGCGGCGGCACAGCCGCGACATCTCTTCTAGGCTGAACCGCATCGACAAAAACATCGGAGGCCACCATGCACCTCGAAGGTTCCTGCCACTGCGGCGCGGTTTCATTCACTCTCCACAGCGCCCACCCCTACCCTTATCAACGCTGCTATTGCTCGATCTGCCGCAAGACCCAGGGCGGAGGCGGCTATGCGATCAATCTTGGCGGCGACGCGGCCAGCCTCAAGGTGCGCGGTCGCAAGAACATCACGATCTACCACGCGAAGATGAAAGACGAAGGCGATGCCCGCGCCCACCGCAGCACCGCCGAGCGGCACTTCTGCTCGCAGTGCGGCAGCGGCCTGTGGCTGTTCAGCCCGGAATGGCCGGAGCTGATCCACCCGTTCGCCTCGGCCATCGACACGCCGTTGCCGGTGCCGCCGGAACACACTCATTTGATGCTCGGTTCGAAAGCGCCATGGGTCGAAGTGCAGGCGAGCGCGAAGGATCAGCAATTCGAGGTCTACCCCGAAGAGTCCATCGCCCAATGGCACGAGCGGCTGGGATTGACCCGATAGCCGCCTTCACAGTCTTCGACAGTTTCCCGGCAAGCGGTCTGCACCTTTTAATCGCGCTCAGAACAACTCGCTGAACGGAATGAAACGCAGCGGATCCCCCATCTGCAAGGTGCTGTTCTCGGGGATTTCCACCAATCCGTCGGCCCAGGTCGCGCCGAGCAGAACCCCGGAACTCTGGTTCGGATACAGCGCCGCCTGCCCGCCCTCCAGGCGCACCCGCAGGTATTCGCGACGGCTGCCGGGTTTCGGCCAGTCGAACCCGGCGTTGACCGTGAACCTCAACGGCATTACCTCTTCCACGCCTTGAATGCGCAGCAGGTACGGGCGCGCCAGCAGGCCGAACGTCACCAGCGCCGAGGTCGGATTGCCCGGCAGACCGATCACCGGCACTGTACCGAAATGGCCGACCGTCAGCGGTTTGCCGGGTTTGATCGCGAGTTTCCACAGCAGCGGTTTGCCGTTGTCGCGCAGTACCTGGCCGAGGCAATCGGCGTCACCGGCAGACACGCCGCCGGTGGTCAGAATCAGATCGGCCGCCACTTGCAGTTGCTCGAGTTTGAGCCGGGTCTGTGCCGGGCGATCGGGAAGAATCCCGGCGTCGATCACCTCGCAACCCAGTTCGCGCAACCAGTGGTCGAGCAAGGTGCGGTTGCTGTTGTAGATGCTGCCGGGACGCAGCGGCTGCCCCGGTTCCACCAGCTCATCACCGGTCGACAGCAACGCCACCCGCGGACGACGCACCACCGGCAAATGGGTCATACCCTGCCCCGCAGCCACCGCCAGTTCGAACGGGCCGAGGCGTTTGCCGGCGCGCAGCAAGGTGTCGCCGACGCGGTTCTCCTGCCCTTGGGCGCGGATGTTCTGGCCGGCTTTCAGCGGTTGCAGAAACCGTACGCGACCGTCCTCCAGCACCTCGACGTTTTCCTGCATCTCCACGCAATTGGCGCCGTGGGGCAACGGCGCACCAGTGAAAATCCGGGCGCAGGTGCCGGGCAGCAAGGCGTCCGGCGCCAGCCCGGCGTAGACCCGCTGCGACACCCTCAACGGCTGGCGATGCAGGTCCGAAAGATTGAGTGCGTAGCCGTCCATGGCACTGTTTGGCCATGGAGGCAGGTCGAGGGTGGCGACCAGATCGCTGGCCAGCACACGACCGCGCGCCTCATTGAGCGGCACCCGTTCGCTGTCCGGCAGACGTTGTTCGTTGGCCATCGTCAACAGTTGGTCGAGCGCTTCCTCGACCGGCATCAGTCCGAGCGTACTCATCCCCGTGGCCCGCAGGCTTGCACCGGTTTGAGGTGCGGGACGAAGTTGCACGGGCGGTGACGGTTATCCAGTTGCTCGGCAAGGATGCCTTCCCACGCCGTGCGGCACGCGCCGGTGGAACCCGGCAGGCAGCACACCAGCGTGCCGTTGGACAGGCCCGCCAGCGCGCGGCTTTGTACGGTGGAGGTGCCGATGTCGAGAATCGAGATGGCACGGAACAGCTCGCCAAAGCCGTCGATCTGCTTGTCCAGCAGGCAAGCCACCGCTTCCGGGGTGCTGTCACGCCCGGTGAAGCCGGTGCCGCCGGTGATCAGCACCACTTGAATGCCGTCGTCGGCGATCCACTGCGCGACCTGGGCACGGATCCTGTACAGGTCGTCCTTGAGCAGGTTGCGTTCACTCAAGGTGTGGCCCGCCTCCAGCAAGCGGCTGACCAGCAACTGGCCGGAGGTATCGCTGGCGTAATCGCGGGTATCGCTGACCGTCAACACGGCAATATTCAAGGGAACAAACAAGGCATCCGCTTTAACACTCATAGCACTCTCCGGCATTCGCCAATTCAATTGGACCAGAGCCTAAGTGCCACTTATCAAGACTGTCTAATCACTCTAACCAACCGCACTATCGACCCGCTCTATCGGTCGTTTTTCCAAGAACTTCGACTCCCGTCCGCGCCAATGGAACCGGCCGTCATCGAAACCCTCGATAGCCTCTTAAACGCTTCCGATTGGACGTAAAACGCGATCAGTGGGATCGTCACCCCCTGCGCTTTCCGTGCGCCGTACGCATCTGCGTCAATACTCAATCAAAATTCTCAATCGAGCAGGTGCCATCGTGGACATCAAACAACTCAAGTTCCTGATCGCGCTGGACGAAACCCGTCACTTTGGCCAGGCCGCCGCGCGCTGCCACATCACCCAGCCGACCCTGTCGATGCGCCTGCGCAATCTGGAAGACGAGCTGGATCTGGTGCTGGTCAATCGCGGCCAGCGCTTCGAAGGTTTCACCCAGGCCGGCGAGCGCGTACTGGCCTGGGCCCGCACGCTGCTGGCGGCCCACGACGGGTTGTTCGCCGAAGCGGCTGCCTGCCGGGGGCAACTGGTCGGCAGCCTGCGCCTGGGGCTGGTGCCGCTGAGCAACTTCAATCCGGTCAATTACATTCAGGGTTTGTCCGCGATCTATCCGGAGCTGAAATACAGCCTGTCGTCACTGAGTTCGGACGAGATCATCGAAGGTCTGGGCAACAATCAGCTCGACCTGGGCGTGTGTTATCTGGACCACGTCAACCCGAATTATTTCGATTTCTTCGAGATCGGCGAAACCCGCGTCGGCCTGCTCTACGACACCCGCCACTTCCATTTCGAAGGCCCGGAGATGAGCTGGGAAGACGCCGCCGAACTGCCGCTGGGGATGATCACCACCGGCATGCACTACCGCAAATCCATCGATTTGAGTTTCCGCAGTCGCGGCCTCAATCCGCAGCCGATCATGGAAAGCGATTCGACCTACCAGCTGCTGCAGGCGATTCACCAGGGCTTCTGCTGCTCGATCATGCCGCTGGACAGCGGTCTGGAAGAGCCGATCGAACACCTGGCTTTCATCAACCTGCCGGATGCCAGCGTGCTCGCGCCGCTGGGGCTGGTGATGCGCAAGACCGAACCGCGCTCGGCGATTGCCGAGAAGTGTTTTGCCGAGGCGCGCAAGATGTTCGGGATCGAGATGCCTGCCGTTTAACACCCCCTCAAGCAACCCTGAAAAGTTGCACTTCGGTGCAACGTCTTCAGGTTCACCCGCAGTGATCGACCAATCCAATCACTGCATCGGAACAAGCGATTGGACGCACTTTTCCCTGCCCCGTAGCCTGAACCCACTTCAGCGCTTCGGGGACTTTCAAGATGCTGTGCCAAGTTGAACAACTCATCGAGCCGGGCGACGCCAACGCCCCCGCGCCACAACCGGCGCAAGTGGCCTACCGCGAATACCTCGACGACGCGCCGGTGTCCCACGCAGCCCTCGCGGCGGAAATCGCCTTGGCCATCAGCTACAACGGCTTGAATCAGGCCGTGATGATGATCTCGCCAGGCAACATCGAAGACTTCATTCGCGGCTTCAGCCTGAGCAACGCCATTGTCGACAGCCTCGACGATATCCATGACATCCGCCTGACCCATTTCGACCAGGCCTGCCAGGCCGACGTGCAGATTTCCAGTCGTGCGTTCTGGGCTCTGAAAGATCATCGGCGGCAGATGGCGGGCACCAGCGGTTGCGGCCTCTGCGGCGTGGAAGCCCTTGAGCAGGCGTTGCCGCAACTGGAAATCCTGACCCCGACACCGCTGCCACCGGCCGCGCATTTCGACGGTATCCGCCAGCGCATCGAACAGGCCCAGCAACTGGCCCGCAGCAGCGGCGCCCTGCACGCGGCGTTGTACTTCGACGCAGACGGCGAAGCGCTGCTGTGCCGCGAAGACATCGGCCGCCACAACGCCCTCGACAAGCTGATTGGCGCCCTTCAGTTCGAAGGCCTCGATGCGCGTCAGGGCTTCGTCGTGGTCACCAGCCGTTGCAGCCTCGAACTGATCCACAAAGCCGTGCGCGCCCGCCTCGGCACCCTGGTCAGCCTGTCCGCCCCTACTGCGCTGACCGTGCGCTGGGCGCTCAAGCACCGCTTGAACCTGATCCACGTCCCGCACCGCAACGCCCCGCGAATCTACAGCCCGATCCAGGAGCCCAGCGCATGATCGACACCCTCACCCACCTCGACGATCAGGGTCGCGCCAACATGGTCGACGTCAGCGACAAAGCCGCGACCCGACGCGAAGCCACCGCGCAAGCCTGGGTGCAGATGCGCCCGGAAACCCTGCAAATGATCCAGTCCAACGGCCACCCCAAGGGCGATGTGTTCGCCGTGGCGCGGATCGCCGGGATTCAAGCGGCCAAGCGCACCCACGAGTTGATTCCGCTGTGTCATGCGCTGTTGCTCAGTTCGATCCACGTCGAGCTCAAGGCCTGCGAGCCGGACCGCGTGCAGATCACCAGCACCTGCCGCCTCACCGGCCAGACCGGCGTCGAACTCGAAGCCTTGACCGCCGCCAGCGTCGCCGCGCTAACCATCTACGACATGTGCAAAGCGGTGGACCGGGCAATGGTCATCGGCGACATCCGCGTGCTGAGCAAACAGGGCGGCCGCTCTGGCCACTTTCAATGGGAGAACCCGCAATGATTCTGATCAACTACTTTGCCAGCTACCGTGACCGGCTCAATCTGGGCGGTGAAAAGATTCCGGCCAGCGACACCCTCGCCAGCGTCGAAGACGTGCGGCAGATGCTGATGCAGCGCGGCGATGTCTGGCGTGAAGTGCTCGGCGCCGGCAACCTGATGTGCGCGGTGAATCAGGAGCTGTGCCAGCCGGATAAGGCGATCGAGGATTTCGACGAGATTGCGTTTTTTCCGCCGGTCACGGGGGGTTGAGGCATGAGTGTTCGAGTCCAGCGTAAAGGCTTCGATGCCGGTCAGTTGATTGCCGACCTGCATGCGCGCAATCCACGGGTAGGCGCGGTGGTGAATTTCATTGGCTACGTGCGGGATCTGAACGTCGGGCAGTCGGTGACCGAGCTGTTTCTGGAGCACTATCCGGGCATGACCGAGAAGGCTCTGGAACAGATCGCCGAACAGGCCCGCGAACGCTGGCCGCTGCTGGCGGTGGAGATCGTGCATCGGGTTGGCGCGCTGTCGGTGAGCGAGCCGATCGTGTTTGTTGGCGTCAGCAGCAAGCATCGACATGCGGCGTTCGAGGCCTGTGCGTTCATCATGGATGTGCTCAAGACCCGTGCGCCGTTCTGGAAGCGTGAGACCACGCCAGAGGGTTCGCATTGGGTCGAAGCGCGGAAGAGTGATCAGCATGCGGCGTTTCGCTGGAGTCTGGCGCATGCCTGACGATCGAAAGGCCCTCACCCTAGCCCTCTCCCAGAGGGAGAGGGAACCGATTGGGGGATGCTTGAAAAATACGCCGACCTGAACGTATAGCGTTGAATCCAAATAACAGCAGTGTGCTAAATCCATAATCGACTCGATTCTTCAGGTCGATGTATCACGCAAGACAATGCGGTCGGCCCCCTCTCCCTCCGGGAGAGGGCTGGGGTGAGGGCAAGGCGGACGCCACAAATTCACAAAAGCCTGATTAGATAGCATCTCCGACAAAACCAACCCTGGAGCCTCGTTTGAGCACAACGCCCCCTGAGGATTTGCCCCGGCCCGAGCCTGTCAGCCTGCGCAAGGCCTGGCCCTTCTGGCTGAAACTCGGCTGCATCGGCTTCGGCGGCCCCGCCGGGCAGATCGCGATCATGCATCAGGAACTGGTGGAGCGCCGGCGCTGGATTTCCGAGCGGCGCTTTCTGCACGCGCTCAATTACTGCATGTTGCTGCCCGGCCCCGAGGCCCAGCAACTGGCGACCTACATCGGCTGGCTGCTGCACCGCACCCGTGGCGGCGTGCTGGCCGGGGCGCTGTTTGTGCTGCCGTCGCTGTTGGTCCTGATTGCCCTGTCGTGGGTGTACATCGCGTTTGGCGACGTGCCGGCGGTGGCCGGGGTGTTTTACGGGATCAAACCGGCGGTGACCGCGATTGTGCTGCACGCAGCCCATCGCATCGGCTCCCGGGCCTTGAAAAATGGCTGGCTGTGGGCGATTGCCGGGGCGGCGTTCGTGGCGATCTTCGCCTTCAACGTGCCGTTTCCGCTGATCGTGCTCGGCGCGGCACTGATCGGTTATTTCGGCGGACGCTGGGCGCCTCATCGGTTCAACAATGGCGGCCATCGCGGCAGCGAAAAGTCCTTCGGCCCGGCACTGATCGATGACGACACACCGCCAGATGAACATGCACGGTTCAGCCTGCCGAGGCTGCTGCGTCTGGTGCTGGTTGGTGGGTTGTTGTGGTGTCTGCCAATGGCGTTGCTGACGGCTCTGTTCGGCTGGGGCGGCACCTTCACCCAGATGGGCTGGTTCTTCACCAAAGCAGCGTTGCTCACGTTCGGTGGCGCTTATGCCGTGCTGCCCTACGTGTACCAAGGCGCGGTCGGGCATTACGGCTGGCTGACGCCGACGCAGATGATCGATGGACTGGCTCTGGGCGAAACCACGCCGGGGCCGCTGATCATGGTCGTGGCATTCGTCGGATTCGTCGGGGCTTATGTGCAACCGACGTTCGGCCCGGAGCACGCGTTTGCCGCTGGTGCGCTGGCAGCGACACTGGTGACCTGGTTCACCTTTCTGCCCTCGTTTCTGTTCATCCTCGCCGGCGGGCCGCTGGTGGAGTCGACGCACAACGAACTGAAGTTCACCGCACCGCTAACGGCGATTACCGCAGCTGTGGTCGGGGTGATCCTGAATCTGGCGTGCTTCTTCGCCTGGCATGTGTTCTGGCCCAACGGTTTTGCCGGACAGCCTGACTTTTTTGCGCTGTTGCTCGCCCTCGCCGCCACCCTCGGGCTGTTTATCTTCAAGCGCGGGGTGATCGAGGTGTTGATCGTTTGCGCCCTCGTCGGGCTGGGGTTTCATCTGTTGCGCTGAACCGGTGGCTTGCCGCGGGCATCGGAATCAGGCGTTTACTTATCCCGGACTTCCCCCTTACTATCCCGCCACACCGGCATGGCGGGACGCTCCCGCCGCCGACGTTTTCCGCCAACGGAAACACGCGTCATGAGCACGTCACTCCAACAATCAGAATCGTTGAACGTCTCTGCACTGTGCGCCCTCCTTCACAGGGGCCGCGCATGAATCGCATCGTCAATCTCCCCATGGCCCTGAGCCGTTCCAAGCTGCGTCACTCCGCACGCCCGCCGGATATCTGCCTGCCCGTCTGATCGCGCCGATAAAAATCGCGACAGCTCCTTCTCTTTTTCGATATCCCTGCCAGGACGCCCGCGCCTTTTGCCGAGCTGCGTCCAGGCCGAATCTGCGCGCCTGTGCGGCGCCATCGTGAGTGATTGATTATGAAATTCGCAGCCATTGAAGACGCCCGTAGCTTTCTCGAGCAGAACCCCGACATCGACATGATCGAGCTGTTCATCCTCGATGCCAACGGCGTGCCCCGCGGCAAGCTGCTGCACCGCGAAGAACTGCTCGCCGTGTACGAAAGCGGTCGCCCGCTGCCGAGCACCATCCTCGGCCTGACCGTGCAGGGCGAAGACGTGGAAAACTCGGGGCTGGTGTGGGACGTCGGCGACATCGACTGCCGCGCCTACCCGCTGGAAGGCAGTCTGGTGCGCCTGCCGTGGCGGCAGATTCCGACCGCTGCGGTGCAGGTCAGCATGCACCCGGAACAAGGCATGCCGGCAAGCATTGCCGACCCGCGTCACTTGTTGATCAAGGTCATCGACCGTTTGAAAGCCGAGGGTTACCACCCGGTGATGGCCTGCGAGCTGGAGTTCTATCTGCTCGACGCCAAACGCGATCACAACGGCCGCCCGCAACCGGCGCTGGATGCCGACGGCGGCCGACCGAGGCACACGCAGGTCTACGGTTTGCGTGAGCTGGAACAGATCGAACCGTTCCTCGCCGACCTCTACAGCGCCTGCAAACTGCACGGCATTCCGGCGCGCACGGCGATCTCGGAATACGCGCCGGGCCAGGTGGAAATCACCCTCGAACACGGCGATGCGCTGGAGGCGATGGACCAAGCCGTGCGTTACAAACGGCTGGTCAAAGCCGTAGCACACAAGCACGGGATGCAGGCGACGTTCATGGCCAAGCCGTTCGATCACCTGGCCGGCACCGGCATGCACATGCACGTCAGCCTCGCCGATGCCGAGGGGCTTAACCTGTTTGCCTCCGAAGATCCGGCCGGCACCCCGCTGCTGCGCACGGCGATTGGCGGGATGCTCGCCTCCCTGCTCGATTCGCTGCTGCTGTTCTGCCCGAACGCCAACTCCTACCGCCGTTTCCAGGCCAACAGCTACGCACCGCTGGCACCGACCTGGGGCGTCGACAACCGCACCGTCAGCCTGCGCGTGCCCGGCGGCCCGGCCAACACCCGGCACATCGAACACCGCATCTGCGGCGCCGATGCCAACCCGTATCTGGCAGCGGCGGCGATCCTGGCGGGCATTCATCGCGGGATAAAAGAAGACATCAATCCGGGTGAACCGGTGGAAGGCAACGGTTACGCGCAGGCGAAAGAATTGCTGCCGACCGATTGGCTGACCTCGCTTACGGCGCTGGAGAATTCGGTGTGGGCGCGGGATGCGCTGGGGCAGGAATTCCTCGGGGTGTATCTGGCAGTGAAACGTGCGGAATACCGGCAGTTCATGGCCGAAGTGGGTGAGCAGGACTGGCGCTGGTACCTCACAGAGGCCTGATCTTTCACAACTTCCCCTGTGGGAGCGGGCTTGCCCGCGAAGGCGTCGTCACATCCAACAACTTCAGGTGACTGACACATCGCTTTCGCGAGCAAGCCCGCTCCCACAGGGTCCGTGCACCGACTCCCGAATCTGGACAGTGAAATGACTCAACGCAGCAATTCCTACTACACCGCAACCCTCAACCGCGACACCGACTATCCGCCCCTGCAAGGCCGGCACAAGGTCGATGTGGTGATCATCGGCGGCGGTTTCACCGGCGTCGCCACCGCCGTGGAACTGGCCGAAAAAGGCCTGAAAGTCGCCATCGTCGAAAGCCACAAGATCGGCTGGGGCGCCACCGGGCGCAATGGCGGGCAGGTCACCGGCAGCCTGTCCGGCGACGGCGCGATGCGCAAACAGATGCGCAACACCCTGGGCGATGAGGTCGATGATTTCATCTGGCACCTGCGCTGGCGCGGCCACGAAATCATCCAGCAACGGGTCGAGAAATACGCGATCGATTGCGACCTCAAGCACGGCCATTTGCACGCGGCGTACAAGCCGAGCCACATGGCCGGTTTGCGCAGCGACTATGACGAAGCCGTGCGTCGCGGCATGGGTGATGACGTCAGCCTGCTCGACCGCAGCCAGGTGCGCGACCTGCTGCAAAGCGACCTCTATCACGGCGCGATCAAGAACACCCGCAACATGCACCTGCACCCGCTCAACCTGTGTATCGGTGAAGCGCGAGCGGCGGAAAGCCTCGGCGCGCTGATCTTCGAAAACAGCGAAGTGCTGGAGATCATTCATGGTGACAGCCCCGGCGTGCGCACCGCCCACGGACAGGTCGACGCCAATCAGGTGCTGCTGGCCGGCGACGTCTACCACAAGCTCGAGCCGGGCCAGCTCAAGGGCAAGATTTTCCCGGCCATGGGCGGTATCGTCACCACCGAACCGCTGGGGGATCTGGCCAAGCAGATCAACCCTGAAGACCTTGCCGTTTACGACTGCCGCTTCGTCCTCGACTACTACCGGCTCACGGCTGACGGCCGCCTGCTGTTCGGTGGCGGCGCCAACTATAGCGGCAAGGATTCACGGGACATCGCCGGCGAACTGCGGCCGTGCATCGAACAGACCTTCCCGGCGCTCAAAGGGGTGAAGATCGATTACCAGTGGAGCTGCGCGATGGGCATCGTCATCAACCGCATCCCGCAACTGGGCAAGCTCTCGGACAACGTCTGGTATTGCCAGGGCTACTCCGGCCACGGCATCGCCACGACCCACATCATGGGCGAAATCATGAGCCGGGCGATCACCGGGCAGATGCAGCAGTTCGACACGTTTGCCGCGTGCTCGCACATTCGCGTGCCAATGGGCGATCTGCTGGGGAATCCGATGCTGGCGGCCGGCATGTGGTACTACCAGATGCTCGAAAAACTGCGCTGATTGATTCCTCGACCGCGTGCCAGTTTATGCATTGGATCGACTGGCCTCTTCGCGGGCAAGCCCGCTCCCACAAAGTTTGGGGCATACCTGAGTTTTGAGTACGCCTCGGACACTGTGGGAGCGAGCTTGCTCGCGATGGGGCCTTTAAATTCACCACAAAACTCAATCCTGCAGTTGCTCAACCTCAATCCCCAACCGCCGATAGTCCTCAATATTCCCCGACGCCACATGCCGTTCGGTGATGAGCGTGTGCAAGCGCTCGCACGGCGCCACCACAAACGGTTCCACCGCCCCGAGCTTGTCCGCCGTGGTGACGGCAATTACCCGCGTCGCACAATCGAGCAATGCCTGTTTGACCGGCACTTCATCGAAGTGCAACGAGGTGATGCCCACCTCCGGATGAATCGCGCAGACCCCGGTGATCGCCAGATCCGCCTTGATCCCCGACAGCAGCCGCAGCGCCTCATGACCGCCAGCCGACATGGTTTTCGGATTCAATTGCCCACCCGCCAGAATCACCTTGATGCCCGGATATTCGGACAACGCAATCGCCGTCATCGGCGACGCCGTCACCGCCGTGAGGCTGATGTCCCTGGGCAAGGAGCGCGCCACCTGCAACGAGGTGGAACCGGAGTCGAACATCACCGTCTGCCCGTTCCGCACCTGCTGCGCCGCCAACTGCGCCAGGCGAATCTTCACCTCGTCGATCTCGTCCAGCCGGGTGAAGTAGTCCTTGCCGGTGTCCTTGGGCCTCGGCAGCGCGCCGCCGTGCACCCGCTGCACCAGCCCGGCGTTGTCCAGCTCGGCGAGATCGCGGCGGATGGTGTCTTCGGACACCGCAAAATGCTGGCTCAACTCGGAAGCCATGACCTTGCCGTCACGTTCGAGGATCAGAAGGATCTTCTGCCGACGCAGGGAAGGAAGCTCGGAAGCGGAATGATCGTGCATGGTTTTGCCTGTTTGTGCTTTTAATTGCAGGTTTGTGCGAGCTTAGCCAGGCAAACCGGCAAACACAACGCTGGTATCAATGGCTTCGATCATTGGAATCACGAAGACGAATTTTTTCTTTTGATCCGAGCCCGGCAGAATGGCCCCACTTTCAAAAGGACCAGGATGAAACCCCATGAACCTCAATTTCGCTTTTGCCTGCATGGTCGTCGTGTCGTTTGCCATTGCGCTTGGGCACGCCTGATCAGACCGACGCCGCCAGATGCTCGCGAAACCATATGTGCGCCGGGTCGCGATGCGAACGCTCGGCCCAGAGCATGGCCATTTCGTAGCCCGGCACTTCCAGCGGTGGCTCGACCACTTGCAGCGCGGCATTGCCGCGCGCCAGCCGTGACGGCAGCATTGCCACCAGATCGGTGCTGGCCAGCACCGACATCAGCAACAGAAAGTGCGGCACCGACAGCACCACGTTTCGCGTAAGCCCCACCTCCGCCAGCGCCTTGTCCGTCACCCCGAAAAAACCTCCGCCTTCCGGCGACACCAGCACATGCTCCAGCTCGCAGAACTGCGCGCGGGTCGGCTTGCGTTGCAGTTTCGGGTGCCCGGCGCGACCGGCCAGTACATAACGTTCGGTGAACAGCGCACGCCGGTGCAGTTCCAGCGGCGCATCCTCGCTGGTGTGCAGCGCCAGGTCGATCACGCCCTGCTCCGCCTGCTTGACCAGTTGCCGGGGCGACAGGTCCAGCACCGCCAGTCGCGTGCCCGGCGCCTGGGTGCGCAGCCCGCCGAGGGCCGGCAGCAGAATGGTCGATTCGCCATAGTCCGAGGCCGCGACTTTCCAGGTGTGGGTCGCCTGCGCCGGGTCGAACGGACTGGCCGGCGCCACCGCCCGCTCCAACGCTTCCAGCGCCTCGCGCAACGGTTCGCGCAATTCATCGGCCCGCGCCGTCGGGCGCATGCCACGGGGTCCCGGCAGCAACAGTGGATCGCCAAAAATCTCCCGTAACCGGGCCAGATGCACGCTCACCGAAGGCTGCGACAGGTGCAGCCTCTGCGCGGCGCGGGTGACGTTGTGCTCGGACAACAGCACATCAAGGGTCAGCAGCAGGTTGACATCCAGCCGTCTCAAATTATTCATGGCTATACCAGACATATCAGACATTCATTTCCAATATACCTGCCGGGCGCCGATCCTGCTGTCACTCAGCAACGGAGCCTCACCATGAATGTGCTACTGGTCTACGCCCACCCCGAACCGCAATCGCTCAACGGCGCGCTCAAGGACTTCACCGTCCAGCGCCTGGAAGCCGCCGGCCATACCGTGCAGGTTTCCGATCTCTACGCCATGAACTGGAAAGCCAGCCTCGACGCCGATGACAGCCCGGGTCGCGACAGCACTCGCCCGTTCGACGCGTCCCTCGATTCGAAACTCGCCTTCGAACAAGGACGGCAAGCCACCGACATCACCGCCGAGCAGGCCAAACTGCTGTGGGCCGACACCCTGATCCTGCAGTTTCCGCTGTGGTGGTTTTCCATGCCGGCGATTCTCAAGGGCTGGGTCGAGCGCGTGTACGCCTACGGATTTGCTTACGGTGTCGGCGAGCATTCGGATTCTCGTTGGGGCGACCGCTACGGCGAAGGCACCTTGAAAGGCAAACGGGCGATGCTGATGGTGACCGCCGGTGGTTGGGAATCGCACTACAGCCCGCGCGGAATCAACGGCCCGATCGATGATCTGCTGTTCCCGATTCATCACGGGATTCTGTATTACCCGGGCTTCGAGGTGCTGCCGCCGTTCGTGGTCTATCGCACCGGAAAAATGGATGAGGCGCGGTTTACCCAAACGTGCAAGGAGCTGGGTGCGCGGCTGGATGAGTTGTGGAGTACGCGGCCGATCGGATTTCGGCGGCAGAATGCCGGCGATTACGAGATTCCGGCGTTGACCTTGAAGGATGATATTGCGCCGGGCAGCGAAGGCTTCGCCGCCCACCTCAAATAACCTCCCACCTCAAAAAAACAGGGGCTTGGCCCCTGTTTTTTTTACTCCACCACCACCCGCGCCTTGCGCACGAACAGCGCATGCACCTTGTCCCAGAAATTGCCGCCCAGCACGAAAAAGCTGCCGACGAACATCAAGTCGCCCAGCGCCTGCATCTGCCAGAGGTTGGGCCGCACACCCGGGAAGAAATTGTCGAAATACGGTTCCAGGAAGGACGACAGCAGCGGCAGGCAGAACATCACCACGCCGATCTTGTGGCGCATCGGGCTGACTTCGGCCACCGGGGTCGGAATCACGCCGGAAATATAGTGGCCGATCGTGCGCTTGAGTTCGGCGAACCCGGCCTTGCCCATCACCGCGATCACCAGCAGCAACAGCACTTTATTGCTGATGAACAACACCCCGGTCAGCGCCGCGACTTTCGAGCCCGGCACGTCGAGGGCGGCGGCAATCGGCACCATCAGCCACGAACCGAGCATCAGGCAGATGATTGCCACGCCGACCTTGAAACGCCAGTTGGCGCTGGTGGGGGCAAGCGGTTCTTGAGCAGTGTCCATGGCTTCCAACCTTTTTGTCCGGAGCAGGGTTCGGTGGCGTTCGCCTGAAAAAGCGTAGCAGCTGATTGCTTCGATCAACCGGCAATCTGCGGTCTATGCTCCAGTGACATTTCCCGCTGGGGCCTCCCGGTATGCCTGCAACGCCAGCCCTGCTGATCCGTCCCGGCCACCTGCTGCTGCTCGGTGCCCTGAGCCTTGGCGGCTGCCTGCGGCTGGGCCCGGATTTCCAGCCGCCGGCCGAGGCCTGGAGCAAGCAGTGGCAAAGCCCGGCGCTGGAACAGGCCAGCGAACGCGGCACGTTGCCGGATCTGCGCCAGTGGTGGCAGGTGTTTGCCGATCCGGTACTCGACCGTTTGATCAGCGACGCCGAAGCCCGCAACAGCAGCCTGAAAATCGCCGGCCTGCGGGTGCTCGAAGCCCGGGCACAACTGGGTATCGCCGACAGCGGTCGCTATCCGCAACTGCAACAGGCCAGCGCCGACAGCCTGTACATCGACCGCCACCAGTCCGGCGGCAACAACCCGCAGGACTTGCACTTCTGGCAGCACAGCGCCGCGTTCGATGTCGGCTGGGAGCTGGATTTCTGGGGTCGCTTCAGCCGCGCCATCGAGTCCGCCGACGCCAGCTACTTCGCCGCCCAGGCCAACTATGAAGACGCCCTCGTGCTGCTGCGCGCACAAGTGGCCGACACCTACTTTGCCCTGCGCACCACCGAAGCCCGGCTGCGAGTCGCCCGGGAAAACGCCGCCCAGCAAAAGCGTAACTTCGAGATCACCGAAAAACTCTTTCGCAGCGGCCAGACCGCCGAACTCGACCTGCAACAGGCCAGAACTCAATACCTGGGCACCCTGAGCAGCATTCCGGCGTTCGAAGATCAATTGCTGCGTACCCGCAATGCGCTGGCGGTGCTGGTCGGCCAGCCGCCCGGTGGCGCGGCGTTTCTGGCGGAGCAACCGGGGCTGATTCCGCTGGTGGATCGCGCCGTGTTGCAGGACGTTCCGGCGAACCTGCTGCTGCGCCGCCCCGATGTGCGCGCAGCGGAACTGAACGTTGCCGCGCAATCGGCGCTGGTTGGCGTGGCCGAGACCGATCTGTATCCGTCGCTGACCTTGCTCGGCAGCATCGTCTGGTCCAGCGACACCCTCGGCGCCACGCCGCGCAGTCTCGACCTGATCGGCGGCCCGAGCCTGCGCTGGAACCTGTTCGACTACGGCCGCATCCACAACAACATCCGCGTGCAGGATGCGCGCTTGCAGCAACTGATCGAAGCCTATCGCGACAAAGTCCGCCAGGCCGCCCGCGAGGCCGACGATGCCGCCAGCGGCCTGACCAAAGCGCTGGAACGCGAACGCATTCTCGGCGAGGCCGAAGGTGCGGCGCGGCGTTCGTTGGTGCTGGCCAACACCCAATATCGTGAAGGCTATTCGGACTTTCAGCGGGTGCTCGATGCCCAGCGGGCGTTGCTGGAGCTACAGGACAACTATCTGGTCAGCCGCAGCAACGCCGTGAGCAACCTGATCGCCCTGTACCGCGCCGTCGGTGGCGGCTGGCAAAGCGCCGGGCCGCAGATTGATTCAGCGACCCGGCAGCAAATGCAGCAACGCACCGACTGGGGCGATCTGCTGAGCGCACCGCCGCCCCAACCGACCTATCCGATTCCCTCGCAGGTAGACCGCCATGAGTGATGAAGCGCCGCCGGATCCGGCGAAAAAAGGCATCCGCTGGGTGCTGCTGGTGATTGTGCTGAGTCTGGTCTGGTATCTGCTGGCCGACCGTTTTACGCCCTACACGCAGCAGGCGCGGGTCGGCGCATTTGTGATCCCGGTGGCGGCGGAAGTCGCGGGCCGGGTGATCAAGGTCAACGTGCGCAACAATCAGGACGTGCAGGCTGGCGACATCCTCTTCGAGCTTGATCCACAACCGCTGCAAATCGCCGTCGACCGGGCCCGCGCCGATCTGGAAAACACCCGGCGCACGGTCGGCGCCAGCACCGCCGGCATCGCGTCGGCCCAGGCATCGTTGCGAGCGGCGCAGGCCAATGAACTTAAAACGCGCCAGGACAATCGACGGCTGGAGGGTTTGTACAAGGAGGATCCGGGTACGGTTTCGGTTCGGCTTTTGGAAGTGTCACGGGCCAACCACGAAGCGGCGGTCAGCCAGGTTGCCGCCGCCCGGGCCGAAGTGCTGCGCGCCCAGGAGCAGGAAGGCGGCAACACCGACACCAACGCCAAACTGCTCAGCGCCGCCGCCACGCTGGCCAAGGCTGAACTGGATCTGGCCAACACCCGCATCGGCGCGCGCTCGGCGGGACTGATCACCGACCTGCGCACCGACGTCGGCCAGTTCGCCGCTGCCGGCAGTCCGGTGATGACGCTGATCACGATCCAAGACGTGTGGGTCAGCGCCGACCTCACCGAGAACAACCTCGGCCGGATCAAGCCCGGCACGCCAGTATCGATCATCCTCGACGCCCTGCCCGGCGAAGTGCTCGACGGCCGGGTGCGCAGCGTCGGTTATGGCGTCAGCGTCGGCCAGACGCCGCCGCCCGGCACCCTGCCGACGATCCAGAACAGCCGCGACTGGCTGCGCCCGGCGCAGCGCTTTCCGGTGATCATCGAGTTCAGCGAAGAGGCGAAAAAGCGTCTGTTCGAAAGCCGTTCGATTCGCGCTGGCGGCCAGGCGGAAGTCATGGCATTTCCCAGCGAGGGCAATCTGCTCAATCCACTCGGGCGGATGTTTGTCTGGTCGATGAGCTGGCTATCGTATGCCTACTGAGCGCAGCGTTCCGGCGCAACGGGCCCTGCGTCTGGCTTGCGGCACGGCGTTGTGCACCGCTGCGAGTTACGGCCTCGCCTTGCCGCTGTCGTTTTTGTCGCCGGTGCTCGCGGTGTTGCTGCTGGCGAGCATGCCCCGGCCATTGCCCGCCAAAACCGCGCTGGTGCTGACGTTCGTTGCCGCGCTCACCACCAGTCTCGGCCTGTTGCTGGTGCCGTTGCTGCGTTATTACCCGGTGTGCGGCGTGCTGCTGATCGGTGTCGGTCTGTTTCGAGTATTCACCTACGGTTTGCGCGGCGGCAACGTGCTGATCATGACATTCCTGGTGATCGGCATGACCATGATCTCCGCCGCCGGCTTCGCCTCATTCGAGCTGGCCATGGCGGTGATCGGCGCGCTGGTCAAAGGCCTGTTGCTGGCCGTCGTCATCGTTGGGCTGAGCCACGTCCTGTTCCCGGAACCGGCCAACAGCCCCGCGCCACCACCTGCTCCCGCCCTGCCCGCCGAAGACGTGCCTCGCGTAGCGATGCGCGCAACATTGATCGTGCTGCCGACCTTCTTGCTGGTGCTGATCGACCCGGCCAGCTACCTGCCGATCATCCTCAAAGCCGTCAGCCTCGGCCAGCAGAGCACCACCACTCGCACCCACCACGCCGGGCGCGAACTGCTCGGCTCGACCTTGCTCGGCGGGCTGCTGGCGGTGCTGTTCTGGTGCGCGTTGAGCCTGTTCGTGCACCTGTGGATGTTCTTTCTGTGGATGCTGCTGTTCGGGCTGTTTCTGGCGCGCAAACTCTATCGGTTGCACCCGACGCAACTGACCCCGGGGTTCTGGCTCAACACCCTGATCACCATGATCATCCTGCTTGGCCAATCCGTTGAAGACAGCGCGGCGGGCAAGGACGTCTACACCGCGTTTGCGGTGCGCATGGGGTTGTTCATTCTGGTGACGCTTTACAGTGGTGTGATGATGCATTTGCTTGTCGCGCACCGGGACACCCGTCAGGGCGTGACCTGATAACCCCGCCCTTGCAAACAACCGGTGTAGGCGCTTGAACTGGCCGAAGCATCGGTCCGCCGCTGCTCGCGCCGATCCTGCCGCTGCCGCGCACCGCCGACTACCGCACCGGCGGCAGCCGTCTCTTTGGCGCGGTTCTGGCGGTAATCCTGCTTGCGATCATCGTCCACGGCTTCGTAAAACTCGTCGTGCTGACGGCCACGCACTTCAGCGGCTGTGGCGCCGGCCGCCGCACCTACTGCAGCGCCTTTCAACCGACCGCCAGCCTGGGGTGTCGACGTGGTTGAGGTGGACGCGATGGAGTGGCAGTCGTTGATGTCGATCTGGGTTTGCTGGGAAGTCTGGCCCTTGAGCGGGACGACAGATTCAGCGCTGGCCTGTGTGGCGCACAGGCACGCTGCGATGAAGAGTAAGAAGCGGAACATGATGACCTCCGACGCGGCGGGGTAATCTGGGAGTGTAGTTCACGGGGTTCACAACTCCGGGCGAACGCATCAATGGTTCACACCCCGCTTGTTGGGTACCATCCCGACACGCCAATCTCTTTGTGTCCCCCATCCCGATGAATCTACTCAGCCGAATCATGGCTTTCGCGAAACCCGCAAGACGAAAGCTTTTTGCCGGTTACAGCGAGCAAGCGCTCAAGACCCGATTCGCCTCACCGTTACCAAGCGCCAGCCTGCCGAAACTATCGACGGTGGCATCTGTAGCAGCGTCCGGGATCAATGCTTATTACGTCTCCCTTCTGATGGTCGCCGATGACCTTTGCAAGTTTGAGCGACTGGTGGAATCACATTTCCAAAAGATCGACGAGCGCAGATTCAAAGACCTGACCGCTTTTGAGTACGAAGATGTCACGAAGCAGGAGCTGTTGATTTACTTCCCCTCCACCACCGAGTTCAACGCGCTGACCATTCGTATCTTGACCAACAGCGTCGAGTTTCTGAGTAGCCTTGGAAATCAGACCTTTTGCGTGCCTCCGCCCTGGATTGCCTTCGACGATTACCCCGCCTCGTGGTGGGGCGGCAATATGCAGGGCAAGCAGGGTTTCTATAACGACAACTACTTTCTTCCGTATTTCATCCAACTCGGGGACGCAGAGAAACAAGCGTACGTTGCAAGATTCCAAGCCTCTACCGAGTGGATCGAGCAGTTGACGCTGATGTATGCCGACGAATGTTGAACCCAGAAGGAAAGCCATTCACATCTCCGGTCAGACGTCTTCCCGCACCCGCCGAACCTGCACCAGCAACGCCGGCGCAAAGTGCAGCACCACCATCCGCGCCAGATGGTGAGTCAGGATAAACACCACATTCAACCCGCCGGCGAACGCCACAATCGCGATGGTTTCAATCGCCCCCGGCATGTACGCCAGCCAAAGCGACAACGCATCGCTGCCCAGCAACCGTGCCGCCGCCAATGCAAAAACCGCCGCGACCAGAATCATCAAACCGACCGACACCAGCGCCGTGCGGCCATAACGTCCCAGTTCCGCGAGGCCCAATCCCTGAAAACGGGAGCCGATCCGCACACCGAGAATCAGCGCCGCCAGATTCAAACTCCAGTCCGGCATGTGAAAGCCCTGCAGCCACCCTGATTTCACAAACACGGCGGTGACGATGATTGCCGTCAACATGAACGGCGCCGGCACGCCAACGGCGAGCAGCAAACGCCCGACCACCACGCTCAAACCGATCACCGACAGCACGGTCAACGCCATGCCCGTGGACAGGGGATCAACTTCGGTCACGGCAACCGGCGCCGTTCCGGGAATCAGCAAACTCACCAACACCGTGATCAGCAGCAGCCGCATCAAGTGCACGATGATGACCTTGCTCGACGCCTGATGCGATTCCAGCAAATCGAACACCGCCGCCAGCGCGCCCGGATACACCGCCAGCAAGGCATCCGTGCGATTCCACCCTGCCCCGCGCGCCAGCCACCATGCGGCCAGCGCCACTTGCACTGCCAGGCACAGCAGCAACACGCCGAGGCTCGGCAACATCGTCGAGACGGTCGCGCTGTCCCACGCTTCGAACATCAGCCCGGTAGCGATACCCAGCGTGACCTGGATGTAGCCCAGACCATAAGGCGTCGCCGGTGCGATGCCAAATTTAGTCACGACAAGTGCGGTGACAAGAATCGAGCCCAGCAGTAAACCGTGGGGCACGCCTTCGAACTGCAACAGTGCGCCGAACCCGGCAGCAATCAACAAACACAGAATGGATTTCATGGTCGCCTTCCTGGCTATTCAAGGTGCTTTTCAGTTAAGTCAGGCGCGCAGCCGTCCAATCGCCCGCCGGTATTTTTCGATCCGCTCGAGATCCTCCCAACTCGGCAAGGCAATCCGCGACAGGTCGCTGTTTTCCTCCAGATCCGCCAGTTTCACCACCCGCCCGATCGGGTTCTGCGCCGCCCGCTCGACGAAGTCCTCATAGGATTCGCCGGGCACTTTGGTCACCGATTCGATGGCGGACAAAACGGCTTCGCTGAAACCTTCCTTGCGCAAATCCTCCAGGCTGATGCCGCAGTCCTCGACCACATCATGCAGCACCGCGACGATGCGTTCTTCCAGGCTGCTCATGCGCAACATGACCTTCAGCGGATGCAAAATGTACGGCGCACCACCCTTGTCCACCTGCCCCGCGTGGGCTGTGGCGGCAATCGCGATGGCGCGTTCTAGAGTCTGAGTCATGGGTATTTCCTCGGGTCAGACGCCGTACCGGCCGCCAATATAGAAGTGGCGCTTGAACCAGCGCCCAATCGCCTGCAAACGCCCGGTTGGCTGTGCCGGCTCGGCATAGCGCTGGAGGATCAGCGAGACCAGATCAGCCTGACTCTCCCCCGAATGCGCGTCCATCAATTCGGCCACCCAGGCACAACCGGACTTCTTCAAATGCTCCCGCCATTCGCCGGGCCAGCCATCCAGCTCATCCAACGCCAACCACCGTGCACCGCCCTGCTCGACATGTCCGCCGCCAATCGATTGCTCGAAGCAGAACGGCGTCGCCGGTCGGGACAGGTCGATACTGAAGATGTAAATGTCTTGGGTTTTGTGCTGCGCGGTGGGGGCGTTGTTGCGGCTGCCGATTTGAATCATGCGCGGTTCCGTCCGTGGGAGAGGCGTTACAACTTGTTTCGCAGTCTACGACGTGGGGTGGATGGGGGGAACCTTTGGCGATGAGCCGGTGCGTGGCAAGTGAAAAGTTTGACTGGGTAGTCCGGGAATTGCGTTTCAGTCGCCCGTAAAAAAGGGACACCGTTGAGTGTCCCTTTTTGCGTTTGGAATGAGGCCGATGGATCAGCGTTTCATAGCTTCGCACTGATTGCGCAGGTCCGAATCATGGATGCTCGAACAAGTGCTGCCCTTCTTCGCCTCACAAAATGCACGCTGATCGCTGTCATGGATGCTGGAACAGGTACTGCCTTTCTCAGCCTCACACGTTGCGCGTAAATCCGAATCATGAATGCTCGAACACGTGCTGCCCTTTTTCGCCTCACAGTAAGCGCGCTGGTCGCTGTCGTGAATGCTCGAACAAGTACTGCCCTTCTCC
This sequence comes from Pseudomonas sp. 58(2021), assembly GCF_017491585.1. NCBI lineage: Bacteria > Pseudomonadati > Pseudomonadota > Gammaproteobacteria > Pseudomonadales > Pseudomonadaceae > Pseudomonas > Pseudomonas sp. 58(2021). Next base: position 141,968 of record NZ_JAFGYZ010000011.1, read on the forward strand.
GCTTCGCAGGACGCACGCAAATCGCTATCCCGAATCGAGGAGCAGGTACTACCTTCCTGCGTGGCCTGGCAATAGTTGCGTTGATCGCTGTCACTGATGCTGGAACAACTGGCAAACGTGTAACCGCTGAACATCAACAACATCGCAAGAATCAGTTTCATCTCACACTTCCTTGAGCTTGCCGGGAAACAGCCTGGCCTGGGTGATTCGAGTCACACACAAATCATCGCTTCATGGCTTCGCACTGGTTGCGCAGATCCATGTTGTTGATGCTTCCGCAGCTCCCGCCCTTCCTGGCCTCGCACAGTGCGCGTTGGTCCATGTCATTGATAGTTCCGCAAGTGCCGCCGTGCGTCTCCGCATCGCATGCCGCGCGCATATCCATGTTGTTGATCGTCCCGCAACTGCCACCCCGGGCTCTGGCTTCGCAATAAGCGCGCAAGTCCATATCGTTAATGGTGCCGCAGCTGCCGCCGCTCCTCTGCGATTCGCAGGACGCACGCAGATCCATATTGCTGATCCGCCCACAAGTACCGCCGTTCGTACCCTCGCAATACGCCCGCTGATCAGGATCACTGATGCTGCCGCAACCGGCGAACGCGTAACCGCTGAACATCAACAACATCGCAAGAAACAGTTTCATCTCACACTTCCTTGGCTTGCCAGGAAACAGCCTGGTACTGGTTGATCCGTTCAAATGAGCGTCGCGACACGCCATCAAATTGACATCGTTTTTGAAGAAAGTTCCGGGGTGGGGATGGGTGCCGGATTTTTGGATCTGAAAACCGCGTAGGAAATGACTGCTCGTGGTGAGGGAGCTTGTTCTTACGGGGCTGCGAAGCGGTTCTAAACCCGGCGAGTCATTTTCCCCTGACACCCCGCAGCCCTTGATTTACGCCGGTTGCGCCGCTGACCGAGAGCAAACTCGCTGGCCACACGTGGTGATTTCACGTCTTACAGGCTGTTTGCGACGATGGGAAACGGTGCCTAGAGTGGGTCTGTCGCCGAACGAATTTGGCGATAGGGTTTCGCAGCCCTGATGATACGTGTAGTAACCTGACGCCCCAAAATGGTGGCGGCCGCAATCGCGTCCGACAACCGCGCAATGGTGGCTGTGTGTGGGAGATCTTCGGGTCTGCCGGGTTCCTCGTATCCTCGGTCTGCGAACCCGCACACGGCTACCACCCTTCGACTCGCAGCGAATGGCAGTAGCTCTTCTCACGGATACGAGGAAGCTTTACTTATGCCAACGGATAAACCGCTCCGCAACGCCAACATGTCCCACCCCGCCACCGAGCAACCCGTCCTGTTCATTGATGCCGACGCTCCTCTGCGCGACCTACATGCTTGCGCCAGCGAACGCTTGAATGCAGTGCTCAAATACCTCGACCTCATGGCCTGCGCCCACCTCCCCGACCACGCCGAACAAGACATCAACACAGTCACCACCATCGCCAGAATCTTGGTTCAGGATGTGAGCGATGTGTTTCGGGTGATAGAAAAGCGGGAGTTTTGAGTTCTTTAGTTAGGACTCCCTACGTTTTAGCTACAAAAATCACGCCTCTTTTGCGAGTTTGCTCAAAGCGAATTCCCCATACCGCTCAGAAACCACCTTCCCTTTTTCAGAACCGGCTGTGGAATTCGAGATGTCAATTTGATAGCTTCAACGCCAGCCATTGGCCATCAGCAGTTCGGCAAGCAACAAGTGCCGAGTATTTAGTGACTCAAGGCTGTGATTTTTCTAACGATTCTTCGAAAAATTAAGGAAGAAAAAATGACAGACAGACGACCTATTAATCCCAATGTGAACGTTCCAAAGCCTGGCGGTGGTGAGCAACCTCGCTCCAGGAACAACGATGGTCAAATCCGCGACAAACGTAGCGACGCGGGCAAGCCAAAGAAAAAATAAACTTAAAGGTGACAGACTCATGAAATAAATCTGTCACCTTTTCCATTCCTTTTCCGTTTCGCCTTTTCTATTTTCTGTTCACAACAATCACCTCGACAAAAAATGACTCCAGCCAAAATACTTTTAGATCTGAAAAAAATAGAGCCATCGATTGAAATGCTAAGCACACAACTTAGCAAATTAAACTTAACAGCTAGCGTCGGCACAATAAATAATTCTTCGTTAGGAAAACTACCAACAGAACTCACAAAAATCGATCGACGCATCAGATTGATATATCAAAAAAATGAAATAAGCAACGCCTGGATGCGACTCGATGTACTAGAAGAAAAATACCGCTTAAATATAAAAGGAATGGACGCATTAGATAGCGACTTAAAATACATACAAGCAGTAGAACACTGGATTGAGTTATCTTATATTTATTTAGAGTTCCTAAACGACATATCACCACAAGGCAACCAACTTGACTCAATCACATCCAAAGATATGGATTTAGTCGCATTAAAATATGCTGCCTCAAATGATAGATACGTTGACAACAAAATAGAGCTTTTGCATAAAGTACGGAAGGAGAAAAATTTACAAAAAGCTAAAGTGAGTACTTTAGGCGACGAAATTTATTATGTCGACTTACAACGAATTGAAGACTTACGCTCGCTCCAGGCAACATTCGACACATGCAAGCTTGTACGCCTGTGTGAAGAGCTGAATATATGTTTCTCCAACAAAGCTTTTTTTGCAACCGCCATGCTACTTCGCAGTGTGTTAGACCACATCCCGCCAGTATTTGAATGTAAAAACTTTAGCGAATTATCAAATAATTTTCCAGGTCCGAAATCTTTCAAAAGCTCCATGAAAAACCTTCAAGACAGCTCCAGAAACATAAGTGACGCGACCTTACACCTACACATACGAAAAAAAGAATCACTACCCGCTGCCAACCAGGTTGACTTCAAAGCGGATTTAGACGTTCTACTTGCCGAAGTTCATCGAATCCTTAGATAGGCATAGACAGAAAAATCTCAATCAAAGCTTAAGCAACACACTAGTGCACACCCAACTTAGTCAATCACACCAAATTTTCAATCCTACCCTTGACTATATTTGAATCGCCGTATCTTCTTAGCTAAAGATTCACATATGGTCTAAAGGGTAGACTCCCTAGAAATTCGCCGGCGTATTCGCACTAATAATCTCCGCCTCATCCGCCCCGATATTCCGGAACTTGTGCGGCAGCGTCGTCGGGAAGTAATACCCATCCCCTGCACTCAACACGCTCACCTGCCCATCCACCGTCAACTCGACCGTGCCGCGGGTCACCAACCCACACTCTTCACCTTCCGCGTGAACGATCGGCTCTTCCCCGGAACTCGCGCCCGGTGCGTATTGCTCGCGCAGCAAGCGCATCTGGCGGCTTGGGACCGAGGCGCCGATCAGGAGCAGGCGCAGGCCGTGGCGGCCGAGGTCGGGTTGTTCGTTGGCGCGGAAGACGTATTGGTGTTCGCGGGGGGGCTGGTCGAAGGTGAAGAAGTCGGCCAGGGACATCGGGATGCCTTCGAGCAGCTTTTTCAGTGAGCTGACGGAAGGACTGACACGATTCTGTTCGATCAGGGAGATGGTGGCATTGGTCACGCCGCTACGCCGGGCCAGCTCGCGCTGGGAGAGTTTGTAGCTTTCGCGTACTAGTTTGAGTCGAGAACCCGTATCCATGACAGCCTTATGTGAGAACGACTTAAGGGTAATGGGGGTGGGTGGCGGGTGCCGCGCAGGTCGCGCGGATCACGTTGCTCCCGTGTCCCGGAACCGTGAAAGGCGGCTATTAAATCACGTTTGTCGGTGTTGCTCAGCAGGTTCGATGGACGGTGGGTGAAAAGTCCTTCTTGCCTTGGCAATACGGCAACTGTGGGAGCGGGCTTGCTCGCGAAAGTGGTGTGTCAGGCGACATGAGTGTTGGCTGATATGGCCTCTTCGCGAGCAAGCCCGCTCCCACAGTTTGAGCTTGGGGTGTCAGAAAAAAACCGGCGGCGCCTGTGCGGGGCCACCGCCGGGGAGGTAAATCAGATGCCGAAACGGTCGCGCAGCGAGTAGTACACGGCGCCGAGGGCGGTCAGTGGCGCGGAGAAGGTACGGCCGCCAATCATCGGCATGTGCGGCAGGGAGGCGAAAGCGTCGAAGCGTTCGGCGTCGCCGCGGATCATTTCCGAGATCAGTTTGCCGGCCAGGTGCGAGCAGGTGACGCCGTGGCCGCTGTAGCCCTGCATGTAGTAGGCGTTTTTCTCGATGCGGCCGAATTGCGGCATGCGCGACATGGTCAGCAGGAAGTTGCCGGTCCAGCGGTAGTCGATTTTCACGTCCTTGAGCTGCGGGAAGGTCTTGAGGATCTTCGGACGGATCAAGGTTTCGATGTCGTCCGGTTCACGGGCGCCATAGACCACGCCGCCGCCGTAGAGCAGACGGTTGTCGGCGGTGAGGCGGTAGTAGTCGAGCAGGTAGTTGCAGTCCTCAACGCAATAGTTGTTGGTGATCAGGCTGCGCGCCTGCTTCTCGGTCAGCGGTTCGGTGACGCAGATCTGCGAGCCGCACGGCATGCTCTTGGCCGTCACGCGGTTGTCGAGGCCTTGCGGCAGGTAGGCGTTGCCGGCGATCAGCAGGTACTTGGCGCGGACCTGGCCTTTGGCGGTGCGCACGACGTTGGGCTCGCCGTATTTGATTTCCACCGCAGCGGATTGCTCGTAGATCTTGCCGCCCAGACGCACGATGGCCGCGGCTTCACCGAGGGCCAGGTTCAGCGGGTGGATGTGGCCGCCCTGCATGTCCAGCAGGCCGCCGACGTAGGCGTCCGAGCCGACTTCGCGGCGGATGTCCGCAGCGTCGAGCATCTTCAGGTTTTTATTGCCGTAACGCTCCCAGCTACGTTTTTGCTCGGCCAGGCCCTTGAGCTGTTTGTTGTTCATCGCTGCGAAAATGCCGCCCGGGCGGTAGTCGCATTTGATGTCGTATTCCTTGATGCGCGAACGGATGATGTCGGCGCCTTCGAAGATCATGCTGCCGAGGATTTCGGCGGTTTTGTCGCCGTAGCGTTCTTCGATCACATCGACGTCGCGGCTGTAGGAGTTGACCAGTTGACCGCCGTTGCGACCGCTGGCGCCGTAGCCGACTTTCGCCGCTTCCAGCACCGTCACCTTGTAGCCGGCTTCGCTCAGGAACAGCGCCGAGGACAGGCCGGTGTAGCCGGCGCCGATGATGCAGACATCGCACTCCACCGACTCTTCAAGCGTCGGGAAGTCGATGACTTCGTTGCGGGTCGCGGCGTAATAACTGTTGACGTGTTGTTGTTTCATTATTGTTCTCCGAGGGACGCCGGAAAAACCGGCGCCCACCGTTGTAAATAGAATTAGAGCTTGATCCAGGTCGCTTTCAGCTCGGTGTACTTGTCGAACGCGTGCAGCGATTTGTCGCGACCGTTGCCCGACTGCTTGAAGCCACCGAACGGCGCGGTCATGTCGCCGCCGTCGTACTGGTTGACCCACACGCTGCCGGCGCGCAGGCCACGGGCGAAGGTGTGGGCCTTGCTCAGGTTGCTGGTCCAGACCCCGGCGGCGAGGCCGAAGATGCTGTCGTTGGCGATGTGCAGCGCTTCCTCGACGGTGTCGAAGGTGATCAGCGACAGCACCGGGCCGAAGATTTCTTCCTTGGCGATGGTCATCGCGTTGGTCACACCGTCGAAAATCGTCGGCTCGATGTAGGTGCCGCCGGTTTCTTCGAGGGCGCGCCGGCCGCCGGCGATCAGCTCGGCGCCCTGCTCTTGGCCGATGCTGATGTAGCGCAACACGTTGTCCAGTTGACGCTGATCGACCACGGCGCCGACGGTGGTGGCAGGATCCAGGGCGTGCCCCGGTTTCCACGCTTGCAGCGCTTCCACCAGCAGCGGGATGAATTGCTCGCGGATCGAACGCTCCACCAGCAGGCGCGAGCCGGCGGTGCAGACTTCGCCCTGGTTGAACGCAATGGCGCCGGCCGCCGCTTGTGCTGCCGCGCGCAAGTCCGGTGCGTCGGCAAACACCACGTTCGGGCTCTTGCCCCCAGCTTCGAGCCAGACGCGTTTCATGTTGCTTTGGCCTGCATAAATCATCAGTTGCTTGGCAATCGCGGTGGAGCCGGTGAAGGCCAGCACGTCGACGTCCATGTGCAGCGCCAGCGCCTTGCCGACGGTGTGGCCGAAGCCTGGCAGGACGTTGAACACGCCTTTCGGAATGCCGGCGTCCAGCGCCAGTTGCGCGATGCGGATCGCGGTCAGCGGCGATTTTTCCGAAGGCTTGAGGATGAACGAGTTACCCGCCGCCAGCGCCGGGGCGAATTTCCAGCTGGCCATGATCAGCGGGAAATTCCACGGCACGATGGCCGCGACCACGCCGGAAGGCTCGCGGGTGACCAGACCGAGTTGGTCGTGCGGGGTGGCGGCGACTTCGTCGTAGATCTTGTCGATGGCCTCGGCGCTCCAGCGGATCGCGTTGGCGGTCGCCGGGATGTCGATGCTCATCGAGTCGCTGATCGGTTTACCCATGTCGAGGGTTTCGAGCAGCGCCAGTTCTTCCTGGTGTTGCAGGATCAGATCGGCGAAGCGGATCAGGATGCGCTTTCGCTCGGCCGGGGCCTTGTTGGCCCACACGCCGGCGTTGAAGGATTGGCGCGCGGCTTCAACGGCGAGGTTGGCGTCGGCTTCATCGGTGCTGGCGACGGAGGCCAGGAAACGGCCGTCGACGGGGCTCAGGCATTCGAAGGTTTCGCCGCTGATCGCCGGGCGGTATTCGCCGTTGATGAAGGCACGGGATTCGAGGGTCAGGGACTGGAAGCGTTGTTCCCAGTCGTTGCGGGTCGTTGTCATGGTGGTGGCTCGACGCGGGGGAATTTGGGGGTGTCTGGGTTATGTGCCTGGCTTGAGATGGCTGCCCTCACCCTAGCCCTCTCCCGAGGGGAGAGGGGACCGACCGGGGGATGCTGGAGAGCTCCGCCGACCTGAAAAATCTCTACCGAATCCATAATCGACTGGATCGGTCAGGTCGCTGAATATCTCAAGACAACTCGGTCAGTCCCCTCTCCCTCCGGGCGGTCCGACGTATCGGGAGGGTTAGGGCGAGGGGCTTTTCGGAATCACACCGTATGCAGATACCAGTTGTACTCAAGGTCAGAGATCGAGTTCTCGAACTCGGCCAGCTCGCTTTCCTTGCACGCGACGAACACGTCGATGTACATCGGGTCGATATAGCGGGCCATGACTTCGCTGTCGTCCAGCTCACGCAGGGCGTCGCGCAGGTTGTTCGGCAGGCTCTGTTCGTTCTGCTCGTAGCTGTTGCCTTCGACCGGGGCGCCCGGTTCGATCTGGTTGGTCAGGCCGTGGTGAATACCGGCCAGAACGGAAGCCATCAGCAGGTACGGGTTGGCGTCGGCACCGGCAACACGGTGCTCGATGCGCACGGCGTCTGCCGAACCGGTCGGTACGCGTACCGCCACGGTGCGGTTGTCGATGCCCCAGCTCGGCGAGTTCGGCACGTAGAACTGTGCACCGAAGCGGCGGTACGAGTTGACGTTCGGGCACAGGAAAGCCATTTGCGCAGGCAGGGTCTCCAGCACACCGCCGATCGCGTGGCGTAGCGCGGCGTTCTGCTCGGGATCCTCGCTGGCGAAGATGTTGTTGCCTTCTTTATCCAGAATCGAAATGTGCACATGCAGACCGTTGCCCGCCTGGCCCGGATACGGCTTGGCCATGAAGGTGGTGTCCATCTCGTGGTCGTAGGCGATGTTCTTCACCAGACGCTTGAGCAGGACGGCGTAGTCGCACGCCTTGATCGGGTCGGACACGTGGTGCAGGTTGACTTCGAACTGCGCCGGGGCGCTTTCCTTGACGATGGCGTCGGCCGGAATGCCCTGCTCTTTCGCGCCTTCGAGGATGTCCTGCAGGCAGTCGACGTACTCGTCGAGATCGTCGATCAGGTAAACCTGGGTCGACACTGGACGCTTGCCGGAGACTGGCGAACGCGGCGATTGCGGACGGCCGTTCACGTTGTCCTGGTCGATCAGGTAGAACTCGAGTTCGAACGCGGCGCAGATGGTCAGGCCCAGGTCGTCGAATTTGCGCACCACGTTGGCCAGCACTTCACGCGGGTCGGCGAAGAACGGCTCGCCTTCCAGTTCGTGCATGGTCATCAGCAATTGGGCGGTCGGACGCTTCTGCCAGGGCTCGATGCTCAGGGTGCCGGGGATTGGGTAGCAGATACGGTCGGCGTCGCCGATGTCCAGGCCCAGACCGGTGCTTTCCACCGTGGAGCCATTGATGTCGAGGGCGAAAAGCGAGGCCGGCAGGTTGATGCCTTTCTCGTAAACCTTGTGAAGACTGGTGCGCTCGATGCGCTTGCCGCGCACCACACCGTTCATGTCTGCAATCAGAAGGTCGACGTACAAAACCTCAGGATGTTTCTTAAGGAATGCGTTTGCTTCGTTGAGTTGAACGGCACGCAGAGGGACCGACATGATGCACCTATTTAGCTGTTAATTATTATGTTCACTGCTGTTTCGCCGAGCCAGTCAACCCGAACGGCAAAGTGAAGTCAATAGCGAACACAGGGCCGCTCAGCGTTTATTTTTCGGGCTTTTTTTAACACTCTCGTGCCAATGCAGGCGCCAGAGGCCCGCAATTCATGAAGATTTGATGAACGGCGTTTAGAATTTTTTACATGGGAGTTGTTAATTAAAATCAACGAGGCTAAGCTCCGGAAAAGCTCGTTCAAGTGTCAAACTTCGAGGTGAATAAAAATGGCATTCAAGCCATTGATCGGCGTTACTGCGTGCGTCAAACAGATTGGCCTGCACCCCTATCACATCAGCGGCGACAAGTACGTTCGCGCTGTCAGCGTTGCGGCGCTGGGGTTGCCCGTCGTCATTCCTTCCCTTGGCCAACTGACTGAAATCGAAGACCTGCTGGGTCAGCTCGACGGTCTGTTGCTGACCGGCTCGCCGTCCAACGTGGAACCCTTCCACTATCAGGGCCCGGACAGCGCTCCCGGCACGGATCACGATCCGGCGCGGGATGCCACCACCCTTCCTCTATTGCGTGCGGCCATTGCGGCGGGCGTTCCGGTACTCGGCATCTGCCGCGGTTTCCAGGAAATGAACGTGGCGTTCGGCGGCAGCCTGCACCAGAAGGTGCATGAGCTGCCGGGCATGCTCGATCACCGCGAAGCCGACAGCCCGGATGTCGCCGTGCAGTACGCCCCGGCCCATGCCGTGACGGTGCTGGCCGGTGGCGTGTTCGAAGCGCTGGAGCTGCCGGGTGAATTCCAGGTCAACTCGATTCACAGTCAGGGCATCGACCGCCTCGCTCCCGGCCTGCGCGCCGAAGCCGTGGCACCGGACGGCCTGATCGAGGCGGTCTCGGTGGAGCACAGCCCGACCTTCGCCCTCGGCGTGCAATGGCACCCGGAATGGCAGGTGCTGGACAACCCGAACTACCTGCGGATCTTCCAGGCATTCGGCGAGGCTTGCCGCCAGCGTGCGGCGCGACGCAACCAGCGCTGACACAACCCAGAATTTCATCACTGTTTACTGCCCCCACGGGGTCGGCGGCTGCGCGTGTGCGCACCCGTCATCCGTGAAAACAACAAACCGTAATAACAACAAGTACTACCCAGGCAGCCAGGACGGCGGCGCCGACCAAGCCGGATCGGCAAGCGCAGTGCCAATTGGATCAACGCAAAACTCTGTGGGAGCGGGCTTGCTCGCGAAAGCGGAGTGTCAGGCAATAACCATGTCGACTGACACGACGTATTCGCGAGCAAGCCCGCTCCCACAGGGGATGCGATCCGACAGGAAATGCTCTTGCAAGTCTGCAATCCACTCTTAAGCCAGGCCGCGTTGGCCCGGCGACTGAAACCTGTTGGGAGTTTCACATGGCAAACGCCTCCAGCACTTACAGGAAGGCTCTTGAAGGTCATCAGCAACCGAAAAAGGTTCTGGTGAAGGTCGATCGAGTCACCAAGAAGTTCGACGAAACCACGGCGGTGGACGACGTGTCCCTGGAGATCCATCAGGGCGAAATCTTTGCCCTGCTCGGCGGCTCCGGCTCGGGCAAATCGACCCTGCTGCGCATGCTCGCCGGTTTCGAACGGCCGACTGAAGGACGCATTCTGCTCGACGGTGTCGACATCACCGACATGCCGCCGTACGAGCGGCCGATCAACATGATGTTCCAGTCCTACGCGCTGTTCCCGCACATGACTGTTGCGCAGAACATCGCCTTCGGCCTCAAGCAGGACCGTTTGCCGGCCAGCGAAATCGACGCCCGCGTCGAAGAAATGCTGCGCCTCGTCCACATGACCCAATACGCCAAGCGCCGCCCGCATCAACTGTCCGGCGGTCAGCGTCAGCGCGTGGCCCTCGCCCGTTCGCTGGCCAAGCGTCCGAAGCTGTTGCTGCTCGACGAACCGATGGGCGCGCTGGATAAAAAGCTGCGTTCGCAAATGCAGCTGGAACTCGTGGAAATCATCGAACGCGTCGGCGTGACCTGCGTGATGGTGACCCACGACCAGGAAGAGGCCATGACCATGGCCGAGCGCATCGCGATCATGCACCTGGGCTGGATCGCCCAGATCGGTAGCCCGGTCGACATCTATGAAGCACCGGTCAGCCGCATGGTCTGCGAATTCATCGGCAACGTGAACGCCTTCGACGGCACCGTGGTCGAGGACCTTGAAGGTCACGCGATCATTCACAGCCCGGACTTGCAGCAAAAGATCTACGTCGGTCATGGCGTCAGCACGTCGGTGCAGGACAAGTCGATCACCTACGCAATCCGCCCGGAAAAAATGCTGGTCAGCACCCTCAAGCCGGAGAGCCGCTACAACTGGTCCGAAGGCAAGGTGCATGACATCGCCTACCTCGGCGGCCACTCGGTGTTCTACGTCGAGTTGCCGAGCGGCAAGATCGTCCAGTCGTTCATGGCCAACGCCGAACGCCGTGGCGCGCGGCCGACCTGGGACGACAAGGTGTACGTCTGGTGGGAAGACGACAGCGGCGTGGTACTGCGCTCATGAGAACCTTCAATCAGCAATTCCTGCGCCTGGTGCCCAGCGGGCGAAAGTTCGTCATCGGCATTCCGTTCATCTGGCTGTTCCTGTTCTTCATGCTGCCGTTCTTCCTGGTGATGAAGATCAGCTTCTCGGAAGCCGCGCTGTCGATCCCGCCGTACTCGGAGATCTACACCTACGCCGAACAGAAATTCCAGCTGCTGCTGAACATCGGCAACTACACCATGCTCGGCGAAGACGAGCTGTATCTGTCGGCCTACCTCGGCTCGCTGAAGGTCGCGGCACTGAGCACGATGATGTGCCTGGTGATCGGTTTCCCGATGGCTTACGCGATCACCAAGGCCAGCAAGGAAGCGCAAAACGTTCTGCTGCTGTTGATCATGATGCCGACCTGGACCGCGATCCTGATCCGTGTTTACGCGTGGATGGGCATCCTCAGCAACAACGGTCTGCTTAACGCATTCCTGATGTGGACCGGGCTCACCGATCACCCGATCGAGATCCTCAACACCAACACGGCCGTGTATATCGGCGTGGTCTACGCCTACCTGCCGTTCATGGTGCTGCCGCTCTACGCCAACCTGGTGAAGCACGACGGCAGCCTGCTGGAAGCCGCGCAGGATCTGGGTTCGAGCAACTTCAACAACTTCTGGAAAATCACCGTGCCGCTGGCCAAGAACGGGATCATCGCCGGCTGCATGCTGGTGTTCATTCCGGTGGTGGGCGAGTTCGTGATTCCGGAACTGCTGGGCGGCCCGGAGACCCTGATGATCGGGCGCGTGCTGTGGCAAGAGTTCTTCAATAACCGCGACTGGCCGGTGGCGTCTGCCCTGGCGGTAGTGATGCTGTTGATCCTGATTGTGCCGATTCTGCTGTTCAACCGCAGCCAGGCCAAAGAGATGGAGGCACGGGGATGAAACGCTTCGGTTTTGCAAAGTTCATGCTGATCTTCGGCCTGATGTTCATCTATCTGCCGATGCTGATCCTGGTGATCTACTCGTTCAACGCCTCGAAACTGGTGACGGTCTGGGGCGGCTGGTCGGTGAAGTGGTACGTCGGCCTGCTCGACAACACCCAACTGATAGGCTCGGTGGTGCGCTCGCTGGAAATCGCCTGCTACACCGCGATCGCCGCCGTGGCGCTGGGCACCCTCGCCGCGTTCGTGCTGACCCGCGTGACCCGCTTCAAGGGTCGTACGCTGTTCGGTGGTCTGGTGACCGCGCCGCTGGTCATGCCTGAGGTGATCACCGGTCTGTCGCTGTTGCTGCTGTTCGTGGCGATGGCGCAACTGATCGGCTGGCCGCAGGAGCGAGGCATCGTCACCATCTGGATTGCCCACACCACGTTTTGTGCCGCTTATGTGGCGGTGGTAGTCTCCGCCCGCTTGCGCGAGCTGGACCTGTCGATCGAAGAAGCGGCGATGGATCTGGGCGCGAAACCGTTCAAGGTGTTTTTCCTGATCACCATCCCGATGATCGCGCCGTCGCTGGCGGCGGGCGGCATGATGTCGTTCGCCCTGTCGCTGGATGACCTGGTGCTGGCGAGCTTCGTCTCGGGGCCGGGTTCCACCACCCTGCCGATGGAAGTCTTCTCGGCGGTGCGTCTGGGTGTGAAGCCCGAGATCAACGCTGTGGCCAGCCTGATTCTGTTGGCGGTGTCGCTGGTGACCTTCCTGGTCTGGTACTTCGGTCGCAAGGCAGAAGCCAACCGCAAGCGTGCGATTCAGGAAGCGATGGATCAGACCGCCAACGAATCATGGCAGCAACCTCAACGAGTGACAGCGACGGCCTGAGGCCGTCGCGTTTTACGGCTTTGCGCTTTGGCTTAAAAGCTTTTGAATAAAAAGAATGGAGTTTCACCGATGAAAATGTTTGGCAGGACTCTGCTGACACTGTCCTTATTGGGCGCAATCGCCACGGGCGCCCAGGCCAACGACAAGGTGCTGCGCGTTTACAACTGGTCGGACTACATCGCCCCGGACACCGTCAAGAAGTTCGAGGACGAGACCGGCATCCGCGTGACCTACGACGTGTTCGACAGCAATGAAACCCTCGAAGCGCGTCTGCTCGCGGGTAAATCCGGCTACGACATCGTGGTACCGTCCAACAGTTTCCTGGCCAAGCAGATCAAGGCCGGGGTCTATCAGACCCTGGACAAATCGAAGCTGCCAAACTGGAAAAACCTCAACCCGGTGCTGCTGAAAAACGCCTCCGCCAGTGATCCGGACAACGCCCATGCGTTCCCGTACATGTGGGGCTCGATCGGCATCGGTTTCAACCCGGCCAAGGTCAAGGAAGTGCTCGGCAAGAACGCGCCGACCAATTCCTGGGACCTGCTGTTCAAACCGGAGAACGCCGAGAAGCTCAAGGCTTGCGGCATCAGCTTTCTCGACTCGCCGACCGAAATGATCCCCGCTGCCCTGCACTATCTGGGCTATCCGGTGAACGACAAGGACACCGCGCACATCAAGGAAGCCGAGGCACTGTTCATGAAGATCCGGCCGTCGGTGGCGTATTTCCATTCGTCCAAGTACATCTCCGACCTGGCCAACGGCAACATCTGCGTGGCAGTCGGTTACTCCGGTGACGTGTTGCAGGCCAAGGCCCGCGCGGTGGAATCGGGCAACAACGTAGTGATCGACTACAGCATTCCCAAGGAAGGTGCCGGCAGCTTCTACGACATGGTCGCCATCCCGCGCGATGCAGCGAACGTCGAGAACGCCTACCTGTTCATGGACTTCCTGATGCGTCCGGACATCATCGCCGAGATCACCAACAGCAACGGCTACAGCAACGCCAACGCAGCGGCGACGCCGCTGGTGGACGAAGCGATCCGCAACGACCCGGGCTCGTACCCGTCGCAGGAAGTGATGGCCACGCTGTATGCGGTGCCGGATCAACCGATCGCCACGCAACGGATCATGACCCGGGGCTGGACCCGCGTAAAACTCGGCAAATAACCACACATCGATTTCCCGTTCACGCAGCGCCTTACCACCGCTGCACCCTCGCTCTGAACGGCCTCACCTGGCTTTCCTCGGTTCAGGTGAATTCAGGCGCCCTCGGGCGCCTTTTTTTGTGGGTCAGATCAGTGGCCAGTCGGCCAGCGAGCGGTAGCGGCCCTTGTGGGATTCGAACAATGCAAAACGCTCGGCCCGCAGGAAGAACTCCGGCGGCGTAGCGGACTCCGGTTCCGGCGCCCGATAGTCCCGGGCCAGCGTCAGATGCGGGCGATACTCACGGGTCGCCTCTTCAAACCCGAACGGCAACATCGCCTGCTCCAGCGCATACACCAACCGCAACAATCCCTGCGGTGCCTGCTCTGGCGCCAGCGACAAGACCCCGGCGCGCCGCCAGACCTGCAACCGATCCAGCGAAATCTTCAGCGCCTCCCCCGGCGTGCGCACTTTCGCCGCGGCTTCGCAGACTTCGCCGATCTGCGCCAACGGCACCGCGCCGAGAAACAGCAGTGTCAGGTGAAAGTTGTCCGCCGGTACCGGTTTGCCGGTACGCAAACCCAGTTCGCTGCGCCACTGGGCAATCGCCTTGCGTTGTGCCGGTGGGCAGTCGAGGGCGAAGAACAGCCGCTTGAACGGTTGATCCCCGCGTGTTTCGTCCGTCATGGCCACGCTCCTTCGTTCGTCGAGATCCCTGGATTCTACACGCCCGTTTCTGGCGACTCTCGGCAAGGGGTTTATAGTTCAACGATTGCCATCAACCGGAGGACGTCATGCGCGAGATCCTCAGCAAAGAACCCTGGTGGGCCCGTCCGCCGAATCCCGGGCAGGATGAGAGCGAACTGGAATGGGGCTGGCTGGTGCATTACAGCGAGGGAGAACCACGTTTCGAATTCGTCCGCGAGCGGCCGACGGACGAGCAGATCCGCAACCGCAAAGGCTGCCGGATCACCCCGTCAGCGGAGTGATCCGGCGGCGCGGCATCAAGGCTCGAGAATGTCTTTGAAGCCACCAAAGATCATCCGCTGCCCATCGAACGGCATCGGATTGACGTCCGGCTGCATGCGCGGGTCTTCCATCATTTTCGCCATGCCGGTGTCGCGGGTGGCCTTGTCCGGCCAGACCAGCCATCCCGCCGATACGGTTTCGCCTTCCTTGAGTTTTACCGCCATCGGGAATGAGGTGACCTTGCCGTCCGGCACGTCATCGCCCCAGCCCTGAATCACTTCCAGAGCGCCGTATTCCTTGAACAGCCTGGCGGCGATTTCACAGTGTTGTTTGTATTGCTCGCGGTTGGCATTCGGCACGGGCGCCACGAACACATCGATGTAAGCCATGATCATTCTCCTTGCAGGGTGGGTTCGTTCTGCTGAGTAGTCGACTCAGGCGGCCGCCATTCGACACGGTCGACGCCCAACCCGACCGACGGTTCATCCCGCCCGCCCAGACTGCCCTCGACCTGCGCCGCCATGTGCAGCGTGCCGGCCATCACACCGGTGGTCGGGTTCTGCACCAGTTTCAGCCAGGCCTTGTCGAAGGTGTTGCCCAGGCTGCTGCGGATCAGCGCTTCGCTGTCGGGCCGGTCGTTGGCCTGGAGGATGGCGCGGATGCCTGCCACCCCCGCCGAGATCAGTCCGCCAACGAGTTTGCCGGCCGCCGCTGCCACCGCACTGGCAGCGCCCCGGGGCGCCATCTCTGCCTCCATGCGCTGGCTGGCACGCTTGGCCACCGGGGCCATGCCGGCATCGGTCGAGGCGATGCCCTTGGCCCCGCCTTCGGTGTGGATCTTGTCGATCAGCGCGGCATAGGCCGGCAAGGTATTCAACGGTTCGGTGCTGACAACCTGGTAGAGCGAGGCATCGCGGGCCGGCGGCGGGCCGAGGGCGATGGCGGGGATTTTCTGCAAGTGCCCGTTGAGCTGCGCGAGGGGTACGCCGTAACGCTGGGCGATGACCGGCATCTGCTGCGCCATCAGTTGCGCGTAGAACGCGGTGGCCTGGCCGAGGATCGCGTCCGGATCGATCTCCAGAGCCACCGGCGCCAGCACCCGCTCCTGATATTGCTCCAGCAAATACGCTGCCAAGCGTTTGGACGAAGCATCCTGCTCGCCACCGGCGCTGATGGTGTACCAACTGACCTTCATCGACAGCCATTCCTGGGTCCAGTAGCTGCTGAACCACGGGATGAATTTTTCTTCAGTTTGCTCGTAGACCCGAATGCGCCAATGTTCCATCGAACCGCGGGCGAACGCCTTGACCTGTTCGGTGGACTGCCGGGAAGCCACAACGATATCCCGGTCGATCTGCTGCCAGGTGGCCGGTGAAACCACCACCGGCGGCGCGCTCGCCGGGCCCCGCGCCGAAGTCGCGCAACCGGCCAGCAACATCAGTGCCGCGACGATCAGCGCACGCAGGTTCACGGTGGCGGTGTCCTTTGATGGGTCAGATCTGGAGGTAACGACTTGAGTATAGGTGCGGGTTTCAGCCGTTTGTCCGGTTGTATCGATCCTCGATCCGGGCGCGGGATTTCAGTTTTTGTTCCAACCATCACTGACGTCGATGATCACCATTACGACGATTGCCTTCCGCAGCAGACGCGTCCGGCGCAGGATTCACCCATCCGAGACACACACCACGAGGAGTTCACATCATGAGTCATACCGTCACCCTCGCCGTGAGCTTCCCGGTCTTCGGCAACAACTATTACGACCAGCACCCGGTGTCACTGAAGACACAAGCGCTGGTGTTCAACGAAGATTTCGAAGATCTGCTGATGCCCGCCGCAAGCAATCACTTCAGCAATGAAGTGGTGGGCCTCAACGATCAGTTCCGTTTTCTGAGCGACATACTCGCCACCCATTTGCTGGACATCGAGGCTAACGTGCCTGCGCGATCCAGCGTCCGGGCGAACGCTCATTTTTAATGCCAAGGGGCGTTCCGGTCAGGAACGCCCCTTTTTTGCTCATTACTGGTCGTCGTTGTCATCGCGATGATGGCGACGCCCGTCGCGCCGGTCATAGTCGCGATCATCCCAGCGTCGATCGTGGTCGTAATAACGGCCATGATCGCGATCGTAATGCCGGCCATGGCGGTAGTCATCATCAAAGTCCGCCACGCAGCCGCCCAGCAAAACGGCGGCAGAAACAGTCAGCAGCAGGGTTGTTGCACGCATCATTCAGGATTTCCCTAAAACCAAGGTCTTGACGACGGAACGGTCAGCGCTGCCCTCACCTTCAAGGTGCGGTGCGCGCAGCCGCAGCTTCGACCGGGTAAAACACCGATGATTCACTGACAGCCCATGACCGTTGATCGCCCCGTCTGCCTCTGTGAGGGAGGTCTGGTGCCAGGGTAAAAATCCGACAAAACCTTTTCCTCTCCCCTGCGGTCACTCCAAGAACAGACCAAGACTGGCGACCACGCCGGCGTGCATGTGCGGGTTATTTGCAATCCGCCGACCTGATCAGAGGAAGCCCAGCCATGAACGACCATCCGCCATCGGAGATGTCCCGACGCCGGTTCCTGATTCTCGGCGCCGTGACCGCAACCGCGTTTGCGCTACCGCCCTTCATCAGCCTCAAGGCCTACGCGGCCAATCTGGAGCAACCGGCCATGACCAAAGTGACGCTTGAGGTCAACGGCAAGCCGCAGACCCTTGATATCGATACCCGCACCACGCTGCTCGACGCCTTGCGCGAACACCTGCACCTGACCGGCAGCAAAAAAGGCTGCGACCACGGCCAGTGTGGCGCCTGCACGGTGATTGTCGATGGCCGGCGGATCAACTCGTGCCTGACCCTGGCCGTCATGCAGGACGGCGCCAAGGTCACCACCATCGAAGGCCTCGGCATGCCGGACCGGTTGCATCCGATGCAAGCCGCGTTCATCAAGCATGACGGTTATCAGTGCGGTTATTGCACACCGGGGCAGATCTGCTCGGCGGTGGCGGTGCTCAAGGAAATCCGCGACGGCATCCCCAGCCACGCCAGCCCCAGCCTGACCGAGCCGCCGCAACTGATCGCCAGCGAGTTGCAGGAACGCATGAGCGGCAACCTCTGCCGTTGCGGCGCCTACTCCAACATCATCGAAGCCATCAGCGAAGTCGCGGAGGTATCGGCATGAGAGCGTTCAATTACAGTCGCGCCGACTCCCCCGCCTCAGCCGCAGCACAAGCGGCGCAAACGCAAGGCGCGCGGTTCATCGCCGGCGGCACCAACCTGCTGGACTTGATGAAACTCGACATCGAAACGCCGCAGCACCTGATCGACGTCAACCACCTGGGACTCGACGGGATCGAAGCCACTCCCGAGGGCGGTTTGCGCATCGGCGCACTGGTGCGCAACACCGATCTGGCCGCCGACTCGCGCGTGCGCAAAGACTACGCCCTGCTCTCCCGGGCCTTGCTGGCCGGGGCCTCGGGGCAGTTGCGCAACATGGCAACCACCGCTGGCAACCTGCTGCAACGCACCCGCTGCCCGTACTTCTACGACACCAATCAGGCCTGCAATAAACGCAATCCCGGCAGTGGCTGCGCGGCGATTGGCGGGGTCACCCGGCAACTGGGGATCATCGGCGTCAGCGACGCCTGCATCGCCACGCACCCGAGCGACATGGCAGTTGCCCTGCGTGCGCTGGATGCGCAGATCGAAACCCTCAAACCCGACGGCAGCACCCGACGCATCGCCATGGCCGATTTCCACGCTTTGCCCGGCGATACCCCGCATATCGAAACCGCACTCACGGCCGGCGAATTGATCACCGGCGTTACCCTGCCCGCCCCGGTTGGCGGCACCCATGTCTATCACAAGGTGCGGGACCGTTCGTCCTATGCCTTCGCGCTGGTCTCTGTCGGGTTGATTCTGCAAAAGGACGGCAGCGGCCGCATCGCCGTCGGCGGCATCGCCCCGAAACCCTGGCGTGTCGAGGCCGCAGAAGCGCTGCTGCCCCAAGGCGCGAAAGCCGTCAGTGCGCGCCTGCTCGACGGCGCCACACCCACCCATGACAACCGGTTCAAGCTGACGCTGGTGGAGCGCACGCTCGCCTCGGTGCTGGCCCAAGCGAGGAACGAAGCATGAAATTCGACACGCCCGCCGCCGCCAATCCGATTGACCAATTGAAAGTCATCGGCAAACCCACCGACCGCATCGAAGGCCCGCTGAAAACCAGCGGTCAGGCGCCCTACGCTTACGAACAACACGAAGCGGCAAAAAATCAGGCTTACGGCGTCATGGTCGGTGCAGCCATCGCCAAGGGTCGTATCACGCGCATGGATCTGGACAAGGCCCAGGCTGCCCCCGGGGTTCTGGCCATCGTTACCTCTGCCAATGCCGGCAAACTCGGCAAGGGCAAATACAACGCCGCGCACCTGCTGGCCGGCCCCGAGGTGCAGCACTATCACCAGGCGGTGGCACTGGTGGTCGCCGAAACCTTCGAACAGGCCCGCGCTGCCGCGCAGCTTGTGCATGTCGAGTACGCGACAGACAAAGGCCAGTTCGATCTGGCCACTGTGCGGGATCAGGGTGTGGAGCCGAAGGAAGAATTGCCGGACGTCAGACACGGCGATTTCGCCACCGCTTTTGCCGCCGCCCCGGTGCAGTTCGACCAGACCTACAGCACCCCGGACCAGTCCCACGCGATGATGGAACCCCACGCGACCCTCGCTGCATGGCAAGGCGATCAACTGACCCTGTGGACCTCGAACCAGATGATCGCCTGGAGCGTCGGTGACATCGCCACCACCCTCGGCCTGCCCAAGGACAAGGTGCGATTGATCTCGCCCTACATTGGCGGTGGATTCGGCGGCAAGCTGTTCATCCGCGCCGACTCGATCCTCGCCGCACTCGGCGCACGACTGGCCAACCGCCCGGTGAAAGTTGCCCTCGCCCGCCCGCAAATCGCCAACAACACCACCCACCGCCCCGCCACCATCCAGCGCATCCGCCTGGGCGCCGCGGCGAACGGCAAACTCACCGCCATCGCCCACGAAGGCTGGTCGGGCAACCTGGCCGAGGGCAAGGTCGAAGTCGCCGCGCAGCCGAGTCAGTTGCTCTACGCCGGGGAAAATCGTCTGGTGAGCATGCGCCTGGCACCGTTGGATCTGCCGGAAGGCAACGCCATGCGTGCCCCCGGAGAAACCCCGGGGCTGATGGTGCTGGAGATCGCCATGGACGAGATGGCGGAAAAACTCAAACTCGATCCGATCCAGTTCCGCATCCTCAACGACACCCAGGTCGATCCGGTAAAAACCGAGCGACCGTTCTCCCAACGACGCCTGATCGAATGCCTGCAGACCGGCGCCGAACACTTCGGCTGGGACAAACGCAATGCAACGCCCGGCACACGTCGCGAAGGTCGCTGGCTGATCGGCATGGGCGTGGCCGCGGCGATTCGCAATAACCTGCTGGTGAAATCCGGCGCAAGAGTTCGGCTGGAGCGTGACGGCAAGATCACCGTGGAAACCGACATGACCGATATCGGCACGGGCAGCTACACCATCATCGCCCAGACCGCCGCCGAGATGATGGGTGTGGGCCTGGATGATGTGGTGGTGCATCTGGGGGATTCGAGTTTTCCGGTGTCGTCCGGCTCCGGCGGCCAGTTCGGCGCCAATTGCTCGACCGCCGGGGTCTACGCCGCGTGCATGAAGCTGCGCGAAGCGGTGACGACGAAACTGGGCATGACCGAGGCAGACGCGGTGTTCGCCGATGGCCAGGTGCAGCTCGGCAACAAACACGTGCCGTTA
This sequence comes from Pseudomonas sp. 58(2021), assembly GCF_017491585.1. Taxonomy (NCBI): domain Bacteria; kingdom Pseudomonadati; phylum Pseudomonadota; class Gammaproteobacteria; order Pseudomonadales; family Pseudomonadaceae; genus Pseudomonas; species Pseudomonas sp. 58(2021). The sequence continues at coordinate 162,654 of NZ_JAFGYZ010000011.1, forward strand.
CGCGATGCCGCGCAAAACGGTGCGATCGAAGCCGAGGACAGCATCGAATTCGCCGACCTCGCCAAGCAGTATCAGCAATCGACGTTCGGTGCGCATTTCGTCGAAGTCGCGGTCGATGCCGCTACCGGCGAAGTGCGTGTACGGCGGATGCTCGCGGTCTGTGCTGCCGGGCGGATTCTCAACCCGAAATCCGCCCGCAGCCAGGTGATCGGCGCGATGACCATGGGCGTCGGGGCGGCGCTGATGGAGGAGCTGTCGGTGGACAAGCGCCTGGGTTTTTTCGTCAATCACGACCTGGCCGGCTACGAAGTGCCGGTGCATGCGGACATCCCGCATCAGGAGGTGATCTTCCTCGATGAAACCGACCCGATCTCTTCGCCGATGAAGGCCAAAGGTGTGGGCGAACTGGGCATCTGCGGGGTCAGCGCGGCGGTGGCGAATGCGATCTACAACGCCACCGGGGCGCGGGTACGGGAGTATCCGATTACCCTGGACAAGATTCTCGATTCGCTGCCGCCGATGATCTGAAGTCACTCGCGCACTGGCATGGGGTGCTGGTGCGCTATTCACTTCTGCGATGGGAATTACCCCACCAGAGCAATCAGCTGCTGCCGCTGCGCATCGGTCAGCATCGACCCGAACCCGGCGCCGGCATTGTCGGCCATGTAACGCGGGTTGCCGGTGCCCGGGATGACACAAGTCACCGCCGTGTTCGAGAGCAAAAACTTCAGCGCCAGTTGCGGCCAGCTGTTGACCTGCACGTCCGATACCCAGCCAGGCAGGGGCTTGCCCTTGAGCCGGGCCAGCAGCCCGCCGCCGCCAAACGGCCGGTTGCAGATCACTGCCACCCCGCGCTCGCGGCACAACGGCAGGATGCGTTTTTCCACGCCACGGTCATCGAGGGCGTAGTTGATCTGCAGGAAGTCGAGCGGCTCGGCCTTCAACACCGCTTCCACTTCCTCGTAGGCCGAGGGCGTATAATGGGTGATGCCGATGTAACGGATGCGGCCCTGTTCCTTCCATTCGCGCAGCGTCGGCAGATGAGTTTGCCAGTCCAGCAGGTTGTGGATCTGCATCAGGTCGATGCGATCGGTGCGCAGCAGGCGCAAGGAGTTCTCCATCTGCGCGATGCCCTCCTCGCGTCCCCGGGTCCACACCTTGGTTGCCAGAAACGCCGGTGAACGGGGTTCGTGAATCGACAACAGCTCGCCGGTGGTTTCTTCGGCGCGGCCATACATCGGTGAGCTGTCAATCAGCGTGCCGCCCTTTCTGAACAACTCGTCGAGCACCGCCGGTAATTGTTTATAGGCCGGTTCGCCGGGCGCGACGTCGAAGCCGCGATAAGTGCCCAGCCCTACCAGGGGCAGCAGCTCGGAGCTGGAAGGAATGGCGCGGGTCTGCATGGTCTGGCCTCCGGGGGCACTCGACGACGTGGCGGCAGCCAACGCCCGGTCAACAGTGAATAGCGCGGTGACCCCGGCTGCCAGTTTGAGCAGGCGGCGACGGGAACAACCCTGAGTGTGGCTCATGCTCGCACCTCTGTTGCGCGGATCTGTTGCACCTTGTGTGCGGCGGCGGTCACCGGGGAAGGCTCAACTACACTGCATGGGCGACCCCTCACGTCCCGTTAAAGTTAGTCGAATGTCCAGAATCCTGATGTCACTCGTCGCTTTGCTGCTGGCCCTGTACCTGATCCTGTGTGCAGCACTGTTCGTGTTCCAGCGCTCGCTGATCTATTTTCCGCCGTCAGGTTCAATGGATTCGGCGGAATCGCGGATGACCCTGACAATGCCCGACGCGAACATTCGCGTCAGTGTCCGCGAGCATTCCGGAGCACGGGCGTTGATCTATTTCGGTGGCAATGCCGAGGACGTCTCGCGCAATCTGCCGGCGTTTTCCGAGGCGTTTCCCGACCACGCGATCTACCTGCTGCACTATCGCGGTTTTGGTGGCAGTGACGGTTCGCCGTCCGAAGAAGCGATTGCCCGGGATGCTGTGGGGCTTTTCGATCAGGTGTTTGCCAGGCATCCGCAGATTGCGCTGATCGGGCGCAGCCTCGGTTCCGGCGTCGCGGTGCGGCTGGCCAGTCAGCGGCCGGTAACGCGGCTGATTCTGGTCACGCCCTTCAACAGCCTCCAGGAACTCGCCGTCCGGCATTACCCGTGGGTGCCGGTGAAATGGCTGCTCAAGGAGCGTTACGAATCGGGCAAGTACGCCGAACATATCCGTGCGCCGACCCTGCTGCTGGCGGCGAGCGATGATGAGGTGGTGCCACGGGCCAGTAGCGAACGCCTGCTGCGCAATTTCCCGGATGGTGTGGCGACCCTGAAAGTGGTGACGGAGGCGACGCACAATTCAATTTCCGAGCGCCCGCAATACCTGCAATGGATGAAGGATGTGCTGAACCGTTGAGTGCCCCTTGCGCAGTTCGTCGGCGTCCCGACAAAGCCCTGGGCGTCCCGTGAACCAAGTGCAGAAAGGCCAGTCCTACGCGCGCCGCATTCGCGGTTAACTCCCTGTCAGCGCTGTATTTTTCAGAGTCTTGCGTCCCATGCGCCACGCCGCTCGTTCGTCTCGCTTCGTATCGCTGTGCCTGTTGCTCCTCTCCCCTCTGCTAGCCCCCACCGCCCATGCCGGCGCGGAACGACAACTGGCGGCCGCCATCAATGACCTGCGCGCCCATCCGCAACGCTGTGACCGGCGTGCGGCACAACGCTTGGCGCCGCTGGCGCTCAAGCAGAACATTGCGTTGCCCATCGGCTATGGCTACGGCGGCGGGTTGCGCGAGCAGTTGAAGTCTTCCGGTTATGCGGCAGTGGCCGTGCGCAGCATCCGCATTGTCGGGGCCGAGGATGCCGAAGAGGCGTTCGATCAGTTGCAGGACGAACATTGCAGCGCGCTGCTGGATGCGCAGTATGCCGACATCGGCATCAGCCACGCCCGCAGCGAATGGCAAGTGGTGCTGGCCCGTCCGCTGATCGACAGTCGCATGGGTGACAACCGCAGCGTCGGCAAGGCCCTGCTGGCGCAAGTCAACGCTGCCCGCGCCCGGCCGCGCCTGTGCGGACGCCAGCGTTTCGCCGCTGCCCGGCCTCTGAGCTGGAACCCGTCCCTCGGCGCCGCGGCTCAGGGCCACAGCAAGGCCATGGCCTACGGCAACTACTTCGCTCACCAGGACCCGGACGGCGACATGCCGGCGGATCGTGCCCGATCCGCCGGTTACCGTGGGCGGCAGATCGGCGAGAACATCGCCGCCGGGCAAAGCTCACCGGGCAGTGCGATGGCCGGCTGGCTCGCCAGCCCCGGACACTGCGCCAACCTGATGAACCCGATGTTCACCCAGGTCGGCGCCGGTTTTGCCAGTGATGCCCGCAGTGACAACGGTGTGTACTGGACGATGTTGTTCGGCGCGCCTTGACACCTCACTTCGGTCGACGCATCGCCCGCTCGCCGCCATCGGCACCCACCCTGATCGTGCGCAGAGTCCATGACTTGGGCGCCACGATGGGTACCCCAGTGAAGGGATACCCCGGTTTAGTCCGGATCCTGTGCCGACACCCGTCCGGGCCTGCGGAAACCGACTGGCGAGGGACGGCTCAGACCGGTGAAATCGTGGCCAGGACGCCGATCATGATGGTCAACACGAGAAAGCCGCCGAGGAAAAACGCCATCTTAGCCATGAAGGCCTCCTGAATACTGAATGTCCGGCGCACCGGGCGCTTCGGAATGAAGCGCGTGCCATGTGGCCGAACCGCAGGGCTATTCTGGGCGCTTGGCTGAGACGGTTACAGATGCAGATTCAACAGGAAAAAGCGGATCAGATGGATCTGGCGCACTCATGTGTCGACATTCAGATCGATACAGAGGGTTTCCATTGCGCCGCTTTGATCTAGAGTCATGGGCGCCACGCAAAGAACAACAAAAATACAGGAGTGAAACCATGTCCGAGCTGAACCTGCACCCCAACGCCGCCGAATCCCTGAACCGCTGGCATGACATGATCCGTACCGGCAACCTGAAAGCCCTGCCCGACCTGCTCGATCCACAAGCCGTGTTTCGCTCGCCGATGGCCCACACGCCTTACCCCGGCGCACCGGTGGTCTCGATGATCCTCAACACTGTGTTCAACGTATTCGAAGACTTCAAATACCACCGTGAACTGGCGACGGCGGATGGCTTGAACGTGGTGCTGGAGTTCAGCGCAAAGGTTGGGTCGAAGGAGCTCAAGGGTATCGACATGATCCGCTTCGATGAACGGGGGAAGATCGTCGAGTTCGAAGTGATGGTGCGGCCGTTGAGCGGGTTGCAGGCGCTGGGGGAGGAAATGGGCCGGCGCCTGGGGGCTTATCTGGCAAACGCCAAAGCCTGAAGTCCGGGCACAAAAAAGCCCACTGACCGTCACCGGTTCAGTGGGCTTTGTGTGTCAGGCGTCTAATTACAGAGCCATGTCACGTGCAGCACTTTCTTTCGGAGCCTGTGGCTTTTCAGCCGAAGCAGGTGCCGCTGCAGGTGCAGCCTGGCCAATCGCCGGAGGCGTTGGCAGTTGCAGGATCTTGGCGGTGTAAGCCCACTCTTCGGCCACTTTGGCCGGATCGTTGTTCAGCTGGGTGCCGTAGCTTGGAACGATCTGGTGCAGCTTGGCCTGCCACTCAGGGGTAGCGACCTTGTCCTTGAAGACTTTCTGCAGCACGCTCAGCATGATCGGTGCAGCGGTCGATGCGCCTGGCGATGCGCCCAGCAGACCGGCGATGGAGCCGTCTTTCGAAGCAACGATCTCGGTGCCCAGTTTCAGCACGCCGCCAGCGGCTTCATCACGCTTGATGATCTGCACGCGCTGGCCGGCTTGCCACAGGCGCCAGTCTTCGGCTTTCGCGTTCGGGAAGTATTCCTTCAGCGCGTTCAGACGGTCTTCATCCGACAGCATCAGTTGACCGGCCAGGTACTCGACCAGCGGGTATTCCTTGATGCCGACCCTGGTCATAGGCCAGATGTTGTGGGTGGTGGTGCTGGTCAGCAGGTCCAGGTACGAACCTTCCTTCAGGAACTTGGTGCTGAAGGTTGCGAACGGGCCAAACAGGATGACGCGCTTGCCGTCCAGGACGCGGGTGTCCAGGTGCGGAACGGACATCGGAGGTGCGCCAACCGAAGCCTTACCGTAGGCCTTGGCCAGGTGCTGCTCGGCGATGGCCGGGTTATCGGTCACCAGGAACGAGCCGCCTACCGGGAAGCCAGCGTATTCCTTGGCTTCTTCGATACCGGACTTCTGCAGCAGGTGCAGGGCACCGCCACCGGCGCCGATGAACACGAACTTGGCGTCGGTTTCAGTCTTGGTGCCGTCTTTCAGGTTCTTGTAGCTGACGCGCCAGGTGCCATCGGCGTTCTTGGTGATGTCCTGTACTTCGCTCGACAGTTTCAGATCGAAGTTAGGCTTGGTCTGCAGGTAACTGGCGAACTGGCGGGTGATTTCGCCGAAGTTCATGTCGGTGCCCAGCGGGCTCCAGGTGGCCGCGATTTTCTGGTTCGGGTCACGCCCTTCCATCATCAGCGGAACCCACTTCTTGATCACGGCCGGGTCTTCGGAGTACTGCATGCCGGCGAACAGCGGGCTCGCCTGCAGGGCTTCGTAGCGCTTTTTCAGGAACTTGATGTTGTCATCGCCCCACACGAAGCTCATGTGCGGAGTGGTGTTGATGAACGAGCGAGGGTTCTTCAGAACGCCTTGCTGAACCTGCCAGGCCCAGAACTGACGGGAGACCTGGAACGCTTCGTTGATCTCGACGGCTTTCGGGATCGTTACGTTGCCTTTATCGTCTTCCGGGGTGTAGTTCAGCTCGGCCAGCGCCGAGTGACCGGTACCGGCGTTGTTCCAGCCGTTGGAGCTTTCCAGGGCGACGCCGTCGAGGCGCTCGACCATTTCCATCGACCAGCTTGGCTCCAGCTCATTGATCCACACACCGAGGGTGGTGCTCATGATGCCGCCGCCGATCAGCAGGACGTCGACTTTCTTTGCTTCGTCAGCATTGGCGGATGTCATCCCCATCGCCAAAGCCAGACCCAGCAGGGCTGTGTTCACTTTTTTAAACATCCGTTGCACCTATGATAAAACGCCTTCCGCCCGCCGCTGTTGTACGTATGCGTTCCCCCTCTTTTCGCGACACTCAGGCCAGCGTCGCAGGTTCCGGCACACTTCAATTTTGACGGGTGGGCACACAAGGCCGACAGGCTGCGTCGACCTCAGTTATATGTCCCTTCTGAACTGACTTCTTATCATTATTGGCTTCAGCTACTTGAGCGACAGGGGTTCGGTCGGCCCGCCGAAAAGCGCGCCAGACTGAATTAGGTCAAACCAAGTGGCGCGAAGAATATCACGTCAGGGCAAACCCGCGCGTCTGTTCCCGACTTGATGGTCTTTATCCGCCTGATGACTTATCGGCTGATGGCCACCGAACATGACCCCGACAATGCCTCTGGCTGAAGCCATTCAGCCATTTGACCGTCCGTTCCCCACCCGCCTGCGGCCTTGCACTGGTTACAAATGAGGTTGACGGCGCCCGGGTCACAACCGGAATCGATCCACCGACTGCGCCAGCCGCCCCGCCAGAGTCGACAACTCGTCCGTCGTATTCGCTGTCTCGCCGATCACCTTGCTGTTGCCTTCCGACATGCCGGCGATCATCTCCACCTGATGGGCGATTTCGTTGCTGGCCTGGCTCTGTTCGCCGATGGTGCGGGTGATGTCGTTGACCAGTTGCGTGGTGTTGAGGGTGGCGTCGAGGATTTCGCGGATGGCCCGTTCGACGTCGGCGGTGACGGCCATCCCCTTGTCGACTTGAGCCACACCCGCCTCCATGCTGCTGACCGCCTCACGGGTGCTGTTCTGGATGCGGGCGACCATCGCAGCGATTTCCTGGGTCGAGGCGCTGGTGCGGGCAGCCAGGCTGCGCACTTCATCGGCGACCACAGCAAAACCTCTGCCCTGCTCACCCGCCCGGGCCGCTTCAATGGCCGCATTGAGCGCCAGCAGGTTGGTCTGGTCGGCGATGCTCTTGATCACCTGAATGATGTTGAAGATGCCTTCGGACTCATGATCCAGGGTGCGGATCACCTGCGCCGACTGCTGGGCGGAGCGGGCGATGTCGTCCATGTCGCTGACCACTTGATGGATCACCTGCCCGCCGTTCTTGGCCAGTGATTCGGCCTGACTGGCCATGCTCAGGGCCCGTTCGGCGTGGCGGGTGATTTCTTCGATGCTGGCGGTCATCTGGCTCGCGGCAGCGGCCATGGTGCCGGCGGCGGTGCTTTGTTGCTGGCTGCTGTCCGCCACCCGATGGCAGCCGTGGCTCAGTTGCTCGCTCATGCCACTGACGCCGTGGGCATTGCGTCGCACCACGTCGATCATTTCTCGCAGATCCCGCTGCATGGTGGCCAGCGTGCGGATCAGCGCGCTGGCTTCGTCCTTGCCGGACGGCTCGGCGATCGGCTCGCTGAGGTTGCCATGAGCAATGCTCTCGGCGATGCGGCTGGCGGTTTTCAGCGGACCGGTGATGCTGAGGATCACCCAGCGTCCCTGAACCAGCAGCAGCAACAGGCTGGCGATCAGCACAATGCCGAGGGCGATGTTGGCGTTGCGGATCGCCGCCTCGGTGCCCTGGCTGGTCTGCCGGGTACTGGTTTCGATCAGTTCGCTCAAGGACGCCATCTGTTCTTCAAGCTGGCTGAACGCGGCGCTGAACGTACCGAGTTCGTGCTGCGCCGTGTCGGGGTTGTCCAGCGCCAGCCCGACAATCCGCTCGCCCGCGTTGATGTAAGTGTCGAGGCTTGGCTTGATCTGCTCCAGCGCAGCCCGGATCGTGGCGTCCAGGGGCAGTTTGAGGTTCTCGCCGAGGACATCGCGAAAATGCGCGGCATGCTCCTCTACGGAACGGCGCACCTCGTCCGCCGTGCCGTTACTCTTGCCCAGCCCCACCAGCATGGCCGAATAGACGTCGGCGCGCAGGGCGTCATGCATCATGTCGGCTTCCATGTGATTGCGCAGCGCACTCATGCTGACGGCGTTGTCACTGACTGCCGACGCCATCCGCTGGTTGCCGACATAACTGACCAGGCTCACGATCAGCGCTGTCAGCAGGCTGGTCGCAATCAGCAGCACCAAACGCAGTTTGATCGACACGGTGGATCCTCCCGGAGCGCCCTGAAATGAGCCTTTCAGCGTTTCAGTTAAGCTCATTTCCACCCGGCTGCCGCGCCAGAGCGTCGCAATGTGTGTCAGCACCCGCCCCGCGCCCTCGAAGACTGTGCACCAGGTCTCACTTTGTGCGGCGACCACCCGCCATCTTGCACGGAACTACCGGTCACGCCGCACCTCTCACATTATGTGGTACTTCCTTTTCGCTTTACGCTGCTGGAGGAACACCGTCATGCGTCGTTTATTACTTGTTTCGTCTCTCATGCTCTGCCTGCCTTTTGGCTCAGCCTTCGCCCGTGTGGATGCAGGGGATGTCGCCACCTCGGCCGGTGTTTCCGCGTCGCTGTATTCCACCTTCAAGGATCACAAAATGGTGATTCCGGCCCGTGACGACCTGTCCGCATTCGTCGCCAGCGGCGGTGCCATCCGTGGCGCGTATCTGGAATCGGCGCTGCAACAGGTTCGTCAGGAAAACCCGGGCTTGAACGCCAGCGATGAAGAGCTGGCCAATGCGATCCTGGTCCACTACGAAGGTCTGTCGCAGTAACAGCCACGCGCTCGACGACGGTGGCTGACGGATTTGCCACCTCTGCGTTCTGCCGATGGACGGCAGCCGGGCGACCATGGGCAAAACCGTCGAACGGCCTCTATGATGGAGGCCATGACGATTGCCGCCCCGATCCGCTCCCCCTGCCCGCCCGGCGCCTGCATTTGCGGGCGCGATCCGTTGCTGGAAATGCCCGGCGCGGATCTGCGCATACTTTTGCTCACGCGGCAGGAAGAAAAGCGCCTGCTCGAACGCCTGGAAAACCTGCAAAGCCTGGCTGACCTCGAACGCCTGCGACAGCGGATGTTCGAACAGTTGGGCATTCGCATGGACATCGCTCCGGGTTTCAACGAAGTGCGGACCATGCGCGGTATCGCCATCGAAATCGCTGAACTGCCGGGCCTGTGTCGCAAGACTCGCCAAGCGATCCCGGCCGCCATTCGCCGGGGGCTGGAAAGACACCCGGAAATCGCCTTCGAACTGCTCAACGCCCACGACTTGCTGCGCGACGCCTGATCACTTTTTCAGGCCGACCCGTTTGCGCATCTCGGCGGTAATGCTCTGTCGGGTTTTCTTCATGTTCGCCCAGGGCTCATCGCCGACGTCCGCCAGGCGCTCATGAACGTTGTGCACATTCCACCGGTCAGCGCCTTTGATCTCGCCGACTTCCTCACGGAACAGCGGCACCGATACCGGCAGCCCTTCCCGGGTGCGGGCGGCGTAGGCACAAATGGTCGTGGCGCCCAGGCCGTTGCGCAGGTAATCGATGAAAATCCGCCCCACACGGTTCTTCGGCCCCGACACCGCTGAAAACCGCTCCGGCAACAGCCGAGCCATATGATTGACGATGGCATGGCTGAAATCCTTCACCTCGTCCCAGCCATGCTTGCGCGTCAGCGGCACCACCAGGTGAATACCCTTGCCTCCACTGGTCTTCAGGAAAGCCTTGAGGCCCAGTTCATCCAGCACGGTCAGAGTCAGGGCGGTGGCTTCAACCATGCTTTTCCACGGCAGTGCCGGATCCGGGTCCAGATCGAGAACAAAGCGGTCAGGCTTTTCCAGATCCACCGTGGTGGCGTTCCAGGTGTGCAGTTCGACGGTGCTCATCTGCACCGCACCGATCAGCGCTTCGACGTTGTTGATCAGCATCACCGGTTGTCCGGTGACGTGCTTGTCCAGCAAGCGGATGCCGGGAATCGCCAGGTTTTCGGCGTTTTTCTGGAAGAACAGTTCGCCGGCAATGCCTTCCGGTGCCCGCACCAGCGCCACGGGCCGATCCTTGAGTTGAGGCAGGATCCACTCGGCGACGCTGGCATAGTACTCGGCCAGTTGCATCTTGGTGGTGCCGCTGCTGGCGTCGATCACGCGGTCCGGGTGAGTGATTCTGACCTTGCCGCTGACCATCCCTGTCTGAGAGGGTGCCTTGGCGGCAGGTGCCGGCTTTTTCACAGGGGGTTTCGCGGCTGAAGTTTTCATCGGTTTCGCTCGCTCCTGCGTAATCTCCAGCGCCGGTTTGTCATCGCGCAGACCATGGAACACGGCATGGCGAACCGAACCCTCCCGGGTCATTTCGGCAAACGCCACCTCCGCCAGCAGGTGCGGCTTGAGCCAGTGCACCCCCTTGGCCTCGAATCCACTGGGCGGGTTGGTCAGCGCAGTCTTTTTCGTGCGCAACGGCTTGAGCCGGGCAAGCACGGTTTTCAAGGTGGCCTCGTTAAAGCCAGTGCCGACCTTGCCGGCATAACGTAACTCGCCGCTGTCGCGATCATGCAGACCGAGTAGCAGTGCACCAAAGGCACTGCGCGATCCCTTCGGATCGGTGTAGCCGACAATCACGAATTCCTGGCGATGTTTACACTTGAGCTTGATCCAGTCGCTGCTGCGCCGCGACACGTAGGGCGAGCCGCGACGTTTGCCGATCAAGCCTTCCATCTGCATCTGGCAGGCGCTGTTGAGCAACGCCTGCGGCGTTTCGTCGAACGCTTCGGAAAAACGCAGCAACGGATGTTCGTGAGCCTTCAATACCGTGGCCAGCGCTGCCCGCCGTTCTTCCAGCGGAACTTCGCGCAGGTCGACACCATTGAGGTAAGGCACATCGAACAGGTAATAAAGGATGTCGCTGCTGCGGCGGGTGTCGAAGGCGTTCTGCAGCGCTTGAAAATCCGGAATGCCGTTTTCGTTGGCGACCACTACTTCACCGTCAAGCCACGCCGACTCCAGCCCCAGCGCCGCCAGTGCCTGAGCCTGCTCCGGCAGTTTGTGCGTCCAGTCATGGCCGTTACGGGTAAACAGCTGCACCGTTTGATGATCGATGCGCGCCATGACCCGGTAGCCGTCGAATTTGATTTCGTAACTCCAGTCCCCTGCCGGAGCGCTGTCCACCAGCGTGGCCAGCTGCGGTTTCAACCGGGCGGGGATTCGCGCCTTGTGCGCGCCGACAAGCTTGGCCGAGTCAGGTTTGCGCGCTGGCTGTTTCAGCGGTTTGACTTGCCTGGCGTCGAGCCTCGGTTTATCGACAAGGGTGCGCTCGCTGAGCACGCTATCCGGCTCGGCGACCAGCACGTCGTAATCGCTTTGCGGCCGGGCGGCGCTGTCCTGATGCTTGATCAGGAACCACTGCTCCTTTTTGCCCGGCATGTGGGTGCGCACCAGATTCCACACGCCGCCAAGCTTCTCGCCCTGCAGCTCGAACTTGAGTTTGCCCTTGGCATAGGCCTCCTGCGGATCCTCCAGCGGGATCCACACGCCACGATCCCAGACGATCACGTCCCCGGCACCGTAATGCCCCTGCGGGATGGTGCCTTCGAATGTCGCGTAATCCAGAGGGTGGTCCTCGACATGCACCGCCAGGCGCTTGACCTTGGGATCCAGTGACGGGCCTTTGGGCACTGCCCAGCTTTTGAGCGCACCGTCCAACTCCAGGCGAAAGTCGTAATGCAGGTGCGAAGCGTCGTGCTTCTGGATGCAGAACTGCAACGCGTGACCGGCGCCAGTCTTTTTGCCCCGACGCTTGACCGCTGCCGGTTCCGAGGTCGCCGAGAAGTCGCGCATGCGGTTGTAGTCGTCGAGGTTCCTGTTCATGGCGCACCTGCCTTGTTTCATCCAGTTCGGGTCACGGTCAGCGCCACCACGGCGATCCGCTCGGCCCGTTGATAGCCGACATTCAGCAACTCCTCGCCGAAGACATCGGGATCGAGTTCACGGTAAGTCCAGTCGAACCTCGTTGCATCCAGCCGCGGCACCACGGTGTCAATAAACGGATCACGGCCATCGACCATCGCCACACCGGTGTAGAGCAACAGCGAGCCTCCGGGCGTCAGGCGATTGAGCGCCTGCTCGACAATGCGCAACGACAACCCGGCTCCCAGCGTTCCCCCTCCGTGGCGGTAAGCGCGCCCCGCCGGATCCGCCATGTAGGGCGGATTGGCAACAATCAGGTCGAACTCGCCCTCCACGCCTTGCAACACGTCACTGGCCAGCACTTCGACGTTGGCCACTTCTGCCAGCGCTGCGTTGATCGTGGTCAGGCGCAACGCCGCGGGATTGATGTCGAGTGCCAGCACCTGTGCCTGGCGACGGGCGCGGGCGATCAGAATCGCACCGACACCGGCGCCGCAACCGATGTCCACGGCGCGCTGGATCGGGGCAAAGCTCTGTTGCAAATGGCTGTGAATCAATTGGGCGAAGCGGTAGGTATCCGGGCCGAAGAACACCGAATCGGCCGCCTCGGTGGGAAACCCCGAATGTACGAACAGCAAATCGTCCAGACTCGACCAGCGCACCCGACTCTTCAGACGCCCATCGCAGGCCTCCAGGATTAGCGCCTCCTGCCATTGCCGCTCCTCATCGGCCGAAAGCAATCCGGGTTCGAAGGAACGCGACCAGCCGAAAACATCGCGCAGACAGTCGACCGCCTGCCCTTCGTCGCGCTGATTGACCCGCTGATGGGTCAGCGGCGTCGGTGTGACGAATCGATAGCCGTCCGCCTGCAAGCGCCGGCCCAGTTGCAACAGCGCAAGATCGTCGGCGGACAGCAACGCTTCCTGATTCATGGGCGACTCCCTCAGTCCAGGCCGGATTTGAGTTCGATGAAACGGCGGGTCGCGAGCAAACCGGCCGGATGAGCATGACGGGCCGGCGCCAGCCAAGGGATCAGCGCCGCCATCTGTCCGTGACCATCCAGCCCGTGCAGTGCCGCGTTCAATTGCCGGACATCGGGATCCTGCGCGGACACCGTGACTGCCGGTGCCGCTCGACTCCGACGTCGCGCCGGAACCGGTCCGGTCGCAGGCGCCCGGTCACCGGCAATCCAGTCATGCAGCAGCTGTTTTTCGTAGTCATTGAACACGCCGAACATCGACGCGCCATCGCCCTCGATCAATTGCCAGAAGCGGCTGGCCTGAGGGTCTTGATGACGCTTTATCCAGCCTTTGTCTTGCAGCGCCTGGAGAAATCCTGACAGTTGCTCTGGCGCGGCCAGCCATTGATTGACGGTCTTGCCTTCGAACCGGCAATAGTCCGAATGCATGTCCTGGCCGAAGACGCGCTTGCGTTCGAGCATGGCCAGCAACTCACGCGTCAAGTCGAAACCCTCGATGATGGCGCGACTGCCCTGCCCCAAATCGTTGAGCCGGTAGCCCCGCGAAACCCGGCGCAGGAAATCGGCGCGATCAGCCTCCAGCGGCATCAGATCCAGTGCAGCCTGCACGGCTTTGTACGCATGGCCGGTGCTGGCGTTATCGATGGTCACATGCAGGGTGAAGTAATACGGATCGATGCCCAGCTCGCTCAACTCATAACTGCTGATCAACAGGTGCAAGGGCAGTTGTTCATAGCCAAGATTGTAACCAATGACTTCCGGCAGAAAGTCATCGCCGCAGGCACCCAGTGCGAGCTGCAACGCACCTTGCAGATAACGCTCGTCGGGCAAGGCATCTGCGTGTTCCAGACCATGCTCGGCCAGTAGTTTGCTGTAGATCACCACGTGGTTTTGCGCAGGGTTGCCTTCACCAAGCTCTTCCAGATAAGTGCAGACCAGGCCGCAGAAGCGTGGATCGCGCCAGTGCTGCAACAGACCGTAAAGCCAGGCACCGTCCACCCGTTTGGTCGGGGCTACCGCTTGCAGGAAATACAGCGCATGGGCCTTGCCACTGAAAAACTGCCGTGAACCACCGTCCTTGCGATGTTGCAGATAATCGGCGTATTGCCGGCCGACTTCGGCACAATGCTCGGCCACCCAGTCGTGCCATACCGAAGGATCCGGCGGCAACACCTCTGGCAATTGCGCAGCCTGCAGCAGTTGCTCTTCGAGAAACGGACGCGCCAGGGCACGGGGGGGGTCCCCCGAGAGCAATGCTTCATACAGGCTGCGCAAGCCTCCAGGGGGATGGATCGATTGCGCGTGGGCAGGTGTTGAAAGCAAACATGTCAGGACAGTCATGGCAGATTCCCGGTCAATTGGCAGGACGCTGGTTCACGCGCCTCTAAAGCAGCAGAGAGGCAGCGCGCTGCAAAAATTCAATCGACGTGAAATTTGCCCGGACGGACGGAGCCCCCGGCAACTTTATTTCCTGAACAGAAGTTGCCGAAGGCTGTGAGCGGTGGGTTTCAGGCCGTACCTTTGGCCTGCTGCTCCAGATGCACCTGCAACTCTGGATCGATCTGCAAGGCCGCCGCCAGCTCATCCAGGTAATTGCGTTCGGCATCCTGCTGGTCGTCCACCAGCATCACACTGGCGATATACATTTCGGCGGCCACGGCCGGATCGTTGTTCGCCGCCTGCGCGACTTCGCGGGCATCGAGGGGTTTGGCGACTTCGGCGTCCAGCCATTGCTGCAGGTCCGGGTCATCGGTGTGGCGGCCGATTTCGCTGCTGATCAGCTGTTTCTCCGACGCGTCGATCCGCCCGTCGGCCTTGGCCGCCGCGATCAATGCGCGCAATACCGCGTGGCTGTGCTCCTCGACCTGCGGGCCGGCCAGCAGGTCCGCCGTCTGCGGTGTCTGTTGCGGCGCGGCTGACGCCTGACTGCGTTGCCAGGCTTGATACGCCTGGAACGCCATCATGCCCAGCGAGGCCAGGGCCGCGTAGTTAGTGCCGCCGGAACGACGTTGCGTCCCACCGCCAAGTGCTCCACCCCCCAATCCTGTGCCCCCAAGCAAACCGCCCAACAGCCCGCCCAGTCCGCCGGCAGTCGCACCGCCGCCACCGAGCAGACCACCCAGCAAGCCGCCGAGTCCGCCCAGACCATCACCGGACCCAGCGCCGCTTTGTTGTTGTCCCGCCGAGGCCTGGCCTCGCAGCAATTGTTCGAGCAAATCACTGGTGTTCATGACGTCGTCCTCAGGCAAAGGCGTAACCGCGTCAGGCAACGATAGACCTGCGCACCGGTTGTGCCAGCACCGTTTGGCTGACACTGGGAGGGCGAATGATTTCTGCGTCGAAAAAATTCCGTTGCCAGCTAACATTCATGAATGGGTGAACCTTATCCCGGCCCGGCCGGTCGATAGCTGCAACCCCGACCCGGTTGGCCGCACGCTTGTTGCTCAAGACGTTTCCCGGCCTGCTTCACTTTCTGGAGACCGCCTCCGTGATATCGACCGTTCACATCGCCAGGCTCAAGGCCTGGGGCGCCCATGGTTTCACCGCGACCGGCGTGGTCACAGCCTTCCTCGCCACCCTCGCCCTGCTGGAAAACCAGCCAATCCACTGCCTGATGTGGCTGGGCGTGGCGCTGATCGTCGACGGCCTCGACGGGGCGCTGGCGCGCAAGGTCAACGTGCAATCGGTGCTGCCGAGTTTCGACGGCTCGATCCTCGATCTGGTGATCGATTACCTGACCTACGTGTTCATTCCGGCACTGTTCATCTATCGCTACATTCCCCTGCCCGACTACACCCTGCTGCTGACCGTGTCGCTGATTCTGGTGTCGTCGCTGTTCTGCTTCTGCAACGTCAACATGAAGAGCAAGGACAACTACTTCGTCGGTTTCCCCGCCGCGTGGAACGTGGTTGCGCTGTGCCTGTACATCATCGCCCCGGGGCCGTGGATCACCTTCCTGACCGTGATCGCTCTGGCGCTGCTGACCGTGACCCGAATGAAATTCCTCCATCCGTTCCGTGTGCGCCGGTTCATGCCGATCAATATTGCGGTAACGGCGATCTGGCTGCTGTGCAGCCTGTCGCTGGTGCTCAACCACCCGGTCATCAACCCGCTGGTGATGGGTTTGTGGTTGCTGGCGTCGGCTTATTTCCTCGGCATCTGCATCTGGCGCACGGCGCTGGAGTGGTTCGATGCTTCGCACCTGAAATAGAAGAATTTGTGGGAGCGAGCCTGCTCGCTCCCACACTTGTCTTGCATGACGCTTAGCGTTTGGTAATCACCACCTCCAGATACTCGCTCGGCACTACCATCGAATCCGGCCCCGCCCGGTTCAGCCCGTCGATCAGCTGCGTCAGATCCCCTTCCAGCGCCTGCCCGCTTTCCGGCGGCAATGCGGCGAATGCCTTGTGCACCGGCCCGTACCAGTGGCGGAAGATGTCGATGAAGTGTGCCGCCGAGCGATAACGGAAATTGAAGTGGCGACGAGTCACTTGCATCAGGAACTGGCGCTCATCGAAGTGCGAATGCAGCCAGGCTTCCGAACCCCAGTTCGACGGTGGTTGCGCGCCAGCCGGGGGTGGCAGGTAGCGACCGAGGGTCTTGAACATCTGGCCGACGAAGCCTTCCGGCGTCCAGTTGGCCAGGCCGATCCGCCCGCCACGGCGACAGACCCGCGCCAGTTCCTGCGCAGCCTTGGCCTGATCCGGGGCAAACATCACACCGAAAGTCGACAGCACCGCATCGAAACTGGAATCGGCGAACGGCAGCGCTTCGGCGTCAGCGACCTGGAAGGTCACGTCCAGATGCTCGGCCCGCGCCCGGTCCTGGCCGCGCTCCAGCAACGCCGCGACATAATCGGTGGACAGCACCCGACAGCCCCGGCGCGCCGCCGCCAGCGTGGCATTGCCATTGCCGGCGGCAACGTCCAGCACCTCTTCATCGCAGCGTAAATCGCAGGCTTCGGCGAGGGTTTCCCCGACGATCTGCAAGGTGGTGCCGATCACGGCATAGTCGCCACTGGCCCAGGCGACTTTCTGGCGTTCCTTCAGGGCAGTGAGATCAATGGGGGTGCTCATCGATGGGTGCTCCACGACAGGTTGAATCAGGCGTTACTCGGCGGTCGTCGGGTCAATGATGTTCATCACCCGGGACACACTGTTGGCGGGAAACCCGCCCAGCCTGGCATGCTCGCGCACCAGCTCTTCGTTGGGGGCGATGTACACGCAATACACCTTGTCGGCGGTGACATAACTCTGCAGCCACTGCACCTGCGGTCCGAGTTCACGCAACGCCTGGCAGGACGTTTGCGACACGGCTTTGAGTTCTTGCTCCGACAGCTTTCCGGCCCCTGGAATCTCGCGTTCAATCACGAATTTCGGCATGGCAACCTCGCTTTCTTTTTATCAGTGACAGGGCGGGTACAGCCCTGCTCTTCCACTATCGCCCCGAGGCCGTACGGCGTCCCCTCCAATCGTCTAAAGAGCCTTTAAAACCGGGCTTTCGCCGATGAATGGCGGGATTTTGTAAAGGCCCCGAAACACTCTCATGGGGGTTGCCAAGGTGTCGTCGGATCGGCTCTGATGCAGACCCGAACCGCGAACGGAATCCGACCATGTCCTTGCGCCTCGAATGGCTCGCCGACCACATGCAGCACAGCGACACTTACGCCGAGTGGATCCACCGCCAGTTTCACTACGAATATGCCCATCAACCGTTGGCCGAGTGGCAACGGGAGTTTGCCGAAGGGCAAACAAACGGCGACTGGCGCTGCCTGCTCGCACTGGACGGCGAACGTTTGCTCGGTGGCGCGGCACTGGCTCGTGCAGATCTTGCGCAACGACCGGATCTGGAGCCTTGGCTGGCCTGCGTGCTGGTCAGTCCCGAATCTCGCGGTCAGGGGCTGGCAGAAAAATTGATCGAAGGAATTGCCGAGCAAGCAAAGAAACAAGGCCTGCCGCGTTTCTACCTGCATACGCAAAACAAACAGGACTACTACGCCAAACGCGGCTGGACAGTGCTGGAGCGTTTTCAGGCCTGGGACAACGAACAATGGCTCATGGTGCGCGACCTGTGAGCCATTGACGTTCGCGGTTCAGGCTGCAGGTGCCTTGGCCTCTTTGAGCAGTTGCTGAATCATCTGCTCCTGAGCTTCATAGCGACCCTCGCCAAAGTGGGTGTAACGCACCTGCCCCTTGGCATCGATCAGGTAGTGCGCCGGCCAGTACTGGTTGTCGAAGTTGCGCCAGATCGCGTAGTTGTTGTCGATGGCCACCGGGTAGGTGATACCGAGTTTCTTCACCTGATCCTTGACGTTGTCGATGATTCGCTCGTAGCCGTATTCCGGGGTGTGCACACCGATCACCACCAGGCCGTCCTTGCCGTACTTCTTCTCCCACTCTTTCACGTACGGCAGCGTGTGCTGGCAATTGATGCAGTCGTAGGTCCAGAAGTCCACCAGCACCACTTTGCCGCGCAGGGATTCGGCGTTCAGCTCCGGGGAGTTCAGCCATTGCACTGCGCCGGCCAGTGACGGCATCGCGCCTTTGCCCTGCTCGTCCGACGTCGAATCCGCCCGCACTTTGCTGATGAAGTAATCGATCACTTTCGGCGCGTTTTCCAACACGTTTTTCTCGACGCTGGCGACGCCTTCGGACGACGTGCCGGCCAGCAGGGTTTTATCAGCGCCGGTGGAGATCACGGCGGCTGCCGCCAACACCGCAACGCCCGCCCCGCGACGCAACCAGCCAGTGAACGGAATCGACGGTTTCAACCGGTTGACCAAGCCGCGACCGGCAAAGATCAACGTTCCCAGCGACAGCGCACTGCCCGCGCCGTAGGCCAGCAGCAACAGGCTGGTCTGGGCATTGGCACCTTGCAACATGGCGCCAGTGAGGATCACGCCGAGGATTGGACCGGCACACGGTGCCCACAGCAGACCGGTGGCCACGCCGATCATGATCGAGCCCATGGGACCGGCCTTCTTGCGGGAGTCCGGATCCAGGCGATTACCCAGCAACACGAATGGCCGCGCCAGCCAGTCACCGATGCGTGCTGAAATCAGCGACAGCGCAAACAGCACCATCACGATCAGCGCGATGTGTCGGCCGGTGTTGTTGGCCTGGATCACCCATTCGCTGCTGACCACCGCCAGGCTCGAAATCGCCGCGAAGGTCAGGGCCATGCCGCCGAGTGTCAGCAGGATCGAGGAACGGCTGCGGTCGACTCCGGCAAACAGGAACGGCACCACCGGCAGAATGCAGGGGCTGAGGACAGTCAACAGACCGCCCAGGAAAGCGATGAGGAACATAGGGTTCACCTTTTGAAATGTGGGCGGTCTGCCGATCAAACAGGTGCCTGCCGTTCACCGACAGGCACCCGGGTAGCTCAAGCGGTCTGGCTGTCCAGCCATTGGCTTTGCGGTGTGCGGCTGGCGCCGTTTTCCGCCACCATCTGTCCTTGCGGCGTGCGGCTGGAGCCGTCGGCCGCGACCATCTGCCCCTGCGGCGTGCGGCTGGCGCCGTCGGCGGCGATCAAGGCATCGCTGCCCTGTTTGGCCACCGGGCTCAGTTGAAAGCAGGTGCTGCCGGCGCAGCTATTCTGTTCGACGGCGCTGTTGGCATGCGCCGCGACACCGGCAAACGAGAAGGCAATGGCGGTCAAGAAACGCGATACGTTGTTCATGGCAATCTTCCTTTAAATGGGTGGCGGATCAGTTCTGGTTGTCGCAGCCGTCAGCGAACTTGCTGTAGTCGAGAACGCGGGTCTGACCGGCCGAATCGAGGTAGGTCATGCGGGCGTCGACGATGCCGCAGGTCATCGATTGGTCTTCTTTCATCGAGAGCACTTTCTGGATGTCCAGATGGGTGCCGTAGGTGTAGGTTTGCGGGGCAACCGCTTCGGCGCGGGCCGACAGGGTGCAGATGTTCAGGGCGGCAAACAGGCAGGCGGCGATTACGGATTTGTTGGTCATGGCGATTTCCTCAAGGCTTCAATGGGTAGGTCGTTGATTGAGCCGAGGCGTTGCGGTGTGCCTCGATGGAGCTCATTTAAAGCTCGCGAGGTATCCCGTCTGTGTCGGAAAACAGCCGGTATAAATCGCTACGTATCTCGCCCGCAGGGGGATACACAGCGATACAAAACCCTGAAAAAATCGCGATTTTGCGTCCACATGTATCCATCGTTGCGCCGGATACACTGCAATACAAAGGCAGGCAGGCGAGCCCGCGCGGGCTCTATAGACTGCGAGACATTCCCCCACTTGATAGAGGTTTGGCTCCATGGATCATGTCGATCACATTCTCATCGTCGATGACGACCGCGAGATTCGCGAACTGGTTGGCAACTACCTGAAAAAGAACGGCCTGCGCACCACGGTGGTCGCTGATGGCCGGCAGATGCGCAGTTTTCTGGAAGCCAACACTGTCGACCTGATCGTGCTCGACATCATGATGCCGGGGGATGACGGCCTGCTACTGTGCCGCGAACTGCGCGCCGGCAAACACAAGGCCACGCCAGTCTTGATGCTGACGGCCCGCAACGACGAAACCGACCGCATCATCGGCCTGGAAATGGGTGCCGACGATTACCTGACCAAACCCTTCGCCGCACGCGAGCTGCTGGCGCGAATCAATGCCGTGCTGCGCCGCACGCGGATGCTGCCACCCAATCTGGTGGTCACAGAAAGCGGTCGCTTGTTGGCCTTCGGGCGCTGGCAACTCGACACTTCGGCCCGCCATCTGCTCGACACCGACGGCACCATGGTCGCCCTCAGCGGCGCGGAATACCGTTTGCTGCGGGTGTTCCTCGACCATCCGCAACGAGTGTTGAGCCGCGATCAACTGCTCAACCTGACCCAGGGCCGCGACGCCGATCTGTTCGATCGTTCCATCGATCTGTTGGTCAGCCGTTTGCGCCAGCGCCTGCTGGACGACGCCCGGGAACCTGCCTACATCAAGACCGTGCGCAGTGAAGGTTATGTGTTCTCGCTACCGGTCGAAATCCTCGGAGCGCCCGCATGACGTTCGCCCTGCACTGGCCGCGCACGCTGGCCTCACGGTTGTCGCTGATTTTCCTGATCGGCTTGCTGCTGGCGCAGGCGCTGTCGTTCGGCGCGCAGTATTACGAGCGCTACGAAAGTGCGAAAAACACCATGCTCGGCAACCTGGAAACCGACGTTTCGACCTCGATTGCGATCCTCGATCGCTTGCCGGCCGAAGAGCGTCCGATATGGCTCGAACGCCTGGCCCGGAACAACTACGGTTACCTGCTCAGCGAGGGCGAACCGGGTACACCGATCGGCGCCGGCGAAGTGCCGATCGCGGTCACCTCGATTACCGACGCCATTGGCGAGAAGTACCCGCTGACCTTTACCGACATTCCGGGGCCGAAAAAGCACTTTCAGGGCCACCTGCGCCTGAGCGACGGCAGCCCGGTGACCATCGACGTGCGCCCGTCGATGGTGCCGCTGTCGCCGTGGCTGCCGGTGGTGCTGCTGGGGCAACTGGCGCTGATGATTGCCTGCACCTGGCTGGCGGTACGCATCGCCATCCGTCCCCTGACCCGTCTGGCCAACGCGGTGGAAACCCTTGACCCCAATGCTCACCCGATCAATCTGGACGAAAAGGGTCCGAGCGAAGTGGTCTACGCCGCCCGTGCGTTCAACACCATGCAGGCGCGGATCGCCGCGTACCTTAAAGAACGCATGCAATTGCTGGCAGCGATTTCCCATGACCTGCAAACCCCGATCACCCGGATGAAACTGCGCGCGGAGTTCATGGACGATTCGACGGAAAAGGACAAGCTGTGGAACGACCTCGGCGAGATGGAGCATCTGGTGCGTGAAGGCGTGGCCTACGCGCGCAGCATCCACGGCGCGACCGAGGAAAGCCGCCGCACCAACCTCGATTCGTTCCTCGACAGCCTGGTGTTCGATTATCAGGACATGGGCAAGGAGGTGCAGTTGAGCGGCAAGAGCGAAGCGGTCATCGACACCCGACCTCATGCCTTGCGCCGGGTGTTGGTCAACCTGACCGACAACGCGCTGAAATTTGCCGGTGCTGCCGAACTATTGGTCGAACGCCAAAGCAACGGCCTCTCGATCAAAGTCATGGATCGCGGACCGGGCATCGCCGAAGAGGAACTGGCGCAGGTGATGGAACCGTTCTACCGCGTGGAAAACTCGCGCAACCGCAGCACTGGCGGTACCGGACTGGGCCTGGCGATTGCCCAGCAACTGGCGATGGCGCTGGGGGGTTCGCTGAATCTGAGCAACCGTGACGGTGGCGGGTTGTGTGCTGAACTGAAGCTGCCCATGCATTCCTGAGTCAAACATAATTCCCTGTGGGAGCGGGCTTTCCCGCTCCCACAGGATTTGCGGTGTTTGCGAAATCAGGTAATGCCTAACACACCGTCCTCATGCATCTGCTGCAACAACGCCAGACCACTGTCCATGAATGATGCTGTTACTGGCATCCCCGCTTCCATCGCCAACCCTTCCAGTTGTTCACGACCGTTCAGCGCAGGGAACTCGCCAATTCGCTGCAACAACCGCCACGCCAACGGGCTCAGCTCGGAAAACTTCACACTGAAATCCATTGTGCGCCGCACCAGCAACAACGTTGGCTGGGCCGGTGGCGCAGACGGCTGATGATCCGGCCCGAGCATCTGTACCGGCCATGTGTACGCCAATGGCCACGCCAGCGCCGAAACCTGCAGTGGCCGCTCCAGCAGCAGCGCGGGATCACTTGCCGGCAGCGGCTGGGCATCGGACTGCTGCAACACCATTTCCACCCATTCGTAATGCGCCAGCTCCACCAGAAATGCCGGCCACTCGCCCATGCTCAAAGCTGCGGGTTCCGAGGCGAGGTAATCGACAAACGCCTCGGCGATCTCACCGAATTTCGGCGTCTGAGCCCGGTAGTCCCGCAGGAAGCCGCGAATCAATGTGCGCCAGCGCTCCTGACCGATGATCCGGATCAGCACCGGAAACGTCCCGCCCAACAGTTGCGAGACATTGTTGAACACCAGATCGCGATAGACGTTGACCCGGGCCGCATTCATGTCGGCCGGGGGCGTCTCGTTCTCGGGATCGCGCAAGTAGCGAGTCAGCGCCAGTTGTTGCTGCTCAAGGTTATCCACGTTGGCCTCCCTGATTCTGCAAGCGGCGAATGGTCTGCAACTCGGCCACCAGTTCCGAGAAGGCCGGAAAATTGAAGTCGCGCTCGAGCAAGGTCGGCTGTGCGCCAAAGCGTGCATAGGCATCTGCCAGCAGCGACCAGACCACCGGCTTCACCGAAGCGCCGTGGGTATCGATCTTCAGCGTGTCGGACTCGTCGAAATGCCCGGCCACGTGCATCCCGACCACCCGGCCCGACTCGATCCCGACCAGAAATGTCTGCGGGTCGAACCCGTGGTTGATCGAGTTGACGTAGACGTTGTTGACGTCCAGCAGCAGGTCGCAATCGGCCTCACGCAGCACGGCGTTAGTGAAGGTCACCTCGTCCATGTCCTGCCGGGGGGCGGCGTAATAGGAAACGTTTTCCACTGCCAGGCGCCGGCCGAGAATGTCCTGGGCCTGACGGATCCGCGCGGCAACGTGGTGCACCGCCTCTTCGGTGAATGGCAGCGGCAGCAGGTCATAGAGGTGACCGTCGTCGCTGCAATAGCTCAAGTGCTCGCTGTACAGCGGCACGTTGTAATGATCGAGAAACACCCGGACTTCCCGAAGGAAATCGACGTCCAGCGGCGCCGATCCACCGAGCGACAACGACAGGCCGTGGCAGGACAACGGATAACGCTCGGCCAGTTCACGCAGCGCGGCACCGTGGGCACCGCCGACGCCGATCCAGTTTTCCGGGGCGACTTCGAGAAAGTCGAAATCGCCGGTGCGCGCGGCTTGAAGATCCTTCATCAAGCCGCGACGCAGGCCGAGCCCGACGCTGGCCTGCGAGGTGAGGTGGGGAATCTGCATGGGCAAGATCTCTGCAAAAGAGCCGCCGGGCATGGCGACTGACAGACTCAGTTAAACCGGCGGGTGTATCGCGGCTGTGTGGGTAATGCGCGGGAAGTGGCGGGTTTTGTATCGGCGGCTGGTCTGTACACAATGGGATACAGAACCCGCTGACTTCTTTGTGAACGACGGGTTACGAATTCATTGACGTATGCGCCAGTTTTCGTTAGCTTTGCCCCCATCGAAGCGACTGACCAGATGAGATTGAGCGCTTCCCAGCAGCGAGAGCTGTAATCGCGCAAGGCGGTTCGTAAGTGGTGTCTGGATCTGCTTTACCGAATCGAAAAAGGCGCCTTTGGCGCCTTTTTTCGTTTCTGGTGTCAGCGCTTGGTGGAGGTCGGTTGACGAAGATAGACCTTACCGCACAGCAGCATAAATCCCATTTTCCCGAACAGCCTGGGCGGCTTTTCAGTCTGGTGGTAGGCGCTTTCCACGACCAGGTTGAGATCTTGTGGCTTCCCTTCTGCAGCGCGGCGTAACTCAAAAAAGACATGGTAGGGTCCGCTCGGGTTCTCAATCATGATGGAGTACGCCCAGTTTCGCATCGCCGCCGTTTCACTGACTTTCGCCTGGGGATGATTCAACCCCTTGATCACTGGCGGCAGTGACAGTGAAAGGCGGTAGCGGATTATGCAAAAGGTACGCTGTCGCTGGGCATGGTCGAGCAGGATTGGCTCCTCAGCCGGATGTAAGTCTTGATCGTATCCCTTGCTGAAACAATGATTCGAAAAAGTGACATGCACGCGTAAATCACGCTTCGCCAATTGACTCTGAATCTTGAATGTAAAGGGTTCGAGATGAGAAAGGTTGTACGTCAATCCGCCTATGCACAGCGGTGGAAAGTAGGCGGTCAATTCGCTCTCCGTGGCATCCAATGCATCATTTTATTTCTGCGCTTCGGCTCGCGTGCACCATCGGTGAGTAACCCGGCAAGACGACAGAGTTCATGGCTTTTAGCGGGGATGATTTCTCGGCGGATTTGATCAGCCTGTGCAAGCAAGTGGCTTCGGACTTCACAGATAAACAAAGACTTCAGCACTCAAAAGTCCTTGCCTCGACCGAGTCGATTCAGAATATGGGATCGCGTCACGTCGAAGTTGTAGGCAAAATCTGCGTGTTGCGTAAGGAAGTGCGCCTAGCGTGCTTTCGCCGGCACGAAGACCGACTAGACTCAATCAGTACCCAGTCGAGGGGGACGCAGGACAGCAGTGTCGCCCTGCCCGTTTCCACGACCACCGCCCGGTGGTGAATGCCTCGACCCCCATCACCACCGGACTGTGATCCTTGACAGGAGCACATGACATGGACGAGGCCAGACTCAACGAGTTCATGGGCAAACTGGTCAACGACATGGGCGGCGCGGCGATGCTGGCCAATGTCATCGTCGGCGAAGAACTTGGTTTGTATAAAGCCATGGCCGACAGCCAGCCGATATCCCCGGAAACCCTCGCCGAAAAAACCGCCTGCAACACTCGCCTGGTGCGCGAATGGCTCAGCGCCCACGCCGCCTCAGGCTACATGGAACACCTGGACGGCAAGTTCCGTCTGCCGGAAGAACAGGCCATGGCCCTGGCCAAGGAAGATTCGCCGGTCTATGTGGCCGGCGGGCTCGGCGTGGTGGCGTCGTTTTTCCACGACAAGGACAAGCTGGTCAAAGCCATGCGCGGCAATGGCGCCCTGCCTTGGGGCGATCACCATCCGTGCATGTTCACCGGCACAGAACGGTTCTTCCGCCCCGGCTACAAAGGGCACTTGATCGCCGAATGGCTGCCGGCGCTGGAGGGCGTGGTGGCCAAACTCGAAGACGGCGCCAAGGTCGCCGATGTCGGCTGCGGTCATGGCGCCTCCACGGTGATCATGGCCCAGGCCTATCCCAACTCGCGTTTCGTCGGTTTCGACTACCATGCGCCCTCGGTGAGCGTCGCCACCCAGCGGGCCGAAGAAGGCGGAGTGAGCAGCCGGGCGCGGTTTTTCCAGGGAACGGCGAAGAGCTTTCCCGGCGATGACTACGACCTGATCTGCTATTTCGACTGCCTGCACGACATGGGCGACCCGGTCGGTGCCGCACGGCATGCTTACGATTGCCTGAAAGACGACGGCACCGTGCTGTTGGTCGAACCCTTTGCCAACGACACACTGGACGACAACATCAACCCGGTCGGGCGCTTGTTCTATGCAGCCTCGACGTTCATTTGCACGCCGAACTCGCTGTCTCAGGAAGTGGGCCTGGGTCTTGGTGCGCAAGCCGGCGAGATGCGCTTGCGCAAAGTGTTCAGTGAAGCCGGATTCAAGCAGTTCCGGCGGGCGACGCAGACGCCGTTCAACCTGATCCTGGAGGCTCGCAAGTAAACGTCGGCAGCGGGCGCCTCTGAAAAGAGGCGCCCGGCAGTGCTAACCTGCAAGGCACTTACAGCCTGCGGAGCGCTGACCATGCTCGACCGCCCCTTCCACGAACACCTCGATTACCTGCAACAGGCCATGGCCGACGGCGATTTCATGGTGCTGACCGGCGCCGGTATCAGCACGCCGTCGGGCATCCCCGATTACCGCGACATCAACGGTGTGCGGCGGGGCCGGCAGCCGATGATGTATCAGGAATTTCTGTCGGCACCCGAGTCGCGCCGTCGCTACTGGGCCCGGGCGATGCTCGGTTGGCCACGCGTACGTCAGGCGCAACCGAATGCCGCGCACGAGGCGCTGGCCAGCCTGCAAAACCTTGGTCGGATCGGCGGATTGATCACCCAGAATGTCGATACCTTGCACGATCAGGCCGGCAGCCACGATGTCATCGAACTGCACGGCAGCCTGCATCGGGTGCTGTGCCTGG
Source organism: Pseudomonas sp. 58(2021) (assembly GCF_017491585.1). Classification (NCBI taxonomy): domain Bacteria; kingdom Pseudomonadati; phylum Pseudomonadota; class Gammaproteobacteria; order Pseudomonadales; family Pseudomonadaceae; genus Pseudomonas; species Pseudomonas sp. 58(2021). The sequence continues at coordinate 189,320 of NZ_JAFGYZ010000011.1, forward strand.
ATTGCGGCCAGCGCAGCGAGCGGGATTCGATTCAGCAACTGATGGAAACGCAGAATCCATATCTGGCGGGTGTCGATGCTGTGCAGGCGCCGGACGGCGATACCCTGCTTGATCCGGCTTTCGAGGCACGTTTCCAGGTGCCGCATTGTCCGCATTGTGAAGGTGAGCGGATGAAGCCGGACGTGGTGTTTTTTGGTGAGAACGTCGCGCAACCGACGGCGGCGCGGGCCATGGCGGCGGCAGAGAACGCAGCCGGGATGCTGGTGGTTGGTTCGTCGTTGATGGCGTATTCGGCGTTTCGCCTGTGCCGGGTGATTGCGGATCGGGGCAAGCCGTTGATTGCGATCAATCTCGGCAAAACGCGGGCGGACGAGTTGCTGGATTTGAAGATTGAGGAGTCGTGCGAACAGCTGCTGCCGCTACTGGCAGAACGCCTGACTTAGCGGCCTCCCAAAGTCAGTGTTCAACCCTGAGAATGTCAAAAAGCGCCTGCGCCGCCGCCGACAACTCATTCCCCGGATCCGTCAGCACGCCAATCGCCCGCTCCACCACCGGCTCGTGCAAGGTCAGGCAATGCGCGCCCAGTTCGCGCATCTGCCCGGCACACAAGGCTGGCACCGCACTGACGCCCAACCCGCTAGCCACCATCCGCCCGACCGTTGCCAGTTGATGGCTTTCAAACTCCACCGGCAGTTTCATGCCCCGGGCTTGCAAATGTTCCTCCAGCATCACCCGTACCGTGGACGGTCGTTGCAGGGTGATGAACGGTTCCTGCAGCAAGGTCTGCCAGTCGATGTCAGTGCGCTGGGCGAGCGGTGAATCCTGCGGCACCACCGCGACAAAGCGATCCTTGTATAGAGGTGTGAAGGTCAGCGAAGTGTTTTGCATCGGCTCGAACGCCACGCCGAGTTCGACCTGACGATCGCGGACCATTTCCAGCACTTGCTCGTTGATCACGTCGTTGACCGTGACGTTGACGTTCGGATAGCGCGCGCGGAAGGTTTTGAGGATCGGCGGCAGCAGATTGCCGGCAAACGACGGCATCGCCGCCAGCGTCACCCGCCCCCGTTGCAGGCTGAAGCGCTGGCGCATTTCGTCTTCGGCGTTGTCCCAGTCGGCGATCAGGCGCCGGGCCAGCGGCAGCAGCGATTCCCCTTCCGGGGTCAGCGCCACGTTGCGCGTATTTCGGCTGAACAGGCGCCCGCCCAACCCTTCTTCCAGCGCCTTGATGGTCAGGCTCAGCGCCGACTGCGACAGGTGCAGGCGCTCGCAGGCCACGGCAAAGCTCAGGCTCTGGGCCACGGCGAGAAAGGCGCGCATCTGCTTGATGGTCATGAACGATTCACTCAAGGGACTAAGCTGAACGATCAGCACGGAGAACAGTGATTTGATGAGCTTTATCAATCAATCAACCTTAAAAATCAACTTAACAAATATATCCTTCAGCGCGACACTCCAGTCATTCGGCTAGCCAGCCGCCCGACAAACAATAAAAGAGGTGCATATGGCAGGTTTCGACAAGCGCGTGTATTCCTACGAGGAAGCCATGGCAGGTCTTGAAGACGGCATGACCGTAATCGCCGGCGGCTTCGGCCTGTGCGGCATCCCGGAAAACCTGATCGCCGAGATCAAGCGCAAGGGCACCCGCGACCTCACCGTCGTCTCCAACAACTGCGGCGTTGATGGCTTCGGCCTCGGCGTGCTGCTGACCGACCGCCAGATCCGCAAGGTGGTCGCCTCCTACGTCGGCGAAAACAAACTGTTCGAAGAGCAACTGCTCAAAGGCGACATCGAAGTCGTCCTGACCCCGCAAGGCACCCTCGCCGAAAAAATGCGCGCAGGCGGTGCCGGCATCCCGGCGTTCTTCACCGCCACCGGCGTCGGCACCCCGGTCGCCGAAGGCAAGGAAGTGCGTGAATTCCACGGTCGCAAGTACCTGATGGAAGAATCCATCACCGGCGACTTTGCCATCGTCAAAGGCTGGAAAGCCGACCACTTCGGCAACGTCATCTACCGCCACACCGCGCAGAACTTCAACCCGCTGGCCGCCACCGCCGGCAAGATCACCGTGGTCGAAGTCGAAGAAATCGTCGAACCCGGCGAGCTGGATCCGGCACACATCCACACGCCCGGCATCTACGTCGACCGGGTCATTTGCGGCACGTTCGAAAAACGCATCGAACAACGCACCATCCGCAAATAATCCAGGCTGACGGAGAACAAGAACATGGCACTTACCCGCGAACAAATGGCTCAACGCGTCGCCCGCGAAATGCAGGACGGCTACTACGTGAACCTCGGTATCGGCATTCCGACCCTGGTCGCCAACTACATCCCCGAAGGCATGGAAGTCATGCTGCAATCGGAAAACGGCCTGCTCGGCATGGGGCCTTTCCCGACTGAAGAGACTATTGATGCCGACATGATCAACGCCGGCAAACAGACTGTGACTGCGCGCATCGGCGCTTCGATCTTCAACTCCGCCGAGTCCTTCGCGATGATCCGTGGCGGTCATGTCGACCTGACCGTGCTGGGCGCCTTCGAAGTGGACGTACAAGGCAACATCGCCTCGTGGATGATTCCCGGCAAACTGGTCAAGGGCATGGGCGGTGCGATGGACCTGGTGGCCGGCGCCGACAACATCATCGTCATCATGACCCACGCGTCCAAGGACGGTGAGTCCAAGTTGCTGAGCCAGTGCAGCCTGCCGCTGACCGGTGCCGGTTGCATCAAGCGCGTGCTGACCGACCTGGCGTACCTGGAAATCGAAAATGGCGCTTTTGTCCTCAAGGAACGCGCACCTGGCGTCAGCGTCGAGGAAATCGTCGCCAAAACCGCTGGTAAACTGATCGTCCCGGATCACGTACCGGAAATGCAGTTCGCTGCCGAGTGAGGAATTCGAAAATGCAAGACGTCGTCATTGTTGCCGCCACGCGTACCGCGATCGGCAGTTTCCAGGGTTCGCTGGCCACCGTCTCCGCCGTGGATCTGGGCGCGGCGGTCATCCGCCAGTTGCTTGAGCAGACCGGTCTGGACGGTGCTCAGGTCGATGAAGTGATCATGGGCCAGGTGCTGACCGCCGGCGCCGGCCAGAACCCGGCGCGCCAGTCGGCGATCAAGGCCGGCCTGCCCCACGCCGTGCCGGCCATGACCCTGAACAAGGTCTGCGGCTCGGGCCTCAAGGCCCTGCACCTCGGTGCCCAGGCGATCCGTTGCGGCGACGCGGACGTGATCATCGCCGGCGGCCAGGAAAACATGAGCCTGGCCAACTATGTGATGCCGGGCGCGCGCACCGGTCTGCGCATGGGTCACGCACAAATCGTCGACACGATGATCAGCGACGGCCTGTGGGATGCGTTCAACGACTACCACATGGGCATCACCGCCGAGAACCTGGTCGAGAAATACGAGATCAGCCGCGAGCAGCAAGACGCCTTCGCTGCAGCCTCGCAACGGAAAGCCGCCGCAGCCATCGAGGCCGGCCGTTTTGTCGATGAAATCACCCCGATCCTGATCCCGCAGCGCAAGGGCGATCCGGTGGCGTTCAAGGTCGACGAGCAGCCACGGGGCGACACCACCGCCGAATCCCTGGCCAAACTGCGCCCGGCCTTCAAAAAGGACGGCAGCGTCACCGCCGGCAACGCTTCGTCGCTGAACGACGGCGCGGCGGCCGTCATTCTGATGAGCGCCGAAAAAGCCAAGGCTCTGGGCCTGCCGGTCCTGGCGAAAATCGCCGCCTACGCCAACGCCGGCGTCGACCCGGCGATCATGGGCATCGGCCCGGTGTCGGCCACTCGCCGCTGCCTGGACAAGGCGGGCTGGAGCATCGGCCAGCTCGACCTGATCGAAGCCAACGAAGCCTTCGCCGCGCAATCGCTGGCGGTGGCCAAGGATCTGCAATGGGATCTGGACAAGGTCAACGTCAACGGCGGCGCCATCGCCCTCGGTCACCCGATCGGTGCATCGGGCTGCCGTGTGCTGGTGACCCTGCTGCACGAAATGATCAAGCGTGATGCGAAAAAGGGCCTGGCGACCCTGTGCATCGGCGGCGGTCAGGGCGTGGCCCTGGCGCTGGAACGCGCGTAAGCGCAAAGAGGTTCAACAGCGGGCAGTGGATCCACGACATCCATGGCCCGTTGGCAACAAACCCGGTACGACTCACGTCGCACCGGGTATTTTTTTGCCCGGCCGTCAGGCGAACTTCACCAGATTCAGCACCGGCAATGGTCCGCCGGGGAACTGCACCAGTCGCGCACCCACGCTCAGCTCGCCCAGATCGATACCGAAGAAGCCGAGCTGATCGATCAACGCACCCACTTCAGCCTTGGCCTGAGCGTCATCCCCGGACAGGAACAACACGCGCTTGCCACCCTCCGACGCCGGATCCGCCTCCAGCAAACGCGCCAGCAAATGGTTGAATGCCTTGACCACCCGCGCACCCGGCACCCACTCAGCGAACACTTCGCTGGACGTCCGCCCCTGCAAATCCACCGGTTTGAACGACGGCGCTTCAATCGAGTTGTTGGCGTCGATGACGATCCGCCCGCCAAAGTCCGGCAGCCCGGCCAGCGCTGTCGGCAGTTTCGACCAGTTCACCGCGACCAGCACGATGTCCTGGGCAGCGGCTTCTTCACGGGTAACGGCGCGGGCGGTCGGACCGAGTTCTGCCACCAGTTCGGCCAAGGTCTCCGGCCCGCGACTGTTGGCGATGACCAACGGGATGCCCTGACGCGACAAGGCTTTGGCAAACGCTGAACCGATGGCGCCAGCGCCGATGATTCCGATAGTGCTCATGGTGTTCTCCAGAAAGTGGGGTAAGACTCGAAACCAATCTTGCACTTGCCATTCCCACTTGATTAGCCGGTAATGCCTTGAATGATCTTCAAGCATTGCTATCAGGTCGAAACCATGGAAACCCTCGCCAATCTTGAATCCTTCGTCCGCAGCGCCGAGACCGGCAGTTTCTCCGCCGCAGCACGGCTACTCGCACTGACCCCGGCGGCGGTCAGCCGTAACGTGGCGATTCTGGAACGCAACCTCGGCGTGCGACTGTTCCAGCGCTCGACCCGCAAGCTGTCGCTGACCGAGGCCGGCGAAGGTTTTCTGGCGAGTATCGGCGGCAACCTCGATGCCTTGCAGGCCGCGATTGCGACGGTGGCGACCGCGCGCGGGGAGCCGGCGGGTGTGCTCAAGATCAGCCTGCCACCGACGTTCGGCATCGATCACATGCTGCCGCTGTTGCCGGACTTTCTGGCGCGCTATCCGCTGATTCGCCCGGAGTGGCACTTCGAGAATCGCCAGGTGGATTTGATCGCCGAGGGCTACGACGTGGCGATTGGCGGCGGATTCGAGCTGACGCCCGGGGTGGTTTCCCGGCGACTGGCGTCTGCTGAAATATTGGCAGTGGCCTCACCGGCCTATCTGGCCGGACGCGCCCTGCCCCGACATCCGACAGACCTCGCCGATCACCAGGGCATCGTCATGCGCGGCCTGCGCACCGGGCGCATTCGCCAATGGCAGATGCACAACGACGCTGGCGAACAGGCCAGCGCCCTGCTCAATCCGAATATTGTGCTGAACGATCCAATGGCCATGCGCAAGGCTGCGCTGCTGGGCCTCGGGGTGACGATGCTGGTGTTGCCCGATGTCAGCGCGCAGATCGAGCGCGGTGAACTGGTGCGGCTGTTGCCCGACTGGCAGTGCGATGCCGGGGCGATATCGCTGTACTACCCGAGCCGCACCTTGATGCCGGCCAAGACTCGGGTGTTCATTGATTTTGTGGTGGATGCTTTCGGCCGTTAGGCGGCCAACTGCAGAATCAGCCAGGCATTGGCGCCGCTGATCACTACAAACAACCCCCACGCCAGCACCCGCGTCGGCCAGCGATTCACAAACGGCCCCATCAGCTGTTTGTCGTTGGTCATGCGAATCAGCGGATACAGCGCAAACGGCAATTGCAGGCTCAGCACCACCTGACTCAACACCAGCAACTTGCCCACCGCGCCGTCGCCCATCAGCCACACGCCGATGAACGCCGGAATCAGCGCCAGCCCACGGGTGATCAGGCGTCGTTGCCAGCAGGGAATCCGCAGGTTCAGGTAGCCCTCCATGATCACTTGCCCGGCGATGGTGCCGGTGAAGGTTGAACTCTGCCCCGACGCCAGCAGCGCCACGCCGAACAGCACACTGGCCAGCGCGCCGCCCACCAGCGGATCGAGCAAGTGATAGGCGTCCTGGATGTCCACCACGTCGGTGTGCCCGGACTGATGAAAGGCTGCCGCCGCAAGGATCAGGATCGCCGCGTTGACCAGCAACGCCAGCGCCAGCGAGCCGATGGTGTCGATGCGTGCCAGATTCACTGCATCCTGTTTGCTCGCGAGGTCTTGACCGATCAGTCGCGTTTGTACGATCGAGGTGTGCAGGTACAAGTTGTGCGGCATCACCGTGGCGCCGAGGATGCCGATGGCCAGGTACAGCGGCGCCGCCTCGCTGATCGCCGACAGTGACGGCTTGAAACCTTGAGCGACGTCTGGCCAGTACGGTTTGATCAGCAACAATTCAACGAAGAAGCACACGCCGATGGTGCCCACCAGCACCAGCATGATCGCTTCCAACCGCCGGAAACCGCGGTTTTGCAGGGCCAACACCAGTAACGTATCGAATGCGGTCAGGGCGATGCCAAATGTCAGCGAACAACCCAGCAACAAGTGAAACGCCAGTGCGCAACCAAGCACTTCTGCCAGGTCAGTGGCAATGATCGAGATTTCCGCCAGCACCCATTGCAGCCGTGCCGTAGAAGTGCTGTAACGCTCGCGGGACAGCTGCGCCAGATCACGCCCGGTGGCGATGCCCAGCCGCGAACACAGGCATTGCACGACCATGCCCGCCAGGCTCGCCAGCAACACCACGAACAACAGGCTGTAACCAAAGCGCGAACCGGCCTCGATTGCGGTGGCCCAGTTGCCCGGGTCCATGTAGCCGATCGACACCAGCAAACCGGGGCCGGCAAAACGCAGCACGCGTTTGAAGAACGAGGCATTCGGATCCACCGGGACACTGCCGGCCACTTCCGGCGGGCAGAACGGCGCGGTGGCGATTTTGGGCAAACTGAATTTCACGCACACATCCAGAAACAAGTCGAAAGGCGCAGCTTAGACGTTTCAGTCGGCGTGCCCAAGAGCAGACGTGCTGCGCTCAGGGTTTGGCAGTGCCGAGCAATTGCTGACGCAACTCGGGACTGCGTGTGCGCGGGTCGAGCCAGATGTCGAAAAACGCCCGGGCGAACTGCGGATCATCGATTTCATGCTGCAACTGTTGACCGACAAAGAACCGCGCGCCCTGCCCCGGCAGATACACCCCGGTAATCCGCGTGCCGGCCTGGACGTCGACGAACGATTGCTGCATCTGGACCTGCCACACCGCCAATTGCGCCGGGCTGATGGAGGAACCCGCCAGGCGCTTGATCTCATCAACACTGGCCTTGACCAGATCATCGCGGGACACGTTGCGTCGGTAGATCAACTCCAGGGCAAAAGGCTGACCGTCAGCCAATGGACGCGCGGCGCTCCACAACCGGGCGTTATAAATGTCGAAACCGAACACGCTGAAATCGCCGGTGCCGATGATCTGCGCGCCGGGCACCGCGTCCTGCCAACTGGCCCAGGTGGGCGTCAGCAGCAAGGCCCACAAGCCGATACCGCAGCATCCACGCAACACCTTCGGTGTTCTGCTCATTGCGGCATCGACTCCGGTAAACCCTGATAGTCAGAGCATAGTCGGCGATCACGCCCGACACTTTGTATACATTTTTTGCATGCATCTTCTGCAATCCATTCACGACAATGCTAACGTGGCCACCTCTGACCCGATGGAGACACCTGCGTGCTGATCCTCAAACTGCTGCTGATTCCCGGTTTTCTGCTGCTGATTTCCCTCGCCGGCAAGCGTTGGGGCCCCAGCGTTGCCGGGTGGCTGTCGGGGTTGCCGGTGGTGGTCGGGCCGATTCTGTTTTTCCTCGCCATCGAACAAGGCCCGGCGTTTGCCGCGCAATCGGCGGTCGCGGCGCTGTCGGCCATGTTTGCGATGATCGCGTTTTGCGTCACTTATGCGCAGGTGGCGCAGCGGGCGAACTGGCTGTTGGCGCTGGTGGTTTCTCTTTCGGTCTGGGCCGTGCTGGCGCTGATCCTGTCGCTGATTCCGGCGTCGTTGCCCTTCTCCGTCGCCGCCGCTGCGACTGCCCTTCTTGCTGCGCCGTACCTGTTTCCCAAGGTGCAACCGGTGGTCAGCGGCCCAGCGCCGAAGTCGGACAAACTGGTGTGGCGGATGATCGCCGGGGCGGCGTTGACGCTGGTGGTGACGATGCTGGCCAGCACGGTGGGCGAGCGCTGGAGCGGATTGCTCGCGGTGTTCCCGGTGCTCGGCAGTGTGATGGCGGTGTTTTCCCAGCAGACCCGTGGCCCGGCGTTTACTGCCGCGCTGTTGCGGGCGACGGCGACAGGGATGTATTCGTTCTCGGCGTTTTGTCTGGTCTTGGCGCTGACAGTTCCAGGTCTTGGTTTCGGTGGCTTCGTGGTGGCGGTGGCCGTTTCGGTGGCGATGCTCGGGGTCACCCGGCAGTTGCTGGCCAAACCGGCGCCTGCGCCGTCGCCGAACTGACCTCGCCCGGACAAACCGCTCTGGAGTGCCGGGTGTGCTCCGTGGGATGATCGCCGCCCAAGCGCGACCATCCCTCGGAGATTCGAATGTCATTGCTTAGCAAGAAAGCCGTCGTCCTGTTGCTGGCGGCGGTGGCCGGTTTCGGCGCCATCAATGCTCAGGCAGCCAAGGCCAAAGAGAAGGCTGTCACCGAGAAAGTCTCGATGCTCGACGGCAAATTCAGTTTCGTCCTGCCCAAGGGCTTCGTCGGCGACCCGCTGCCGGCCGGTCCGACCGGCGCCAAAGGCATGATGTACACCAACGATGCCACCAAGACGGTGGTCATCACCGCCGAAAACCAGATTCCCGAAGGCAACAACGTCAAGGACAACGACAGTGCGTTCCTCGACGGCACCGTATCCGATTTCATCGACGCTCAGCGCAAGGCCCTGCCAGACTTCAACAAGCTCAGCGAAAAGAGCCTGACCCAGAAAAGCAATGGCCTGGGCCTGCGTCAGGTCGACAGCACCGCCACCCAGGGCGGCGGCCAGACCCTCAACACCACGTTGCTGGCCGGTTCCGGCACGCGCATGGCGCTGGTCCAGGTGATTTCCCGGGCCAGCGACAAGAGCGGTCACGAGGCGCTGGTGAAAACCATCCTCAAGGAAAAGTGATGCTCAGGGGTTGAGTCGCTGCAACCAGTCGTTCAGATCCCGAAGCTCGGCCGCGCTGATGCTGTGGCCGACGCCGGGATAGGCATGGAATGCCGGTGTGTAGTCCAGCTTTTCGAGCAACTCTTTGGCCGCAGTGGCGCCCGTGTAGGGGACCCGGTCATCCGCCGTGCCATGGCCGATGAAGATCTCCAGCGGCGGATGTTGTTGCGCTGATGTCAGCTCGCTCTTGAGCACCGGCAACACCCGCCCGCTCAACGCGGCGATGCCTCCGACCGCCGCCGGCTGCCTCAACCCCACCTCGTAGGTCATCATCGCGCCCTGGCTGAAACCGATCAGGTACACCTTCTCCGGTTGGGCGTGATATTTCTGCGCCGCAGCGGCGATAAAGGCCCGCAGTTTCTGGCTGCTGGCCTTCAGATCATCAGTCTCGCCGTTGTAGGCACCGTCGCCTTTCTTGCGAAACCATTGGAAACGCCCTTCCCCCAACGCCATCGGCGCCTGCACCGACAGGTAGTTGTACTGCTTGGGCAGCTGAAATTTCATGCCGATCAGATCGGCTTCATTACTGCCGTAGCCATGCAGGAAAACCACCAGCGGACGCGGTTCGGCGTCCGGGTGCACCTGGGCCAGGTAGTTGAGTGGCAGATCGGTTTGCAGCGAGGTTTGAGCATGGACGGCGCTGGACGCCAGGAGAGTCAGCAGAGCAAACACCTTCAACATAAGCCTTCCTTCACACAGTGCAGGGTTCGCGACAGAGCCTAACACTGCGATCCAGAAGATGGGCTGTCAGTCGTTGATCAGCTTGCCCGCCCGAATCGGCTCGCGCCCCGCCACCTTCGCCTGCCAGATCCCCGGCTGGGTGTAGCGACCGCGATCTATGGCGAACAACACGCCGCTGGTGCCGGCGCGCACGGTGGTCACGCGGTCGTTCAACGGATCGACCACTTCAAACAGCGCATCACCGCGCTCGACCCACTCACCGGCATCACGCAGGAAACTCACTACGCCATGATGCGGGGCGAACAGGTATTCGGTGCCTTCGAACGGCATGCCTTCGCAGCACTCCTCCGGCGCTTTCGGCCATTCGCCGCTGATGAAGCCCTGTTCGGCCAAAAAGCCCAGGATCGCCTCGCAATTGGCCTGAGCCTGATCGACGCGGGTGTCGCCCATGCTGCCCAGCTCCAGGGTGGTGGCGAGGTTGGCCGGCGGAATCGCCGCCTCCGGGAACATCCGCGCCAGGCGCAACCACGGCGTGGAGCAGGATTCGTCAAAAGAACTGCCGCCAGAGTCCTCACACAACAGCGCCACGCCAGCCTTCAGGCGTGCGGCGAGGGATTGCCACTGCGGCCAGTGCTGCGGCAAGGCGTAGAGATGAATTGCGGCATCGAAGTCGCAGTGCAGATCGAGGGTGATGTCGGCCTCGCAGGCGTGGCGCAGCAAGAGACGGTGCAGCGCTTCCAGTTGCGAGGCCGGGGCCGGCAATCCGTCGAGCACTTGGCCCATGGTCTGGCGGATCAGCGCAATGTTGGCTTCGGCATCGCTGCCCAGCAGATTCCCGATGCGCTCGGCCACTGGCGCACTGAGTTCGACAAAGGAGCGGTTGAAGTTCCTGCCGCTGCCCAGCTCGAAGCGGCCCATGTGACTGCCTTGCAGGTGTTGATCGAGACCGATCGGGTTGGCCACCGGCACCAGTTCGATCACGCCTTGCAACTGGCCGTTGCTCTCCAGCTCGGCCAGGCGTTTTTTCAGTTCCCACGCAGTGCGCATGCCCGGCAGCTCATCGGCGTGCAGACTGGCCTGGATATAAACCTTGCGTGGGCCGACGCCGTAACGGAAGACGCTGAGGGAGCGTTCGCTGCCCAGATGGCTCCAGGGCAGAACATGGTCGATGCGTTGCATGGGGAACTCCAGAAATTCTGCAGTCGCTGCTACCTAGTGACTGCATTGGAAATGTGCTGACAGGATAAATCACGGGCCAAAAAAAGTGGCCACCGCGTCAACGGGGCCACTTTTTTCTACGGCGTATTAATGGCCGTACACGTCAAAGTCGAAGTACTTGTCCTGCACTTGCTTGTACTTGCCGTTGGCGCGGATTTCGTTGATGGCGGCGTTGAATTTCTCCGCCAGCTCGGTATCGCCCTTACGCACTGCAATACCGGCGCCACCGCCGAAGTATTTGGCGTCTTCGTAGGTCGGGCCAACGAATTCGAAGCCTTTGCCGGCGTCGGTTTTCAGGAAGCCGTCGCTCAGGTTGACCGAGTCGGCCAGCATCGCATCGATACGACCGGACACCATATCCAGGTTGGCTTCCTGCTGCGAGCCGTAACGCACCAGTTCGATCCCGGCCGGTACCAGCACTTCGGTGGCGTAGCGGTCGTGGGTACTGGCGCGCAGCACGCCGACTTTCTTGCCTTTGAGCTCAACCAGCGGGTCTTTCACGCCGGAGCCGGCCTTCATCACGAAGCGCGCCGGGGTGTGGTAGTACTTGATGGTGAAATCGACGTTTTTCTTGCGGTCGTCCGTGATGGTCATCGAGGACAGGATCGCGTCGATCTTCTTCACTTTCAGCGCCGGGATCAGGCCGTCAAACTCTTGCTCGACCCAGGTGCATTTGACTTTCATCTGCTCACACAGCGCATCGCCGATGTCCACGTCGAAACCGGCCAGTTTGCCGTCAGGGGTTTTCATCGAGAATGGCGGGTAACCGGCTTCGATACCGATCCGAATCGGTTTGGCGTCTTCGGCCACGGCGGTCAGGGACAACATCGACAGTGCCAGGGCACCGAACATAACCAGCTTTTTCATTTATTACTCCCGTGTGCGGAGGCTTTTATTGGCAGCTTTCGATTGTCAGGTTCGGCCTTGGGCTATGGAGCGCAAAGAAACCGAAGTGGCCGGCAGTCTATGGCGGCGCGCACGGGGCAAATTGTGTTTAAGCGACAAATACTTGCAGAAAATCGGCGAGTGCCATCACATGGGAAAAGTGTGCGCCGGAGCGGTGCAAGGGTTGTAGGACAAAGCGGACAAAGGTGCCGCCGAAGCGGCAACTTTCCGGTTATCAGCAATCGCAAGCGATCGGGGCAGTGGCGACGCGCGGTGTCGTAACACTCAACTGAAAGCCTTCATCCAGCCAGCCGGTCACCCCGCCGATCATCTCCTTGACCGGATAGCCTAACGCCGCCAGCTTCACCGCCGCCTTGTTGGCGCCGTTGCAGTGGGGCCCGGCGCAATAGACTACGAACAGTGTGGAGGTCGGGTAGTCCGCCAGCGCTTCGGCCGTCAGCAGACGCCCCGGAATGTTGATCGCCCCCGGCACATGGCCGCGCTCGAAGGCCAGAGGTCCGCGCACGTCCACCAGCACGAAATCGACCTCGCCCGCCTCCTGGCTGCTGAAGACGTCGGAACAATCGGTTTCGAAGGTCAGACGGTTGCTGAAGTGCATCAGGGCAATGGCCGAAGGGGCTGCGGGAAATTGGCGAACCAGGCTGGGCATGTTGTGTTGCTCCTGCATCGGTGAAGGGATGAACAGACTTTATCGAGCCGCCGCTTGCCGCTACAGTGGCGCACAAGACACTCACCGGGAAATTTCCGCCAAATGCCTGATTCACCTGGATTGGTCGCGATTCTGGCCTACGACGGCCTCTGTACCTTCGAGTTCGGCATCGCCGTGGAGATCTTCGGCCTGGCCCGGCCGGAATTCGATTTTCCGTGGTACGCGCACTGCATCGCAGCGGTGGATCAAGGCCCGATGCGCGCCATGGGCGGGATTCAGGTGCTGGCCGATGGTGGTCTGGAATTGTTGGCGGATGCGCGCACCATCATCATTCCCGGCTGGCGCGACCGCAGCGCGCCGGTGCCCGAGGCATTGCTCGAAGCATTGCGTGATGCGCACTCGCGCGGCGCCCGGTTGCTCTCGATCTGCTCGGGCGTCTTTGTTTTGGCGGCCAGCGGGCTGCTTGACGGGCATGGCGCCACCACCCACTGGCGTTATACCTCGGAGCTGGCCGAGCGCTTCCCGGCCATCGATGTCGACCCGGACGTGCTCTACGTCGATTCCGGCCAATTAATCACTTCGGCCGGCAGCGCAGCCGGGATCGACGCCTGCCTGCACCTGGTGACGCGGGACTTCGGCACTCAGGTGGCCAACTCGGTGGCGCGCCGACTGGTGATGTCGCCGCAACGCACCGGCGGTCAGGCGCAATTCATTCCGACACCAGTCAGCCCGACTCCGCGCAGTGACTTGTCGCGCGTGATGCAGTGGGCCCGCGAGCGCCTGCACGAGCCACTGGAAGTGCGCGACCTGGCCAGCGAAGCGGCGATGAGCGAACGCACCTTCCTGCGCAAATTCACCGAAGCCAGCGGCCAGTCACCCAAAACCTGGTTGCAACACGAACGCTTGGCCCGGGCCCGGGAGTTGCTGGAAAGCACACCGCAGAACACCGAGCAGATCGCCCTGCGCTGCGGCTATCGTTCGGTGGAAAGCTTTCGTGTGGCGTTTCGCAGCGTGGTCGGGGTCCCGCCGTCGGTGTATCGCGAGCGCTTTGGTCGTAAGGTCAAGGCTTGCGCAACAGATAGGTGTCCATGATCCAACCATGCTCGGCCCGCGCCGCCTTGCGCACCCGCTCGATTTCATCGGCGACATCCTTGAGCTTGCCGCTGAGGAGGATTTCATCCGGTGTGCCAAGGTAGGCCCCCCAGTAAATCTCGGTCTCCTGATCCGCCACTCGATGGTAGGCATCTTCGGCATCGAGCATCACCACCAGACTGTCGGCATCACTCACCTGCCCCGCCGCCAGGCGCCGGCCGGTGGTGATTTCAATCGAGCGGCCGATGGTGTTAAGCGACACTTTGTGTTGCGCCGCCAGGGCCTGAACGCTGGTGATGCCGGGGATCACCTCGAACTCAAACGCGCATCGACCTGAGGTGAGAATCGCCTGCAGGATACGAATAGTGCTGTCGTACAACGCCGGATCGCCCCACACCAGAAAACCGCCACACTGCCCGTCAGCCAATTCGTCATTGATCAGGCGTTCGAAGGTTTGCTGCTTGGCTTGATTCAGATTTTCGACGCTGGCGCTGTAGTCCACCTCGCCGCGCTCGCGCTCCGGGCTGTGAGCTTCGGCGAAGCGGTACGTACGATCAGTGATGTAGCGCTCGCAGATTTCTCGACGCAGGTCGATCAGCTTGTCCTTGCTCTGGCCCTTGTCCATGAGGAAAAACACGTCCACCCGATTAAGCGCCTTCACCGCCTGCATCGTGATGTAGTCGGGGTTGCCGGCGCCAATGCCGATGACCAGCAATCGCTTCATGTGCGGTCTCCTTCAAGATCAATGCCGGGCAAGCGAAGCCGCCAGCGTCCGAAGAAACTCAACTCGACCAGCGCCAGCGGCTCGACATCGATGCTGTGGAAGGCTTCGCTTTGCAAGACCTGCGTCAGCGCTGCCCGGATGACGAACGGATGCGTCACGGCCACCACGTGCCCCGGCGTGGTTTGCAGCGCTGCCAGCCATGCGGCCACCCGTTCACCGAGTTGTGCCACCGATTCTCCGCCATGGGGCGCGGCGCCAGGATCTTCGAGCCAGGCTTGCAACGCGTCGGGCTCATTTCGCTGCAAGTCCTTGATCGATTGCCCTTGCCAGCGCCCCCAGTCGCAATCGCGCAAGGCTTCATCAACCTGCGCATCCTCGCCGAACCATTGAGCAGTCTGGCAGGTGCGCAGCTCAGGGCCGCAGATCAGACGACGCGGCAACCCGAACCGGGCGACCCACAAGTCAGACGCTACAGCGCTTTCTTCAACGGACTCGTTCGTAGGAAAACGCGCCAATTTTTGTGAGACGGTTCTGGCGTGACAAATCAAGGTCAAACGGGTGGCTTGCACGTTGAGTCACTCGGTCAGAAGGTAAACAACCACCGGCGGAATGCCGACAGGACGGCAATTGTGCCGTAAACCGGGTGGTTCCGGGCAAGCCTGGTAAAACGGTCCGTCAAAAGAAAACGGAAATGTCTGACACCACAATAGGCAATGGACTACACACTACAGGGAAACCATGAAGCCCTTGCTACACGGGCATTTCGCCCCATTTTGGGGCTCCACGGAAGGCGCAGAAAATTCACTAGACATGTAACGTCAGTTACATAAATACTGTTTTAACGGATTGTGAAGCGAATCCAACACCTCATCCAGCAGGAGCCCGGATGCCCCCTCTAAGAGACCTGATTACCGATCCCGGCCTGGACCTTACGCCATCAGAGCGCAAAGTCGTCCGGGCCTTGCTCGATCAGTACCCGCGCAACGGCCTCGGGCCCATGGCGCGACTGGCCGAGCACGCCGGCGTCAGCGATCCGACTATCGTGCGTCTGGTAAAAAAACTCGGCTTTGGCGGATACGCCGAATTCCAGGACGCTCTGCTGAGCGACATGGATCATCGCCTGCGCTCGCCACGCACGCTGTTGCAACCGCGTTCGAACCTGAACCAGGACGATGCCTGGAGCCATTATCTGGCCCACAGCCACAGTCTGCTGGCGGAAACCCAGGCGCTGACCCAACCCGAAGACGTGCGGATCCTGGCGCAATGGCTGCTCGATACGCGCCATCAGGTCTACTGCTTCGGCGGGCGTTTCAGCAGCCTGATGGCCACTTACCTGCTCAATCATTTGCGTCTGCTGCGCCCCGGTTGTTTTGCGCTGGAGGACAACGCGCAACTGCCGGACCGTCTGTTCGACCTGCAACGCCAGGACGTGGTGCTGGTGTTTGACTATCGCCGCTACCAGACCCAGGCCCTGCGCGTGGCCTCCGCCGCCAAGAACAACAACGCTCGCGTGGTGCTGTTCACCGACATTTATGCTTCGCCGCTGCGGGAACTGGCCGACATGATCATCAGCGCTCCGGTGGAGTCGGCTTCACCGTTCGACACCATGGTCCCGGCGCTGGCTCAGGTTGAAGCGCTGATCGCTTGCCTGACCCTGCGCAGCCCGGACCTGGCCGATCGCCTGGAAGGCATCGATGCCCTGCGCAATGACTTCGACACCCACCTGCTGGAGGATAAATAAGGATGTTCAGCCTTCCCCACCGCTCGCCGCGGGACCTGCCGTTTGTCACCGACCACACTGCGCTGTTGCTGGTGGACATGCAGCGTGCCTGGCTCGAGCCGCAGTTCGACCCGCACCTGGAAGGCCCGGACGCCGCCTACTTCCTCAATCGCGCGCGCTCGCAAGTGGTGCCCAATCAGGTGCGCCTGCTCAACGCCTTTCGTGACGCACGGCAGAACGTGCTGCACACCCTGATCGAAAGCCTGACCGCCGACGGCCGCGACCGCTCGCTGGATCACAAACTGTCGGACATGCACCTGCCCAAGGGCAGTCCGCAGGCACAGGTCATCGCTGAACTGACCCCGGCAGAAAACGAAATCGTGCTGCCCAAGACCTCTTCCGGGGTCTTCAACTCGACCAACATCGACTACGTGCTGCGCAATCTGGAAACCCGTCACCTGATCATTGCCGGCATCGTCACCGATCAATGCGTGGACATGGCCGTGCGCGATGCCGCCGACCGGGGTTACCTCGTCACACTGGTGGCGGACGCCTGCGCGACCTACACCGAAGCACGTCACGATGCCTGCCTGAACGCGATCAAGGGCTATTGCTGGATCACCGATACCGACACCGTACTCGGTCGTCTGCGGGAGATGCAGCCATGAGCGAACGCCTGTTGCCGCTGCCGATGACCACCATCGTCACCACCGACCTGATCGGCATTACCCGGGGCCGTTCGTTTCCCAGCGATGAGCTGGAACACTATCAAGCCGCCGGCTGCGGCTGGGTGCCGGCCAACAGCGCGCTGACGCCGCAGGACATCATTGCCTCGACCAACCCGTGGGGCGCTTATGGCGATCTGCGGCTGATTCCCGATCTGGCCAGCCGCGTCACCGTCGGCAATGGCCCGGACGCCGCCGCCCCGGCGCTGGACTTCATCCACGGCGACATCCGCGAAACCGACGGGCGCCCGTGGGGCGCCTGCCCGCGCACGCTGCTGCGCGATGAAATCGAGCGCTATCGCGATCAACTCGGGTTGCAGGTCAACGCCGCGTTCGAACACGAATTCAACCTGCACGCCGGGTTTGCCGAACACCTGGCCTTCTCCCTCGAATCCCAGCGCCAGGGCGCGGAATTCGGTGGCTGGCTGCTCAGCGCCCTGCGCGCCGGCGGCGTCGAGCCGGAAATGTTCCTGCCCGAATATGGCAAGCATCAATACGAAATCACCTGCCGTCCGACCCTCGGCGTGGCAGCGGCAGATCGCGCGGTAAACGTGCGCGAGATCACCCGCGAAATCGCCCGGCAGATGGGCCTGGATCTGAGCTTCTCAGCAAAGACCGCCGCCGACGCGGTGTGCAACGGTGTACACCTGCACGTCAGCCTGCTTGATCTGGCCGGCCAGCCGATGTTGTACGACGCCGGCACCAGCAATGGCCTGTCGACCCTCGGCCAGCACTGGGCGGCGGGCGTGCTGCATTACTTGCCGGCGCTGTGTGCGTTCACCGCGCCGACGCCGGTGTCGTACGAGCGCCTGCAGCCGCACCATTGGAGCGCGTCCTACGCCTGTCTCGGCCAGCAGAACCGCGAAGCGGCGCTGCGCATCTGCCCGACCGTAAGCCTGGGCAACAAACCCGTGGCGAAGCAGTACAACCTGGAATTCCGCGCCATGGACGCCACCGCCTCGCCGCACCTGGCAATGGCTGCGCTGCTGATCGCCGGACGTTTGGGCATCGAGCAGCGCCTGGCGCTGAACGCCATCACCGATGAAATCCCCGATGCACTCAACGACGAACAACGCGAGGCTCGGGGCATTGTTGCCCTGCCCACCTCTTTGGCTCAGGCACTGGATTGCCTGCGTCGCAGCGAAGCGCTGATGGCAGCGCTGCCGGCACCGTTGCTCGACACGTATTTCGCCCTTAAAACCGAGGAACTGGCGCTGACGGAACAGCTCTCACCCGCCGACCTGTGTGAGCACTATGCACGCCTGTACTGAATCCGCCGAGCTTGGGTTGTACACCCGACCGGTCTACAACCTGATCCGTGAAGATTCGACGCACCCACTGATTCTGGTGTGCGAGCACGCCAGCCGCCACATCCCCGACGCCCTGAACAATCTGGGTCTGGATGAAAAGGCTGCGCGTGAACACATTGCCTGGGACATCGGTGCGCTGGAGCTGGCCGAACAACTGTCGGAAAAAATCGGCGCCACGCTGCTGAGCGCCAATTATTCGCGACTGCTGATCGACCTCAACCGGCCCCGCCACGCCCCGGACAGCATTCCGGCGCAGAGCGAGATCTATCAGGTGCCGGGCAATCGCGGGCTCGACGAAGCCACACGCGAATACCGTCGCCAGTGCCTGTTCAAGCCGTTTCACACCCGGTTGCAACAGCTGATCGACGAACGTTTGGCAGAAGGCCGGCCGGTGCGGGTGGTGGGGATTCACAGTTTCACGTCAGTTTATTACGGCCAGCCGCGTGAGCTGGAAGTCGGCGTGCTGTTCGGTCAGGCCAAGGGATACGCCCAGCGCCTGCTCGACGGTCTCGGCCAGCATCCGCTGAAAGTCGCGGGCAACCAGCCGTACAGGATTGATCCGTTGGGCGACATGACCGTCCCGGTTCACGGTGATGCCCGAGGCCTGGAGTCGGTTTTGATTGAAGTGCGCAACGACCTGCTGCGCAGCCCGGAAGCGGTTTCCCGCTGGGCAGATTATCTGGCACCACTGTTGTAAAGGTCGCTGTAACCACTGCTGACGTTGTAAACGACGGACCGACATAACAACTAAAACGACCGATTGGCTGACAAGGAGTTGCGTTTCATGGAAATAGAAGAGTTCGGCTACAAACAGGAGTTGAAACGTAGCCTGACACTGACCGACCTGGTGGTGTACGGGATGATCTTCATGATCCCCATCGCCCCGTTCGGCGTGTATGGCTACGTCAACGCCGAGGCACCGGGGATGGTGCCTTTGGCGTACATCATCGGCATGGTGGCGATGGTCTTCACCGCGCTGAGCTACGGCAGCATGGCCCGGGCCTTTCCGATTGCCGGATCGGTCTATTCCTACGCGCAACGGGGCCTGAATCAACACGTCGGCTTCATCGCCGGCTGGCTGATGCTGCTGGACTACCTGCTGATTCCGCCGCTGCTTTACGTTTACGCGGCAATGGCGCTCAACCATTTGTACCCGGATATCCCGAAAGTCGGCTTCATTCTGGCGTTCCTGGTCAGCGCGACCTTCGTCAACCTGCGCGGCATTACTTTCACCGCCCGCATGAACATCCTGTTCCTGCTGGCGCAGCTCGTGGTGCTGGGGATTTTCCTGTTCTACGCCTGGAACGCCCTGCACAACGGTGGCGGCAACGGCCAGCTGACCCTGGCGCCGCTGTATCACCCGGAAACCTTCAACTTCGCCCTGCTGATGCAAGCGGTGTCGATTGCGGTGCTGTCGTTCCTCGGCTTCGATGCGATCTCCACCCTTGCCGAAGAGATCAAGGGCGATCCGGGCCGTAGCGTCGGCAAAGCGGCGTTGATCACCCTGGTGGTGATGGGCGCGATCTTCGTCGTACAGACCTGGATCGCCACCGATCTGGCAGCGGGCATGGGCTTCAAGTCCGCCGACACCGCGTTCTATGAAATCGCCGAAATCGCCGCCGGCAGCTGGTTGGCGACCCTTACCGGCGTGGCCACGGCCCTGGCCTGGGGCGTGGCGGTGGCGATCACTTCGCAAGCGGCGGTCTCACGCCTGCTGTTCGGCATGGCCCGCGACGGCAAGCTGCCGAAAATGCTGGCCAAGGTGCACCCGAAACACAACACGCCCTACCTGAGCATTTATCTGGTGGCCGTGCTGTCGCTGGTGATCTGCTACCTGTTCATCAACTCGGTGGACACCCTGACTTCGCTGGTCAACTTCGGTGCCCTGAGCGGCTTCATGCTGCTGCACCTGACCGTGATCAACTACTACTGGCGCCGGCAGAAGTCCGGACAGGTGATCCGTCACCTGATCTGCCCGGTGATCGGCTTCATCATCGTCGCGGCCATCATGTACAACATGGGCGTCGATGCACAAAAACTCGGCCTGATCTGGATCGCATTGGGTCTTGTGTACCTGTTCTTCCTGAACAAGCTCGGCGCCAGTACCGCGCTGCCTGACCCGAGCAATGGCTGACAAGAAAAAAAGCGGCGTCTGACAACAAATCAGGCGACCGCCGCTTTAACGCGTGGAAACCGACAGTGATAGTCAGGTTCGGCGAATGGGCCGAACCTTTTGATACAGGAGTGCATCCATGCTGGTCTTACGTCCAGTCGAGCCAACCGACCTGCCTCAATTGCAACAATTGGCTCGCGACAGCCTGGTGGGCGTTACCTCCCTGCCGGATGACCGCGAACACCTGAGCGGGAAAATCGCCGCGTCCTGCGCGTCGTTCGACAGCCATGCCTCGGCCCAGGGCCCGGAGAATTATTTCTTCGTACTGGAAGACCTGGACAAGCGTCGTCTGGTGGGCTGTTCGGAGATTCTCGCCACTGCCGGCTACAACGAACCGTTCTACAGCCTGCGCAACCGCCACTTCACCAGTGCCTCGCGGGAGCTGAACATCGAACACGGCGTGCCGGCGCTGTCGCTGTGCCACGACCTGAGCGGCCACACGCTGCTGCGCGGTTTCCACATCGACGCGGCACTGGTGCGCACGCCGTTTTCCGAATTGCTGTCGCGGGCCCGCCTGCTGTTCATCGCCGCCCATGCACAGCGATTTGCCGAAGCGGTGATCACCGAAATCGTCGGCTACAGCGACGAAAACGGCCATTCGCCCTTCTGGGACGCGCTGGGCAAACATTTCTTCGACCTGCCCTACGTCGAGGCCGAGCGCTTGTGCGGCTTGCAGAGCCGCACGTTTCTCGCCGAACTGATGCCGCAATACCCGATCTACGTGCCCATGCTGCCGCAGGCGGCGCAGGACTGCATCGGCCGCATCCACCCCGACGGCCAGGAAGCCTTCGACATCCTCGAACGCGAGGGTTTTGAAACCAACAGCTACATCGATCTGTTCGACGCCGGTCCGACCTTGTACGCCCGCACCGCCAACGTCCGTTCGATTGCCAGCAGTCGGATCGCCACGGTCCGGGAGGAACCACTGATCGACGCCCGCGGTCGCTATCTGGTGAGTAACGATGCACTGCATGGCTACCGGGCAATGGTCGCCGAGCTGGATTACCAGCCCGGTCAGCCCCTGGCGCTCACCCCGTCGCTGTGTGCGGCACTGAACGTCAGCCATGGCGGCACGGTGCGGGTGATTGCCCTGTGAACTGCGCCCGTACCCAACGACAGTGCCCGAGCAGGCGCGCAAAAGGAGTTGCAGCATGATTGTCCGTCCGGTCCAAGTCAGCGACCTGCCAGCGTTGATGACCCTGGTGCAACAGGCCGGGCCCGGTTTCACCACCCTGCCGGCCAATGAAGATCGCCTGACCCATCGGGTACGCTGGGCGCAACGCGCCTTCGCCGAGCAGGTCGAACGGGCCGATGCCGACTATCTTTTTGTCCTCGAGGATGATGACCAGCGCGTGGTCGGGGTCAGTGCCCTGGCCGGCGCCGTCGGCCTGCGCGAACCCTGGTACAACTACCGGGTCGGGCTGACCGTCAGCTCGGCACCGGATCTGGGTATTCAGCGGCAGATTCCGACCCTGTTTCTGAATAATGAACTGACCGGCCAATCGGAACTGTGCTCGCTGTTCCTGCGCCATGACCAGCGCCACGGCAGCAATGGACGTCTGCTGTCGCTGGGGCGCCTGCTGTTCGTCGCCGAATTCCCGCACCTGTTCGGCGAGAAGATGATCGCCGAACTGCGCGGCAGCGCTGACGAACAAGGCTGTTCGCCGTTCTGGGACAGCCTGGGCCGACACTTCTTCCAGATGGACTTCAGCCACGCCGACCACTTGTCAGGGTTAGGCAACAAATCGTTCATTGCCGAACTGATGCCGCGTCAGCCGCTGTACACCTGCCTGCTCACCGAACAGGCCCAGGCCGTGATCGGTCAGGCTCACCCCAACACCGAAGCGGCACTGAAGATCCTCCAGGCCGAAGGTTTTGCCCACAAGGGCTACATCGATATCTTCGATGGCGGCCCGGTCATCGAGGCGCCGATCCACAATATCCGCACCGTGCGCGACAGCCTGGAGCTGAGCCTGAGCATCGGCACACCGGACGATCAGGCGCCGCTGTGGCTGATCCACAACCGGCGCCTGGAAAACTGCCGCATCACCGTCGCTCCGGGCCGCCGGGTCGGCAGCAGCCTGGTGATCGACCGCCTCACCGCCAAACGCCTGCAATTGCAGCCGGGCAACTCGGTACGGGCGGTGCCGTTGCCCAATCAACAGCAGCAGGCGGTGGCGGCCTGAGCGCCTCAGCCTGCTGCAAGAAAGCCTGAACAGGTTTTTCCTGGTTAACTTCCTCGTTAATTCGTCATGATCCTTGACCCATTGGCGTGATAGCCTTTTCACCTTCGGCGTTGACACCTTTGCTCAAGCCTTTCCATTCCTTTGTATTGGTGGAACTCGTATGACCAGGCTTTCTCATCAAGATTTGCGCCGTAACTTCCGTCAGCTGCTGGCTTCTGACACCTGCTATCACACCGCCTCGGTGTTCGATCCGATGTCCGCCCGCATTGCCGCTGACCTGGGATTTGAAGTAGGGATTCTCGGCGGCTCGGTCGCTTCGTTGCAGGTCCTGGGCGCTCCGGACTTTGCGCTGATCACCCTCAGCGAATTCGCCGAGCAGGCCACTCGCATCGGCCGCGTCGCCCAATTGCCGGTGATCGCCGACGCCGACCACGGCTACGGCAACGCACTCAACGTGATGCGCACCATCGTCGAACTGGAACGCGCCGGCGTCGCCGCGCTGACCATCGAAGACACCTTGCTGCCGGCCCAGTTCGGCCGCAAATCCACCGACCTGATCACCGTCGCCGAAGGCGTCGGCAAGATCCGTGCGGCGCTGGAAGCCCGGGTTGATTCGGAAATGGCGATCATCGCCCGGACCAACGCCGGCATCCTGCCGAACCAGGAAATCATCAGCCGCACCAAGCAATACCAGGCCGCCGGCGCCGACGGTATCTGCATGGTCGGTATTCAGGACTTCGACCAGCTTGAGCAGATCGCCGAACACCTGACCGTCCCGCTGATGCTGGTGACCTACGGCAACCCGGCGCTGCGCGACGACAAACGCCTGGCTGAACTGGGTGTGCGCGTGACCATCGACGGCCACGGTGCCTACTTCGCCGCGATCAAGGCGACCTACGACAGCCTGCGCGAACAACGCCAGATCTTCACCCAGGCCTCGGACCTGAGCGCCACCGAACTGACCCACACCTACACCCAGCCTGAGGAATACATCCTCTGGGCCAAGGAATACATGAGCGTCAAAGAGTAACCTCGCACCACGCGACAAAGAGGCAGAGCGGCCCGACGCCATTACGAGTCCACTCGCGTGGCGCCCGCCGCGAAACCGCTGCCTGCCATTACCGTTTCGCCAACTCCATGATCATCCGCGACAAGAGATAAATCCGCGGCGCCACGCTCTCCACCTCCGCGTATTCCTCCGGCGTATGAATGTTGCCGCCGACAATCCCGAACCCGTCCAGCGTCGGCGTCCCCACCCCGGCCGACAAACTGGCATCCGCCGCCCCGCCGCTACCTTCTTCGGTCAACTTGCGACCAATTTCGCCGTAGATCCCCTGAGCCATCGCCATCAAACGATCCGACTCCGCCGTCTGCGGCATTGGCGGCAAGCCCCGTTGCAATGAAGTCTTCACCTCGGTGTCAGGAATCAGTTTGTCCTGCGACACCCGCGCCAGATCCTTCTCGATCCGGTCGAACTCCTCCGGCACCGCCGCCCGTACATCAGCCTTGGCTGTGGCCTGATCCGGAATGACGTTGGTGCGGTCGCCAGCCTTGAGCACAGTGAAATTGATCGTGGTTTTCTTCGCTTCGTCGCCGAGCTTGCCCAGTTGCAGGATCTGGTGCGCCGCCTCCATCGCCGCGTTGCGCCCCAGTTCCGGCGCGACGCCGGCGTGAGCAGCCTTGCCCTTGACCTCGACCAGCGCGGTGGCGCTGCCCTTGCGCCACACCACCAGACCATCGGCCGGACGGCCCGGTTCGAGGTTGAGGGTGACGTCGTGGAGCTTGGCGGTTTTCTTGATCAGGTCGGTGGCAACGTCCGAGCCGGTTTCTTCGCTGGCATCGAGCAGGAAAGTGATTTGCGCGTAGTCCTTGAAGTCGAGGTTCTTCAGGATTTTCAGCGCATAGATGCCGGCGACGATCCCGCCCTTGTCGTCCATCACCCCCGGCCCGTAGGCGCGGCCGTCCTTGATGTGGAACGGTCGCTCAGCAGCGGAGCCTTCCTTGAACACCGTGTCCATGTGCGCCATCAGCAGGATTTTTGCCTTGCCGGTGCCTTTGAGCGTGGCGAGCACGTGGTTGGTTTTTTCCGGGGTGTTGGGCACCAGTTCGATGGTGGCACCGAGCTTTTTCAACTCATCGATGGCGATTTCGCTGACTTGCTTGAGCCCCGGCTCATAGCCGGAACCGGAATCAATATTGACCAGGCGCTCGAGCAGCTTCAGGGCTTCGGGTTTGTATTGCTCGGCGTCGGCCAGCACCTGCTTGTGCGGTTCAGCGAACGCGCCAGCGGTGGCGAAAGAGAGGCTCAGGCCGAGACCGGCGGCCAGCAGGGAACGAGGGAAATTGAACGTCATGAATCAATCCTTGTTTCGTGTCGGGTACTGAACCGTACCTGACATCGCCCCAAGGCTCTATCCCGGATGCGACACCCATTCCGTTCAAACCGAATCGAATACCTCGCGCCGCGGCTTGTCATCGTTGCAGCAGATCACCCGGTTGCGCCCGCTGGCCTTGGCTTCGTAGAGTGCCTCATCAGCGTCATTGAGCCAGCGCATTGCATCGCCGTGAGCCGGATCGAGCGCCGCCAGGCCAATGCTCAGGCTGACTTTCAGCGCCGGGTTCTGTTCGTACACCAGAAAGGAAAAACGCTCACGCAACGCCTCCATCGCCTGCGCGGCATTGAACAGCGGCAGGTCCGGCAGGATCACGCAAAACTCGTCGCCGCCATAACGCCCCGCCACATCCGCCATGCGCAGATTCTGCTTGAGCATTTTGCTCAACTGCCGCAGGACGATATCGCCGGCCACATGGCCGTAGGTGTCGTTGATCGCCTTGAAGTGGTCGATGTCGATCAGCGCAATCGCTGCGCCTGTCTGCTGGCGTTTGCAGCGCTGGAATTCGATTTCCAGTTGATCCTTCCAGGCGCCGTGGTTGAGCAGTCCGGTGAGGCTGTCGGTGCGGCTCAGGGCCAGGAGTTCACGTTTATGCAAGCCGAGGGTGTAGGCCTGGCGAAAGCAGATCCAGCCGAGCGCCAACGGATACAGCATCAACAGTGGCAGACAGGCATAAAGCTGTGCCGACGTGGTCATCGGGATGAACGCGGGGGCAAATACCACCAGCCCGACGCCAACCCCGAGCAACTGCGCCGCCGCCCCGGCCAGCAGAAAGCGCAGGCCGCCGATGGCGACGTTGTTCATCGCCATCATCGAAATGGTCGTGGCACTGGGCAAGGGATTGAAGTGCATGGCGGCGACCCAGAAGCCACCGAGAAAGGCGTCGATCAGCAAATTGCGGTGCTCGGCGTGATAAGGCACCCGCGCCCGTCGGGCCCATTGAAACGCCAGATGCGGCCAGACCAGTCCGTTGAACAGCATCACCGCCCAGACCCAGGCCGGCGGATCGAGTGGATACATCGCGACGCTCACGCACAAAAGCCCCAGAACCAGCCCGAGGATTCGCGATGTATAGAGCCTCCTGGCCAGTGAAAGTCCCTTTCCTCCCGTTCTTCCCATAGGGGCCTCGACCACTCGACGGCACTGCGCAGACCGCAGACCCGATGTATTGGGAGTCTATCAGGGCAACGTCAAATAGCCATCACCGGCCAGCGGGCCGAATACCCCGTCATCAGCACCACACGGCGAGCAAATAATTGGCTATACATGAAAGGAAGAAAATGGAAAAAAGACTCTAAGAAGGAGGCCCATGCAGACCTATCAAGTGCTGATCATCGGCAGCGGGTTTGGCGGCCAGTGCGCGGCGGTCAATTTGCTCAAGGCCGGCATCGACGATTTTCGCTTGCTGGAGCGGCGGGACTTTTTCGGCGGCACCTGGTGCCAGAACACCTACCCCGGCGCGGCGGTGGATGTGCCGTCGCCCCTGTATTCCCTTTCGTTTGCGCCCTACCCCTGGACGCAGATGTTCGCCGAACAGGCCGAACTGCAACGCTACACCGAACACGTCATCGAGCGTTTCGGCCTGCGCGATCGGGTGGAACTGGAGGCCAACGTCGAGCGGGTCGAGTGGGATGACACCGAAAAACGCTGGGCTGTACACACTGGCACCAAAGGCATTTTTTATGCGCAGTTCCTGATCAATGCCACCGGGCCGTTGAGCCAACCGGTTATCCCACACTTCCCCGGTCAGGATCGCTTCAAGGGCAAGACTTTTCATACAAACAATTGGGATCACAGTTACGACTATCACGCTGAACGCGTGGCAATTGTCGGCAGTGGCGCCAGTGCGGCTCAGGTCATTCCCGCGATTGCATCCGAGGTCGCCGAATTGCACGTATTTCAGCGCACCGCGCACTGGGTGCTGCCCCGGGCCGACCGTACATTCGGGCGGTTCCAGCGTTGGTTGCTGGGTCTGAAACCGGCCTACAAACTGCTGCGCTGGATGATCTATTGGCAATTCGAAACCCGGGTCATCGCCTTCAAATACTCGAAACCGGCGATTCACATGGTGCAGCGACACGCCCTGAAGTTTCTCAAACGCCAGGTGGCTGACCCCGAGTTGCGGAAAAAACTCACACCGGACTTCACCATCGGCTGCAAACGGGTATTGGTCTCCAGCACCTATTATCCGGCGCTTACCCGGCCCAACGTCACATTGCACAGCCGCGAACAAGGTATCGCCGCCCTCGACGAAACCGGCATTATCACCACGGATGGCCAGCACATCGACGTCGATCTGATCGTCTGGTCGACCGGTTACGACGCCACCGACGGCGTGATTTCCTACCCGGTCAGCGGAAAAAACGGCGTAAAACTGCGCGATGTCTGGGCGCAGTATCCACGCGCCTACCTCGGCACCAGCCTGCCGGACTTTCCCAATCTGTTTATCGTCACCGGGCCGAACACCGGCATCGGTCACACCTCGGCATTGTTCATCATCGAATCGCAGATGAACTACATCCTCGACTGTATCCGCACCGTGCAGGCCAAAGGTCTGCGCAGCATCGAAGTTCGCCCCGAAGCAGAACGTACCTACACTCAGATGATTCACCGGGAGATGGAGCGCACGGTCTGGAAAACCGGCGGCTGCCACAGTTGGTATCAAAGCAAGAGCGGTCATGTGATCGCGATGTTTCCCGGCTTCAGTTTCAGCTACCACCGCTTGACCCGGGCGCTGAAACCAGCCGACCACATTCTGTCTTGAACAAGGAAGACCCACGATGCTTTTGCTGTTTGTCGCCCTCGCAGTTTTCGTGGCCTGGAGCTGGTTGAGTTACCCGGCGGTCGGTCACTGGCTCTACGACCTGAGCGCGGCCCTGGAGGCCAGGCTTTACCGGTTGCACAAGATCGAAGTGCCCATCGCCGAAATGACCGTGTCGACCTGGCAAGGCGGGCCCTATGAAGCGTCGAGCAGCATTCTGATGCTGCATGGCTACAGCGCCGAAAAGAACCTGTGGCTGCGTTTTGCCCGGCACTTTGTCAGCCAGTATCGGGTGATCATCCCGGATCTGGCCGGTCACGGCGAAACCGGCTTCAAGGCCGGTGGCGGCTACGACATTCCGGTACAGGCCAAACGCATGATTCAGCTGCTCGACGTCTGCGGGGTAGAGAAAGTCCACGTTATCGGCAACTCCATGGGCGGTTACATCGCCGCGTGGCTGGCGGCGACCTATCCGGATCGCATCGCTTCGGTGGCGCTGATCGACCCGGCCGGCGTCACCGCACCAGAAGCCAGCGACATGGAGCGTCACCTGGCTCGTGGGCACAATCCGTTCCTGATCAATTCCCGGGAAGAATTCCGACACTTCTATGCGATGACCATGGCCTCACCGCCCTGGGTACCCGGACTGGTGCTCGATGCCATTGCCCAACGCTATGAACAGCAACGGGACGAACTGGAAGAGATCTTCCGGGACTTCCGCGCCAGCCCGCCGATGGAACCAAAGCTGCCGGACATCAAATGCCCGGCGCTGTTGCTCTGGGGTCGCAAGGATCGGTTGATCGATGTCAGCAGCGTGCCGGTGTGGAGCAAGGGCATCGCCAATCTGCGGGTGGATGTGTGGGACGGTGTCGGGCACATGCCGATGGTCGAGCAGCCGTCGAACACGGCACGTTTGTATCGGGAGTTCCTGGGAGAAAACTCACGCGCGGACAGGTAAACGGTCAGTCGTTGGCAGAATGAAGTTCGTAGGATTCTTCGTTTGCCCGCGTCGGCGAAGGCTGCGATCTTTTCCTCCATCCTTTACGTGACCGTGCCAGGAATTTTTTTCATGACCGTGCAGCCGTTCGTCAGCCCCGACCTGATCCGCCAACGCTTCTCCAAAGCGATGTCCGATATGTACCGCGAAGAAGTGCCGCTGTATGGCGCACTGATGGAACTGGTGGAGCAGACCAACCGCGAAGTGCTGGCACGCGAGCCGCAGATCGCCAGTCAGTTGCACAGCACCGGCGAAATCGAACGGCTGGACATGGAACGCCACGGTGCAATCCGCGTCGGCACTGCCACCGAACTGGCCACCCTCGCCCGCCTGTTCGCCGTGATGGGCATGCAGCCTGTGGGTTATTACGACCTGACACCCGCCGGCGTGCCGGTGCATTCCACGGCGTTCCGTGCGGTGCATGAAAATGCGCTGCAGGTCAGCCCGTTCCGGGTGTTCACTTCGTTGCTGCGACTGGAATTGATTGAAGACCCCGAACTGCGAGCCTTCGCTCAATCAGTGCTGGATCAGCGTTCGATCTTCACCCCGACAGCGTTGCGCCTGATCGAGCAGGCCGAAGCCGCTGGCGGACTGACTGAGTCCGAAGCCGGGGAATTTGTCCTGCAAGCGCTGGAGACTTTTCGCTGGCACCACAGCGCCACCGTCACCGCCGCGCAATACCAGACCCTCAGCGCTCAGCATCGTCTGATCGCCGATGTCGTGGCCTTCAAGGGCCCGCACATCAACCACCTGACCCCGCGCACGCTGGACATCGACATCGTTCAGGCGCAGATGCCGCTGCATGGCATCACGCCAAAAGCGGTGATCGAAGGGCCGCCGCGTCGGCAACACCCGATCCTGTTGCGTCAGACCAGTTTCAAGGCGCTGGACGAGCCGATCGCCTTCACTGACCAGACAGAAACCCGAGGCAGCCACAGTGCTCGCTTCGGCGAGATCGAACAACGAGGTGCGGCGCTGACACCCAAGGGCCGGGCGTTATACGACCGTCTGCTGAATGCTGCGCGAGATGAGTTGGGTGACTTCCCCAACGAAGCCAATGCCTCACGCTACAACGCGCTGATGACCCAACACTTCAGCGAATTCCCTGACAGCCTCGATGGCATGCGCGAACAGGAATTGGCGTATTTCCGCTATTTCCTGACAGGCAAAGGAAGTCGTCCCGCTGATGTAACGCTGCAAGGGTTATTACGTGACGGCTATGTGAAAGCCGAACCGCTGGTGTACGAAGATTTCCTGCCGGTCAGTGCGGCAGGGATTTTTCAGTCGAACCTGGGGGATGCGGCGCAGACGCACTATAGCGAGCATTCCAATCGACAGGCGTTCGAGTTGGCCTTGGGGCGTTCGACCATTGATGAGTTGGGGCTCTATGCCGAAACACAGCGTCGTTCGATTGAAGAATGCCTCACGGCGCTGACTCGATAAGCGGCGATGCGGCCTTTGGCCATACTGCGCAAGAAGTTGCGCAGTTGCTGGTAATAAAAAGGCCTCTCGAAACGCTGTAGGCCTTGTGTATCAAGGCCTACAGCCAAGTGCGCAAGAAGTTGCGCAGTACTGCGCAACTTCTTGCGCACTTCGAGCTACCGAACTGATCAAAAAACGCTCAAAGCCGCGATCCAGAGCGGTCAAGTCCCCGGCTCCCGGGGACGTGGCAAAAGCTGGCACGCTCCTTGATAACAGTCAGGCACCCACCGGGCGATTTCGCCTCCCGGGCACCCTAACTTTATCCGCAAGGAGAGCATCCCATGGCAACACCAGCGTACATGTCGGTTACCGGCGAAAAACAAGGCCTGATCACTGCCGGCGCCTTCACCGCCGACTCCGTTGGCAACACCTACCAGGAAGGTCACGAAGACCAGGTCATGGTTCAGGCGTTCAGCCACGACGTGATCATCCCGCGTGACCCGCAATCCGGTCAGCCAACCGGTCAGCGCGTTCACAAGCCAGTGATCATCACCAAGGTCTACGACAAGGCTTCGCCACTGCTGCAAGCTGCTCTGACCTCCGGCGAGCGCATGAGCGAAATCGTTATCCAGTGGTACCGCACTTCGGCTCAAGGTACCCAAGAGCACTACTACACCACCAAACTGGAAGACGCGATCATCGTCGCCATCAACAACAAAATGCACAACTGCCAGGATCCAGGCAACTCGCACTTCACCCACCTGGAAGAAGTGCAGTTCACCTACCGCAAAATCACCTGGACCCACGAAGTATCCGGTACTTCGGGTTCCGATGACTGGCGTGCTCCAGTCGTTTAATTACGGCTGATCGTTGCAAGCATCGGCCAGCTCTGCTGGTCGATGTTGTTTACGCCCTCCAGAATTTCGCGTGCGTTGATCCGCCTGGCGGTCATCGACGAACGCCGCTGTACAGCACGAGGAACAAGGGATGTTCGCGCCGGCCAATGAAACCCACTTTGCCCTGACCATCGAAGGTCTTTCCGCCGACTTTCAGGTGTTTACCCTGACCGGCCGGGAAGCCATCAGCCAGCCTTTTGTGTTCGAGGTGGAGCTGGTCAGTGAGCAGCCGTCGCTGGACCTCGAAACCCTGCTGCACAAACCGGCCTTCCTGCAGCTGTCGCCCGACGGCAGCGGCATCCACGGCCTGATCTACCGCGCCGCGCAAGGCGATTCCGGCAAGCGCCTGACACGCTACTCCGTGACCCTGCGCCCGCAACTGGCGTACCTCGCGCACCGAATCAACCAGCGGATCTTCCAGAACCTCAGCGTGCCGAAAATCATCGGCAAGGTCCTCGAAGAACACGGCATTCAGGGCAACGCCTACGCCTTCCAGACCGGCTCGATCTACCCCGAGCGCATCTACTGCGTGCAGTACGACGAATCGGATCTGCATTTCATCCAGCGCCTGTGCGAAGAAGAAGGCATTCACTACCACTTCCAGCACAGCGCCACGGGCCACAAGCTGGTGTTCGGCGACGACCAGACGGTGTTTAAAAAACTGGCGCCGGTGGCCTATCAGCAGGACTCCGGCATGGTCGCCAGCGACCCGGTGATCAAGCGCTTCGACCTGCGCCTGGAAACCCGCACCAGCCGCACCACCCGCCGCGATTACGACTTCGAAAAACCGCGCATCACCCTCGAAAGCGAAAACCGTGGCGACGCCCTGCCCGACCTCGAGGACTACGATTACCCGGGCCGTTTCGTCGACCGAGAACGCGGCAAGCACCTGGCCAAACGCGCCCTCGAACGCCATCGCAGCGACTTCCAGCTCGCCGAAGGCAAGAGCGATCAGCCATTGCTGGTCAGCGGTCATTTCCTCGCGCTGAAAGAACACCCGAAGGCCAAGTGGAACGATCTGTGGCTGCTCACCGAAGTCCTGCACGAAGGCAAGCAGCCGCAAGTGCTGGAAGAGTCGGTCACCAGTGACACCACCGCGCTGAAAGACGATTTCCATCAGGGCTACCGCAACCGCTTCCAGGCCACCCCGTGGGACGTGCCGAACCGCCCACCCCTGCGCCACCCGAAACCGCGCATCCTCGGCAGCCAGAGCGCCGTGGTCACCGGCCCGAAAGGTGAAGAAATCCACTGCGACGAATACGGTCGCGTCAAAGTCCAGTTCCACTGGGATCGTGAAGGTCAGGCGGACGACAAGACCAGCTGCTGGCTGCGCGTGTCTTCTGCCTGGGCCGGCGCCCAGTACGGCGGCATCGCCATCCCGCGCATCGGCATGGAAGTGCTGGTCACCTTCCTCGAAGGCGACCCCGACCAGCCGCTGATCAGCGGCTGCCTGTACCACAAGGAAAACACCGTCCCGTACGCCCTGCCGGCGAACAAGACCCGCACCACCTTCAAAACCCTGAGTTCCATGGGCGGCGGTGGCTTCAACGAACTGCGCATCGAAGACAAGAAAGGTCAGGAACAGATCTTCCTCCACGCCCAGCGCGACTGGGACGAGAACATCGAACACGACCAGAAAATCCGCGTCGGCAACGAACGCCACGACGTCGTGGAAAAGAACAGCTACACGGAATTCAAGGCCGAAGAACACCACACCGTTTACGCAGACCGCAAAGTCGAAGCACGGGCCAACGACCACCTGACCGTGGGCGTGAACCAGCACATCAAGATTGGCACCGGGCAATTCATCGACGCCGGCCAGGAAATTCACCTGAGCAGCGGAATGAAAGTGGTGCTGGAGGCTGGGGCCGAACTGACGCTGGTCGGCGGTGGCAGCTTCATCAAGATCGATGGCGGCGGCGTGACCATGAGCGGGCCGGCAATCAACATCAACTCCGGTGGTGGGCCGGGAAGCGGCACGGGGGCGGCGCCGTTGATGCCGGGCGTGCTGAAGCAGGCGGATGCCGACAAGGCTGGCGCCGTACTGACCCCGGCGCAAATCAACACCCTCAAGCGTAATGCGCCGTTTTGTGAAGAGTGTGAAAAATGCAAGGCAGGTGCTTGTGCCATCTAATCGACTGACACCCAAGGATTGGCTGGCACAACAGCCGCTGCAAAAAGATGAGCGTCTGTATTTGATCGTCAGCGCCGCCAGTGATGCCGAAGCGCTCAAGGCTTTGTATCAGAGTGAACCGTCCGTGCAGGCCATTCCCGTCTGGGGCGGGACGCCCTACTCCACCTGGCAACCGGTGATGCCTTACGTCGCCGAACTCAAGGCCAACTCGGCCTTCCTGCCCTGGATCACCGAAACCGACGCCCTCGACTGGGGCTGGCTGGCGATCTCCCGCTCGGAACCCAACGAAGTCTTCGAACACCTGCGCAGCCTGACCCAAGTGAAAATGCCGGACGGGACCGAGGTGTTTTTCCGGTTCTGGGATGGGCGGCATATCCATCCGATTCTTGAAGGGTTGGGTGAGACGGCTGGGGAAGTGCTGCCGGTGTTTGAGCGGTATCTGATTAATGGACGGAGCCTGGAAGTCGGGCCGAGGGTGGTGCCGAAGGTGAGGGATTGGCCGTGGTGGGAGGTGCCGAAAGACCTGCTGGACAGCTTGATGGCCGAAAATCCGTCAACCGTGATCGGCAACATGATGCAGTGGCTGCAGGAAGAGCATGCCGACCTGTACTTCTCGTTTCCGGAATCGAACCTGCAAAAGAAAGTGGCGCGCTTCGTAAAACGCACGCCACTCACGGAAGAAAATTTTACCGGCCTGCTGAAGGCCCATCTGGAAAGTGAGGTGGCTGTATGAGCATTTTGATGGGTGAGATTGTTGCCAATCTCAATGCAAAACAACCTGACGCTCAGGCCATCATCAGCGACTTCAAGAAGTGTCTGAAGGATTATCGCGAGCATGCCGAAGCCTGGTACGGCGGCATTCTGGACGCTGAGCAGCAGTTCAAGGTCGGTGACGAAGTCGGTACAGCGGACAAGGACAGCAAAAAGGAAAATACCCTTTATGCCAACTGCCCTGCCAACGGCAAACTGAAGCTGGTTCACAGTTTTGAATCAGCGCGTTTTGTCCCTATCGGCAATACGCCGGTGCGACTGGTGCCGGTGGAGGATGGCAAGCTCTATGGCAAGAACGAAGTCGGTCAAGCGATCAACGTCAAAATCGGCCCAAGCGGCATTCTGGAGGTCACAGGCCTCAAACCGCATCAGCAATATGAAATCACTTTTTTCCCGAATCCCACCAAGGCTCAGATCGATAGCCTGTTCAACTCCTATCAAGGCGTAATCGGGGACCTGAGCGGCTGGCTGCAAACAGAGTGGACCACCGATTTTCTGCCACTCTGGCAAGCACATACCAATGCATCCATGGGTGGACGGGCATTACAACAGCTGGAATCGGCCTGGAAGGGATTCCTCAAGGCAATCATGGGGCTGTGGGGGGACATCAAGAGCCTCTACGACCTGGTTGCGCACCCTCGGGAAAACTACGAGAAGCTCAAAAAGTTCTTCACCGAAGAACAGATAAAGAAGATCTATAACGCTTCGAAAGAAGCCATCCAAACAGCACTGCTGATCGCCAGTGACGAACCACTCATGTGGATCTACGTCGCGGCGATCGTCGCGTGGGTCAAGATGCTGCCTCCGCAGACCTGCACTGAAGTGCTGGCAGAACTGACTACGGAAGTACTGCTGAACATCCTGATCGGTATTGTTTTGACGGGCGGGATCGGTTTGGCCGTCCGTATTGGCACCAAGGGCCTTAATGCTGCAAGGAACAGCGGCAAGGTCATGACACTGATTGAAGACTTCACGTCGATGCTGATGAAGATCAGCAAGAAGAATGCGACGGCGCACGCCGATACGGCGAAACCGTTAATGCTCAACGGCAATTCGCCACTGAATCAGGCGCGAAAGGCAAGCGTAGAAATTGCGCCTCCAAAACCCGCAGAGACCGCCACACCACCCAAGAAAAAACCACCCGTTTCCGGAGGTGCTGTAGAGACGGATGCGCAGATTCATGCACGCGGCAAGAGGGAAAACAGTACCCGCGCCCAACAACAGGAAAAAGTAGACAACGCGCCCGACCAGTCCAAAAACCCGGCGGATCAACCTGCTCAGTGCGCCGATAAGACCTGCACTAACGGTGAACCGGTATCGATGGTGACCGGCGAGGAATTGCTGACACTCACAGACGGCATATTGGGTGGGCTGCTACCCGTTGAATGGACACGTCTCTACCGCAGCAGCGCGGTCGAAATCGACGGGCGTCTCGGCCATGGCTGGAGCCACTCCCTGTCCCATCGCCTGCAAATCAACGATGAAGGCGTGTTGTGGACTGATAACGAAAACCGTCAGACCCGCTTCCCGATGCCGACCGAACAACGGCCAGCCATCACCAACAGTCTGGCTCAGGCGGCGATTTATCTGGGCAGCGCGCCTGGTGAACTGATCCTCACCCAAGCAGGGGCAAAACCACGCTTTTATCATTTCCGCGCAGACCGCCTGACGACGGTCAGTGACTCGTACGGAAATCAGGTGCATATCAGCTATGACCTGGTGGGGCGGATCCAGCGCATCGATAACGGTGCTGGCCGCGCGTTGCTGTTGCGCTACGACGATCGCCATATCGTTGCCGTGGATCAGCAACAACAGCGTTCCGAGTATGACGAGCGTGGTGAGCGCCAGGATCCGTGGCTGACCATTCAGACCCTCGTCACCTATCGCTACAACGCTCGCAATCAATTGGTCTCGGCCTCCAACGCTGCAGGCGAAACCGAGCATTACCGCTATAACGATCAGCACGTCATTCTTGAGCGGCAACTGGCCGGTGGCGCCAGTTTCTTCTGGGAATGGGAACGTGAAGGCAAGCTCTCCCGCTGCGTACGTCATTGGGCCAACTACTCCCAACTGGAAGCTCGCTACGAGTGGGATGACAAGGGCACGGTAACGGTTCACAACGCCGATGGCAGTGAACAGGTTTACGTGCATGACGAAAATGCACGTCTGATCAGTGAAACCGCTGCCGATGGTGCTGAAACGCAAAACGCCTATGACGCTGAGGGGCGTCTTGTTGCTGTAAAAGATCCAATGGGGGCCATCACCGAGTATCAATACAGCGATGCCGGACGATTGATGGCTGTCATCCCGCCGGAAGAAGAACCGACCCACTACAACTATTTCGATGGTCAACTGATTGAAGTCAAACGTGGCAAGGCCCGTTGGCAGTACGACCGCAATCAACAAGGCGACATCATCCAGCAAATAGACCCACAGGGCAACGAAACCCGCTACAGCTACGACCGCCAGGGCCGCTTGCTGGAAATTCACCATCCTGATGGCAGCCGCCATCAACTGGGCTGGAACAACCTCGGCCAATTACTGGAGGAGCGCCTTCCGGACGGTGGTCAGCGCAAGTATCGCTATGACGCACTCGGACGCCAGATCACCCGGCAGGACGAATTCGGCGCCATTACCCATTACCAATGGGACGCCGTCGATCGCCTGACCCAGATCACCCTCCCCGGCGGTGCCACCCGGGCTTTCACCTACAATCCCTACGGACGCGTCACCGCCGAACGCGATGAGCTCGGCCGCATCACCCGCTACGAATACGCCGACAACCTGCATCTGGTCAGCCGCCGCATCAATCCCGACGGCAGCCAGTTGCGCTATCGCTACGACAACGCGGGCCTACTGCTCACTGAAATCGAAAACGAACGCGGCGAGCATTACAAGCTCGACTACTACGCCAACGGCCTGATCCAGCAGGAAACCGGTTTCGACGGCCGCCGTACCGCGTACGAATACGACCTCAACGGCCAGTTGCTGAAGAAAACCGAATTCGGCGACGACGGCAGCGAATTGGTCACCGAATATCAGCGCGATGCTGCCGGTCGACTGCTGGTGAAAACCCTCGCCGATGGCGAAGAGATTCACTACAGCTACGACGCTCTGGGCCGTCTGGTGAATGTCGACGACGGTCACTGGCCGCTTGCCTACGAATATGACGTGCAGGATCGCCTGATCACCGAGCATCAGGGCTGGGGCACCACACGTAACGAATACGACAGCGTCGGGCAACTGAGTCACTGCCGCCTCCCCGACGGCAGCACACTCGACTACCGCCATTTGTCAGGCGGACGTCTGAGCAGCATCGACCTCAACGGCTCACGCCTGACCAGCCACCAATTCAATGCCGGTCGCGAGCAGCAGCGCCAGCAAGGCCTGCTGCTCAGCCAGTACCAGTACGACGAACAAGGTCGCCTGCAAGCGCACAGCGTCAGCCAACGCGAGAAAAACCTGTTCCAGCGTCGCTATAACTACGACGCAAACGGCAACCTCGCCGGCATCGACGACAGCCGAAAAGGCAACCGCAGCTTCCACTACGACCCGCTGGACCGCTTGACCAGCGTACGTGGCGCGACACCTGAAACCTTCGCCCACGATCCGGCCGGCAACCTGCTCGGCCAGAACAACGAAGGCACAGCCAACTTCGCCAACGTCAAAGGCAACCGTCTGCTGATGCAAGGCGACCGCCACTACGACTACGACGCCTATGGCAACCTGATCCGCGAACGTCGCGGCACCGGACAGAAGCTCGTCACCGAATACCGCTACGACTGCCAGCATCGTCTGGTCGGTGTCAGCCTGCCGGGCGGTAGCACTGCATCCTATAAGTACGACGCCTTCGGTCGTCGCATCGAGAAAACTGTCGATGGCCAGACCACCGAATTCTTGTGGCAAGGCGAACGCCTGATCGCCGAAAGCGGTGAAACCCGTTATCGCACCTATATCTACGAACCCGGCAGCTTCCGCCCGCTGGCGATGCTCGACGGCGAAGGCCCGCTTAAGGCGACGCCGTTCTACTATCAACTCGATCATCTGGGCACACCGCAGGAACTCACCGACTACAGTGGCGAGATCATGTGGTCCGCGAAGTACCGTGCATACGGCAACCTCGCTGCGCTGGATGTCAGCGAAATCGACAACCCTTTGCGGTTCCAAGGTCAGTATTTTGATGCCGAGACGGGCCTACACTACAACCGTCATCGCTACTACAATCCGGGTACTGGACGTTTTCTGACTCCGGATCCGATTAAGCTTGCGGGTGGGTTGAATAACTACCAGTACGTAACAAATCCTACTGGCTGGGTTGATCCTCTGGGGCTCCAACAGTGTCCAGATAATCTAGGTAGATACTTAGACAAACCAGCGAATGCTGATGGGTCTCTTAATATTGGTGCGGGTTCAAATCCAATTGAAGGTTATTACAACATTGACATTGATCCCAAAACGCCCGGAGTACATGCAGGTAATGCGACAGATTTGTCAGGCATAAAATCTGGTTCGCAGAGCTACATCAACATGGATAACCCCTATGGCTTTGACCCTTTAAATCCGGAGATCCTAAGAGTGCTATCTGAAAATGGACAGATAACCATCACCGGCAGTGCTTACGCCAACAAATATATAAAAAAATCACTCAAAAGAATTGAAGAGCTTGGGCTTAAAATCGTTTCACAAACAAAAGTTGACCCAACGGGGTTCAAGACCATTGAAGGCGAGCAGATCGGGTCCAAATCACTTGATCGGTTCATTATCGAGAGAGCAAAATGATTTTTTCAATTGATATCACAGAGTGCTTTGGCGCGATCGACTCCGATAACGCAGGCGGGATCATAAGCTATATCAGCATCCCCCCCATCGAAAACCCTCGGGAAAAATTTCACCTTAATCTATCAAACTTCGTACTTAACTTAATCGACAAGCCCGTCATCGCCTCGATCAACAGGCAGAGCTCAAACTTTTTGGAGAACATGACCGAAGACGGCTTCCTTGTAATAAGACGAGCCAGTATTTCCTTTGAGTCAATAAAAGGCTACGAAAAATTATTACGACTATTAAACCAAGACCACGGATATTTGACCCACGAACGCTACGGCCAAAAATTGAACACCGGAGACAAGATCTACGACATCAGCGGAAGACTCTTTTCGAACCCGGAGCTTTTAATTAACTTCGCATTCATTTCACCCAGCACTATAACACTTGAATTTAACTCATCAGACCACACCTACATAGAAAGCTACCCCGAGCTTCAAAAATCTTTAGAAAAACTAAATTCAAGAGAAAAACCTACTCAACCACCTCTCACAGGCCTATTCGACCCCACATATAGCAACACTCATACAATTAGCAACTTTGACGCTGGCTATCGAATTTACAATAAATAATTACCACGCGATCACAACGGGGAGCAGATTCATTTTTTGTTTAAGAAGCCAAAGGGGACAAGCCAAAGGGGACTGGGCGTTTTCTGACTCCGGATCCGATCAAGCTTGCTGGTGGGTTGAACAGCTATCAGTATGAAAGTCAAAGAGTCAAAGGGGACAGATTTATTTTTTGCTGATGAAAATAAATCTGTCCCCTTTCAACGCACTTCCACTGACGGCCCTGCAGACCCCCATGTTGGATACCAAACACCGGGGAAACGCGGTACTGGTGGCGCAGTTAGAGGACATATCTTATTAGAATCAGTGCCTGTATCACGCGCGAGAATTGGAGACCCGCAATGAACTACCTAGAAAAAGAAATCGACTCTGTCTTAGAAGAGCAGAACATAGCAAATAAAAAACTAAACGAAATTGAACTTGCCAACCTAATCAGAGATTTAACGATCGCATTCTTCTCCTCTCCCTCCAAGAATCTGGATCCATATTTTTTGATACACACCGAAAAAAAGCATGATCCTGAATTCTGGAAAAAAGTTGACACAATTGACGACCTTGAGTATCCCACTCTAATAGTTCACGACGACAAAACTCACGCTTGGAAACTAGAGTCTTCTACTGATCTCAAAGCGTTACTATTCGAAACGACTGGCTTCCCATTCTGGATAATAGGAAAAAATTTTAAAACCTTGACATACATGGATGACCACGACTGCGTACACACCAGCAAAAAACCTAACAAATAACGCACCTCCCAAAAAACATAATCCAAACAAATTAAAGCGGATACAAAATAAAGGGAGCAGATTTATTACCATTGAAAAAAATAAATCTATTCCCTTTCCACTCCGTCTCATTTTCACCCCGCATGATTTTCACAACATTTCAAAACCAACAGGCAAAATAAAAATCTTTCTCAAAACTAAAGGCAAAACTAAAGGGGACAAAACTAAAGAACTAAAGGGGACAGATTTATTTTTCGCTAAAGAAAATAAATCTGTCCCCTTTTCAGAAAATAAATCTGTCCCCTTTTCAGTCCCCTTTTCATTAATGACGGACAAGTCTGGAGAGAGCATCTTAAACAGTGATGGGAAACCAGTTCTTACTAGAGAATATCAATTCACACGTGCTGATGGCTCCAAAGTAGTCATCCAAGATCACTCAGCAGGGCATCAGTATAATGAGCCGGGAAATAAAGGTGACCAAACAGCACACTTCAATCTCAGGCCAATTGAAAATACGAGAACAGGCAAGGTTCCTGGTGCAAGAGATCACTATTATTTCAAGGAAAAAAAATGAATTCCTGGAACGAATTAGACGGAAGCAATTTTTTTAACAAGGTATTCACCTCACCCATCCCAATCGGGGAGATAGAACTGTTCTCCATAAATATTGACAACAGTAGACCAGTTATAATAATGGAGTTTGATATTCCAGATTACCCAGATGCACCGCCAGCCAAATGGAAGCAGTCTGGATTTAACACCTGCCGCATAGGTTTAAATTGCAGCAACATCGAAGACCTTTTAATAAAAAACATTCCCACCCATGAAAAAATGACAATCAAAATCACATCCAACGAACAAAAATTCAGAGTAATTGCATCCAGTGAAAATTCATTAATTGAATTCACTACTAAACATCCGCTACTTTGCGGCCCATCCGCTTACTTGAACGCCCCAGAATAACCAAAAAACCAAAGGGGACGAATAAATATCAAAACGGGGGCAGACTTATTTTCTTTGAAAAATGAATCCGCGCCCTTCCCAGTTAACTTGAAGAACAAAAATGAGCTTCCAGAAGACAATCCTTAGAAAAACATGGTGGGATTTGGACCAAAGGGGGACCAAAGAAGGGGACAAGAAGGGGACAGATTTATTTTTCTTCGGACAAAATACGTCCGCCCCCTTTCAATATGTAACACACGGATTTCCGGCATCTCCAGATCAAGTTCAAAAACACATGAAAAATACCAAACAATATGAGAAGAAAACTTAAATACGAACTCCAACCCCTCCGAGTACCCAGCGGATGGACAATCACAATCAACAACCTTTACGAGGTTGATCTCACCCCCGAAACTGCAGATTGGTTTAGTAGCTCAGTTTTACTAGGTGGTGCACGACAAACTACGGGACACTGCTTTGACTCCAGAGTTGAACCAGAAGGAGATCCATCGGGAGAGTTTGTAATTGAATTCCTAACAATCAAGTACGACAACAAAGGGAACCCTTTAAAAAACTCCGAGACATTCCTAGGGGAATTCAAAACAAAAACAAGATGGAATTTATTAAAAAAATCGAAGATTTTATGCTTGAAGCATAACAAACCAAAATTTTTTTCGCTGAAGAAAATAAATCTGCTCCCTTTTCAACCTCTTTCATACATTATGTTCTTGAAGACAATCCCACCACATACCTCAGAGCTTGGAGATTCCATCAAATGAAGGTCGTATGTATATTCAATAACCTCAATCAAGCACCAAATCCAGAAACCGTATCAAGATTAAAAAAACACATATCACTTCCTGATGGCGAATTAGACCTGCAAATAGGAAAAGAATACATTGTCTACGGAATAGTATTCCGGGACAACTGCCCTTTGTACTAAATATGCTCAGAAACCCATGATGAATATCCCATTCCTGTCGCAGCTGACTTTTTCGAAGTCATCGACAGAAAACTTTCGTGCTATTGGAAACTTTGCTTTCTCGCCTTAAAATCAAAGCCAGAAAGCAAGTTAGTATTCGCTGAGTGAGCTTCAGATATTAATTTTTATGAAAACCTGATTAATGGCGACAGACAAGCCATCGCTATATTTTCCAAATACAGAAAACTCATGGATGCAGAAGAATAGTAATTCCAGAACCATGATTACTTCGTATCGATCAACGCGTCCAACACCTCATACTTAACCACCACCCGATTCCCATACAAC
>NZ_JAFGYZ010000012.1:0-230212 GCF_017491585.1 Pseudomonas sp. 58(2021)
CGACCAGATGCGCCCGCTCGTAACGCAGCAGCAGCGAACGACCGGCCCCGTTATCCAGGCGCTGAATCCGGTCGGAATGATCCCGATGCACCGTCAGACGATTCGCATAGGCATCGCTGACAGCGGTGAGACGTCCAGCCCGAAAGTGATAAAACCGCGCCGCGTCCCCCGCCAGCGCGACGATCAGTTCCTCCGGCTCGTCCCCGAGAAAAATCGCCGCCCGCGACAAACTGTTGTGAATCGCCGGCCGCTCGACGCTCGGCAATGGAAACCGCGTGCGCCGGTTCTCATGGTCAACCCAGACCACCGAAGCACCCTCGACCTCCAGCCGATGCGCCAG
The DNA here is from genome assembly GCF_017491585.1 of Pseudomonas sp. 58(2021). NCBI lineage: Bacteria > Pseudomonadati > Pseudomonadota > Gammaproteobacteria > Pseudomonadales > Pseudomonadaceae > Pseudomonas > Pseudomonas sp. 58(2021). The sequence continues at coordinate 341 of NZ_JAFGYZ010000012.1, forward strand.
CGAATGACTCCAGCCAAACCCCAGCCCGACATCGATCTCGGCTGCACTGGTGCGATACAAGCGGCTGAACTCGAACGGCAACAGCCCGTCGAGCACGCCGTCTGTCAGCGTCAGCAATTCCTCACCGGTGACCATCGACACCGGACAGCCGTTGGTGCAGGTCCGCGGCGCACAATCGGCGCTGGCGCCGTTGGGGTTTTTAGCCTGCTCCGGCGTGTCGTCGTGGGGCTCGTCTTTTTTCAGGGAGGCATTGCGCCGAGCATCCCAGCGCAATTGCATGCGCCCCTTTTTCACCCCGGCGGCGATGCCCCGTGCGGCGACGGATTTGTACTGGTTCACATAGCCGATGAAGGTGCTGACGATGCCGAACATCGCCTTCATCAGACGTGTCACAGCCGACAGCAACTGAGCGCCACGATCCACCAGACGCAAGGTCAGATACGCAATCCCCGCCCCGGCGCCGACAAAGGTCAGCACAACACCGATCAACACATCGATCAGCAGTTGCACCACCACCATCGAAACCGCCTCGGCGGTTTTCCCGGCAATTTCATTAGGTGGCAGCATCTCCAGCCAGAGGCTGGCAGTACGCAGCAACAGGCACAGCGCCGCCTCGTCACTGACGAGCAGTTGGAGCTGCTCCATCTTTTCGGGCATCGATACCGCGAACTCGGCCAACGCTGTCGCGCTGTCTCCCAGACGACCACCAAACTCGAGAGGATCCTTGAGAATCTCCGACAGCAACCCGATGCTGTCCCACGCCCCCTCGATCGCCGCCCAGCTCCCGGCCAGCATGCCGTTGCCCGCCGCCGTCGCCACCGACTGCGACCACTGCGGCTTGAAGCCCTGCCACTCGCTGCGCAGCCAGCTATCCAGCTGTCGGGTCAGACCATCGTAGGACTCGAACAGCGCATCAACCTGCTTCTCGCTGGCCTCGCCGTGCACCACTACCCGGTAGAACTTGCCTGCCTCACCGGTAAACAAACCCTTGCCCTGAGCATCGAGCGTGACGGACTTGACCTGGCCGCCATCCACCGCCACGACATCAACAACGATGTCGCCCAACGGAATGTCGTACACCGACTCGAACTTGCTCTCGATCTCCATTCGCCCGGTTGCCGGGCATTGCACGACAGCCGAAGAGAAACGCTTGTCGTCAATCGCGACCGCCGTGCTGTGCTCGCCGAAACGGATGATCCGCTCCATCCCCATCAGCGACGGCAGATCAGCCGCATGACTGACGCCGTCTGCCGAGCGGCTGAACCAGTGCCTGAGCTGGTCACGATAGAGATCGAGGGTGCGGGGAAAGCTGTCGAGTTCTTGCTCGATGCGGGTGACGGCATCCATCAGCGCATTCCCATGCGCATGGCGAAACGAAAAACCGGGTCGAGCATGTGCGTTCCCTCGCGCAAAAATCAGGCGAAGGACTTTGCGGGGGATCAATCAGAAAAGAAGTCAGGCGAGTAGGCGAGGGATGTAGGAGAAGTCTGTAACTGATCTTTATCGAACAGCTGACGCAAGAACGGGGCGGGAGGTTTCCCTCACGCCCCGTTCACGGAACACCGGATTTGTTTATCGAGAAGCGTCCCGGCCGACCAGTTCTTTCAACTTGAGCTCGGCCAGCGGATGCCCGGCCTGCGCGGCCATGGTCCACCAACGAGCGGCCTCCGAAGGATCTGGCGCTTTGCTCGGCGTACCTGCAAGACTGATGACACCTACTTGATACGCCGCCTTGCCATCACCGGCCAGCGCCGCCAGTCGCAACAACCGCACACCTTCTTCACGCGCACCCAGGCCCACGCCGCGAAACGTCAGGATGTGCCCGTAAAAACTTTGCGCGCCGACATCGCCCAGGTTGGCCATGCGCGCAAACTGCCCTTCGAGCCAGCGCCAGCCTCGGGGCTGACGGACAAACCAAGACCAGTGAAAGAGCCTGCGGGCGAGCCAGTAACTGACCCGCGCCTTGAGTCGTAAAAACACTCAGGCCTCCGCCGATTCCGGGTATTCGTACTCAAAGACCCGCACCACTTCCGAGGCATGCCATGAAGCAGCGGCAACACCATCGGACGGCCCGGAAAAGCGCCCAAGACGCTCGACACATTCAAAGAAACCGGTGCGTGGCAGGCGACTGGCGCCCTGGCTGATCACCAGCGAACTGCGCAACGGTTGTTCTGCTTTCGCGTCCAGAGCGGCGAGATGCTCCAGTGCAGCGGTCAGTGTCTGCATCGCCGGCGTGGGCAATTGCAGACGCTCGAGCAAGGCTCGATAGGTCAGAAGATGGCGCTGCCTGCGCGCCTGGTCCAGCTCCCCCAGCAATCCGTCCCAATGTTGACGACTGATGCGTACGCTCACGATTGTTCCCTCCACCCTGGCACCGTCAACTCCCAGGCCAGGCTGCGGCGAATTGCAGCGTCGGGCAGACGCTCTCCGCTTTCGATCATGGCCAGGTAAGACGGGCTGATGCCTACCGTGCGGGCGAGCGCCTCGATGGCGATGCCCTTCCCTTCGCGCAAACTGCGTAACTGATCCAGACCTGGAAGAATCGGGTCCGGTGTGGCCGCAAGCGGCGCTGGAGCCGGTTGCGACGGTGCTTCGTTAATGCCTGCTGCTTTCAGTAGAGCCTGATACTGAGCCCATGGCAGAACCGCATACTCGGGCTCGCCATCGCGTGCAATTATCTGAATATCCATGACTACCCCGTAGGACAACAACACTTAGCGAGTCGGCACTTTTCCCTAGAAGTGTAATCCTAACAGCGGCCAAGGTCGTGGGGGGTATCTATCTGTATAAGAGGCTGTCGCGATTCAGGACTTTTTCGGCCCCTGAAGCTGAAGTTGTTCGGGCGTATCGGGCAGACGCTCGACAACCCTGAGCTTTTCCGGTGCCTGCCGTTGGCGCCACAAACGGAATGCACTGAGTTCGTCGTCGAGGGTTTTCATTAGCCAGGCAAGGACGGCAATGTCATCGAGCATGCCGAAAACGGGAATGAAATCCGGGATCGCATCCACCGGACTGAGGAAGTACATCAGGCCCGCAACGACCGAAACGATGGCCTTGGGACTGATCGCGCGATACTCACCCCGCCAGTACGCCAAGCACAGTGCTTGAAGCAGACGCAGGTCATCCTTCAACTTGCCCAGACGATTGCCTTGAGCGGCGCCTTTGCTGGCCACGGCAAACAACAGCGTCGGCAAACGGCCACGGGCCAGGAGTCGTCCGGCCAATGGCAGGAATCGGGCGAAATTCCACGGAGCTTTCATCTATTTCTCCCGTTGAAATGTTATCCACACAAATTGTGGATAACCTTGTGAACAGAGCTGCATTTCAACGCTGAGAGCCCCGTTTCATAAGGGCTGCGCTCAGATCGGGCGTTTTTTACTCACATAAAAAACCCCAATATTTCATTGACTTGGCGGCTCAGGGCGTCTAGCGGGTAGCCACAAAGTCTAGGACTGTCATGACGCCTGTCGGTTCGCTCTGTTTACGCCGGGCGTCGACCAGATGCAACAACGCCCCGCATTAGCGAGGCGTTGTTATCGAAACCGAGGCCAATTACTTGGCTGCGGCGTCTTCCTTGGCTGGATCCTTGATACCCAGCAGTTCCAGGTCGAAGACCAGAACCGAGTTGGCCGGGATCGCCGGGCTTGGCGATTGTGCGCCGTAAGCCAGATCGCTAGGGATGTACAGCTTGTACTTCTCGCCAACGTGCATCAGTTGCAGGCCTTCGACCCAACCCGGGATCACACCGCTGACCGGCAGATCGATCGGGCTGCCGCGCTCGACGGAGCTGTCGAATACGGTGCCGTTGGTCAGCTTGCCGGTGTAGTGAACGGTCACGACATCGGTAGGCTTAGGCTGTGGGCCGTCGGCTTTCTTGATCACTTCGTACTGCAGACCGGAAGCGGTGGTGGTCACGCCGGCCTTCTTGCCGTTTTCTTCGAGGAATTTCTTGCCGGCGGCTGCCGACTCTTCGCTCATCTTGGCCATACGCTCTTCGGCGCGCTTTTGCAGCGCAGCGAAAGCTTCGACCAGTTCTTCATCTTTCAGCTTCTGTTCTTTCTTGCCGACGGCATCTTCGATGCCCTGGGCTACCGCTTTGGAGTCCAGATCATCCATGCCTTCCTGAGCAAGGCTCTTGCCCATGTTCAGGCCGATGCCGTAGGAAGCTTTTTGCGCCGGGGTTTTCAGCTCCACGCTGGTCTGCGAATCACAACCCGCGAGTACCAGGCTAACCAGGGCTACCGCCGCCGCCAACCGATGCTGTTTCATGCTATTTCCTTGTTCATGCGCCGAAAGGGCAATCGAGTAAAGCCGCGAGCTTATCAGGCCGCCACGACCAATGGCTACCGGCATGAGAGCAGGAATCTTCCGATAAGTTCAGGGATTAAAAAGCATTTGAGCAAAGGCAGGGTGAAGCTTCTGTCATCTTGCCCTGACAGTGACCGACGCCCCTTCCCACAACACTTGGCGTAATGGCCACTTGCCGCACAGCACTCGGCTGAGGCATAACAGCGCAACAACTCGACAAGGATGTTCATCTTGCGCCTCTTATTCCGTGTGCTGACGCTGATCGTGGTACTGCTGGGACTGGTCCTGGCGGTGGTTCTCTACTATGTCGCCAATCCGAGATTGCCCTTCCCAGCGCCTGCAAAACAGGTGCATTACCTGAACCAGTGGACCGACGAAGAGCGCCAGACCTACTATTTCACGCCGCAAGGCACTCAGGTAAAAGGCCTGCGTTATGAGTGGTTCCAGGCACTGGAGCTGCCGTTTTCGCCGCAACGTTTCGCCTCGCCGGAATACCTTGCACGCTTCGGTTTTCTGGTCGATCCGCAGCAGAAAGCCACGCCAAGTAACCCGGGGAATCTCCCGGTGGGATTCACCCGGCATCAAAATCCCGGCAGCGCCGAGCAATATCTGGACATCACCTGCGCGGCCTGCCACACCGGTGAACTGCATCTCAACGGTCAGGCCCTGCGCATCGACGGCGGCTCGGCTCAGCATGTGCTGCCTTCCAGCGTTCCTACATTGCGTGGCGGCAGTTTCGGACAGGCATTGGTCGCCAGTCTGGCCTCCACTTACTACAACCCTTGGAAATTCGAACGATTCGCCCGCACCGTTCTCGGCGAAGAATACGACGCGCGCCACGAGCAACTGCGCAAAGACTTCAAAGGATCGCTGAACACCTTCCTCAAAGTGGCATGGAACGACACTCACCGCGGCCTCTATCCCACCGAGGAAGGCCCGGGACGCACCGATGCATTCGGTCGCATCGCCAATGCGACCTTCGGCGACGCGATTTCCCCGATCAATTACCGCGTGGCCAACGCTCCCGTGGATTACCCGCAACTGTGGGACATGTGGACGTTCGACTGGGTGCAGTGGAACGGCTCGGCGCAACAGCCGATGGCACGCAATATCGGCGAGGCACTGGGGGTTGGCGCGACCCTGAATTTCTTCGATGCCAATGGCCAGCCGCTGCAGGGCGATGAACGTTATGCATCGAGCGTGCGCGTGCGCGATCTGCACAAGATCGAAGAAACCCTGCAAAAACTTCAGCCACCCGAATGGCCGGAAGAACTGTTTGGAAAGGTCGACAAACCACTGGCAGCCAAGGGACGCGCCCTGTTTGCCGAAAACTGTGCTGGCTGCCACGTCCCACGGGCGACGCAAGAAGGCGAACGCTGGGTCAAGCATCTGCCCATGTTGCCCGTCGACGTCATCGGCACCGATCCGAACGCGGCCAACAACATCGCCAACCACCGTTTCGACCTGACAGCCCTGCAATGGAATCCGGCAGAACTTGAGCAGATGGACGTGAAACTGCATCCCGCGCCCAAGGAGCCGCTGGACCTCAGCCAGTTATCCGTGGCCAAGGGCTTGGCTTACGTGACGGCATTCGTTGAAAACCGCGCTTATCGTGAAGCGGGCGTCACAGCGGAGGAAAAACCAAAACTCGACGGTTTCGGTCTGCCCATCGGCGTACGCGAGAAAGTCGCCTATAAGGCTCGCCCGCTCGCTGGCGTGTGGGCCACCCCACCCTTCCTGCACAACGGCTCGGTGCCGAGCCTGTATCAACTGCTGTCGCCGCAAGATGAACGCTCCACGACTTTCTATAAAGGCACTCTGGAATACGACCCTCGGCATCTGGGCTACCGCACCGAAGCCTTTACCAACGCGTTCCTGTTCGACACCCGCATTACCGGCAACCACAACAGCGGGCACGAATTCCGCGCCGGCGAGCGCGGTAACGGGGTTATCGGGCGGCTGTTACAGCCGGAGGAGCGCTGGGCGCTGCTGGAATATTTGAAAGTGCTGGGCGGACCGCTGGAGGCGCAACTGCCATGATCTTCAATTCGTTCAAAAAGCCATCGATGCTGTCACGTTTTTGGTTGTGGCTGGGACGGTTGCTGGGCAAAACCCTGCTGCTTTTGCTGGTGATCGGCCTGATCGGCTGGGCTTTGGCAACCGCCTGGTTCGCCTGGCAGCACCGGGGGCCGGTATCGGCACTGGAGCAGATTCCGGACGGAGAAGCAGCGATGACGCAAGACGTGATCCAGACTGCCGTGCGAATTGTCGATCAGCATCGGGAAAGCACGCGTTTTCTGCGCGACGCCCATGCCAAGGCCCACGGTTGCGTGAATGCCGACGTGCAAGTGCTGCCGGATCTGACTCAGGACCTGCGCCGAGGTGTTTTCAGCGAGCCGGGCAAGATATGGCAGGCAACGATGCGCCTGTCCAACGGCAACGCCTACCCGCAGTTCGACAGCATCCGCGATGCCCGGGGCATGGCAATCAAACTGCTCGATGTGTCCGGCAAACAGTTGCTGGGCGACCGTCAGGGCCTGCACGAGCAGGATTTCGTGATGTTCAGTCACCCGAACTTCTTTGTCAGCGATGTCGCCGAGTATCGTCAGAATGTGGCGGCGCAGGCTGACGGCAAGAAGGTCATGGCGTTTTTTCCAGGCTGGGACCCGAGAACCTGGCAGGTCAGGCATTTGTTCATTGCGCTGGCAACGCTTTCTCCGCCGCCAGAGAGCCCGACACGTACGACCTACTTTTCGGTTTCGCCCTACAAGTTCGGCGAGGCCAATGCGAAGTTTCGGGTGATGCCGGATCCGGACAACTGCCCGGCCTACACACTGCCGAAGCAAAACCAGGATCTGCCGAACTTTTTGCGCAGTGCGCTGAATCAACAACTGTCCACGGATCGGGTGCCTGCGTGTTTTGTGTTGCAGATCCAGCGCCAGGACGCCAATCGGTTCATGCCGATCGAAGACACCAGCATCGAATGGCGCGAACAGGACAGTCCATTCCAGACCGTAGCCAAAATCACCCTGCCCCCGCAGGACTTCGATACCCCGGCCTTGAACCTGCAATGCGACAACCTGTCGTTCAATCCCTGGTTCGGCATCGAAGCCCATCGCCCGATTGGCGGGATCAACCGCTTGCGCAAGGCGGTGTATGAAGCGGTGAGTGATTACCGGCACAGTCGCAACTCGGCGCAATAGCAGCGCCAGAAACGAAAAAAGCGACCGTCAAAGGTCGCTTTCTGGTGGTCAGGCCCGGCAAAAGCCAAATCCCGGACAGCAAAAAGCCCGCACTGGGCGGGCTTTCTGTGATGACCTGGCGTTCAGTGTTCCAGGTTATCGAATATGGCGCAGCGGACGGGACTCGAACCCGCGACCCCCGGCGTGACAGGCCGGTATTCTAACCGACTGAACTACCGCTGCGCGAAACGCTTGAAACGAATGGTGGGTGATGACGGGATCGAACCGCCGACATTCTGCTTGTAAGGCAGACGCTCTCCCAGCTGAGCTAATCACCCTTCGCTTCGTTACGGGGCGCATTATGCCACAGATTTTCGTAATGTGTTGATTTAATTGAAGTTTTTTTTCAAATAAATCCGAAAACCGGTGAAACGACACATCCCGCATGTACAACTCGAGGCAGAAAAAAACCCGCCTTGGCGGGTTTTTCCGTGGTGACCTGGCGTTCAGTGTTCCAGATTACCGAATATGGCGCAGCGGACGGGACTCGAACCCGCGACCCCCGGCGTGACAGGCCGGTATTCTAACCGACTGAACTACCGCTGCGCTAAACACTTGGAAACGAATGGTGGGTGATGACGGGATCGAACCGCCGACATTCTGCTTGTAAGGCAGACGCTCTCCCAGCTGAGCTAATCACCCTTCGCTTCGGTGTGGCGCGCATTCTACGGAGCGACCCAACCTCTGGCAAGCACTTTTTTAATTAATTTTCTTAGCCCTTCCAAAGGCTTAGAGAAGGGTTGGCCTATGACCCGGCGAAGACAATAATGCCCCCCTTTGTATAAAGGAGAGACTCACCCCATGTGGTTCAAAAACCTGCTTATCTATCGCCTGACCCAAGACCTGCCTGTCGATGCCGAGGCGCTGGAAACTGCACTGGCCACCAAACTGGCGCGTCCATGTGCAAGCCAGGAGTTGACCACCTACGGTTTCGTCGCGCCGTTCGGCAAAGGCGAAGATGCGCCACTGGTGCATGTCAGCGGTGACTTCCTGCTGATCGCCGCCCGTAAAGAAGAACGCATTCTGCCGGGCAGCGTCGTACGCGATGCCGTAAAGGAAAAGGTCGAAGAGATCGAAGCCGAGCAGATGCGCAAGGTCTATAAGAAGGAACGCGATCAGATCAAGGATGAAATCATCCAGGCGTTCCTGCCGCGCGCCTTCATCCGCCGCTCGTCGACCTTCGCCGCCATCGCGCCGAAACAGGGCCTGATCCTGGTCAACTCGGCCAGCCCGAAACGCGCCGAAGACCTGCTCTCCACCCTGCGTGAAGTGATCGGCACCTTGCCGGTTCGCCCGCTGACCGTGAAAACCGCACCGACTGCCGTAATGACCGAATGGGTCACCACCCAGCAGGCCGCTCCGGACTTCTTCGTCCTGGACGAGTGCGAACTGCGTGACACCCACGAAGACGGCGGCATCGTGCGTTGCAAGCGTCAGGACCTGACAAGCGAAGAAATCCAGCTGCACCTGAGCACCGGCAAGGTTGTGACTCAACTGTCGCTGGCCTGGCAGGACAAACTGTCGTTCATGCTCGACGACAAGATGACCGTCAAACGCCTGAAATTCGAAGACCTGTTGCAGGATCAGGCGGAACAGGACGGCGGCGACGAAGCCCTCGGTCAACTGGACGCCAGCTTCACCCTGATGATGCTGACGTTCGGCGACTTCCTGCCGGCGCTGGTTGAAGCACTGGGCGGCGAAGAGACTCCGCAGGGGATCTAAGCCTCTGCGCAGTCTTTGAGTTATCTTCAAACGCCACCGCTTCGGTGGCGTTTTCACATAATAAGGAACAGGCCATGCGCGCACTGGCTGCACTGAGTCGTTTTGTCGGCAATACCTTCGCTTACTGGGTTCTGATTTTCGCGGTGATCGCTTTCCTGCAACCGGCCTGGTTCCTCGGCCTCAAAGGCGCGATCGTGCCGTTGCTCGGGCTGGTGATGTTCGGCATGGGCCTGACCCTCAAACTCGACGACTTCGCCGCCGTCGCGCGTCATCCTTGGCGCGTGGCGCTGGGCGTGGTTGCACATTTCGTGATCATGCCGGGGATGGCATGGCTGCTTTGCCAGGTTTTTCACCTGCCACCGGAAATCGCCGTCGGGGTGATTCTGGTCGGTTGCTGCCCGAGCGGCACTTCATCGAACGTCATGACCTGGCTGGCCCGTGGCGACCTGGCGCTGTCGGTGGCCATCGCCGCCGTCACCACCCTCCTCGCCCCGCTGCTGACACCGGCGCTGATCTGGCTGCTGGCCTCGGCGTGGTTGCCGGTCTCGTTCATGGAGTTGTTCTGGTCGATCCTGCAAGTAGTGCTGCTGCCGATCGTCCTCGGCGTGGTCGCGCAACGTTTGCTTGGGGACAAAGTACGCCACGCGGTGGACGTACTGCCGCTGGTGTCGGTGATCAGCATCGTGATCATCGTTGCCGCCGTGGTTGCCGCCAGCCAGGCGAAAATCGCCGAATCCGGCCTGCTGATCATGGCCGTGGTGATGTTGCACAACAGCTTCGGCTATTTGCTGGGTTACTTCACCGGACGCCTGTTCGGCCTGCCGCTGCCGCAGCGCAAATCCCTGGCACTGGAAGTCGGCATGCAGAACTCGGGGTTGGGTGCTGCGCTGGCCAGTGCGCACTTCTCGCCGCTGGCGGCGGTGCCGAGCGCGTTGTTCAGTGTGTGGCACAACATTTCCGGGGCGCTGCTTTCGACGTACTTCCGACGGATGAGCGAAAAAGAAGACCGTGAAACGTTGGCGCAACAGGCGGCCGACTGATCCCGTATCAAGGCGCGGCGCACATTTTTAGGTAGTATGTGCGCCACGCAGGGACGACCCTGCGGCTCAATCGAGTTTTCAATCTGGGGACGGCCCCGTCAATCGATGGAGGTCTTTCATGTCCTGGATCATTCTGTTTTTTGCCGGCCTGTTCGAAGTCGGCTGGGCCGTCGGCCTCAAATACACCGATGGCTTCACCCGTCCGCTTCCGACCGTTCTCACCGTTGCCGCCATGGCAGTCAGCTTGGGCTTGCTGGGCCTGGCAATGAAGGAATTGCCGCTGGGCACGGCTTACGCGATCTGGACGGGCGTCGGTGCCGTGGGCACGGTGATTGCCGGGATCATTCTGTTCGGTGAGTCGATGGCATTGATTCGGCTGGCCAGCGTCGCGCTGATCGTCACCGGGTTGATCGGGCTCAAGGTCAGCGCCTGAGCCGTTGCCGCCATCCGTCAAGGATGGCGGCTTTATAAGCAACTACCTGACAGTCCCGCGCAACGCCCCGACCAGCGCCTGCAACTCGGCAGGCTGCGCCGCTTCAACCGCCACCGGCGACCCCGCCACCAGCGTCACCCGCGACCATAACCGGCGAAACAACCCCTTATCGGGATCGCGGCTGAAGAAACTCCCCCACAACCCCTGCAACGCCAGCGGAATCACCGGCACCGGCGTCTCTTCGAGAATCCGCGTCAGCCCGCCCTTGAATTCGTTGATCTCGCCATCAGCGGTCAACTTGCCTTCCGGAAAGATGCACACAAGCTCCCCTTCCTTCAGATACTGGGCAATCAGGGTGAAGGCCTTTTCGTAGATTTGGATGTCTTCCTGGCGTCCGGCGATAGGAATGGTCCCCGCCGTACGGAAGATAAAATTCAGTACCGGCAGGTTGTAGATCTTGTAGTACATGACAAAGCGAATCGGCCGACGTACCGCGCCGCCGATCAGCAAGGCATCAACGAACGACACGTGGTTGCACACCAGCAACGCCGCGCCCTCATCGGGAATCGCCTCAAGGTTGCGATGCTCGACGCGGTACATGGAATGGCTGAGCAGCCAGATCATGAAACGCATGCTGAACTCGGGGACGATCTTGAAGATGTAGGCGTTGACGCCGATGTTGAGCAGCGACACCACCAGGAACAGCTGTGGAATCGACAGTTTGACCACGCTCAACAACACGATGGTGACAATCGCCGAAATCACCATGAACAGCGCGTTAAGAATGTTGTTGGCAGCAATCACCCGCGCCCGCTCGTTCTCGGCGGTGCGCGACTGGATCAATGCGTACAGCGGCACGATGTAGAAACCGCCGAAGATCCCGAGGCCCAGCACATCGATCAGCACCGCCCAGGCATGGCCGAAACTCAGCACTTCAGTCCAGCTATGGCCGAGCGCGCTCTCCGGAATTCCACCGGAATGCCACCACAGCAACAGCCCGAAAACGGTCAGACCGAACGAGCCAAACGGCACCAGGCCGATCTCGACTTTGCGCCCGGAAAGCTTTTCGCACAGCATCGAACCCAGCGCGATACCGACCGAAAACACCGTCAGAATCAGGGTGACCACGGTTTCGTCGCCATGCATCCATTCCTTGGCGTAAGCCGGGATCTGTGTCAGATAAATCGCCCCGACGAACCAGAACCACGAGTTGCCGACAATCGAGCGTGACACCGCCGGCGTCTGGCCTAACCCGAGCTTCAGCGTGGCCCAGGACTGGCTGAAAATGTTCCAGTTCAGGCGCATTTCCGGCGAAGCGGCCGCCGCCCGGGGAATGCTGCGGCTGGCGAGGTAACCGAGTACGGCGATGCCGACAATCGCGGTCGACACCAGCGGCGCATACTGCGACGAAGACATGATGACCCCGGCGCCAATGGTCCCGGCCAGGATCGCCAGGAACGTGCCCATTTCCACCAGTCCGTTGCCACCGACCAATTCGTCTTCCCGCAAAGCCTGCGGCAGGATCGAATATTTCACCGGCCCGAACAGCGCCGAGTGGGTGCCCATGGCGAACAGTGCCACCAGCATCAGCGACAGGTGATCGAACAGGAAGCCGACGGATCCCACCGCCATGATGGCGATTTCTGCCAGTTTGATCAGACGGATCAACGCATCCTTGGCGAATTTTTCCCCGAACTGCCCGGCCAACGCCGAAAACAGGAAGAACGGCAGAATAAACAGCAGCGCACACAGGTTGACCCAGATCGAGCGGTCACCTTCGATAGTCAGCCGGTAGAGAATGGCGAGGATCAGCGACTGCTTGAACACGTTGTCGTTGAACGCGCCCAGCGACTGGGTGATGAAGAACGGCAGGAAGCGCCGGGTGCGCAGCAGGTTGAACTGTGAGGGGTGACTCATCTTCCGTGTGACCCTGTTGTTTTTGGAAAGAGAAGGTAGCGAGTGGCCTGGCTACGCTTATAAGAATCTCGAACCGCGATCCAGGCCACACATTACCTAATCTTTGCAGGTTATTTCTTCAAACCTGCAATGCACGGTGAAACAAACAGCTCGCCGCGCCATGCACCTTGCAGCGTGCGTTTACCGACGATCAGCCACATCACCGCCAGCAACGTCACCAGTACACAACCGGCCACACTGAAGAACGTCAGGTGCAACGTGCTGCCCAGTTTCAGGGTTGCCAGCGAATACACGCCCAACGGGAAGGTGAATCCCCACCAGCCGAGGTTGAACGGGATGCCGTCACGCAGGTAGCGCACGGTGATCAGCAGCGCCATCAGCATCCACCACAAACCGAAGCCCCACAGCGTGATCCCGGCGACCAGCCCCAGGCCGGAAGCGATTTCGCCGATGCCTGGCAGACCATTGGCCGCGAAGATCGCCGGGGCGTCGCCGCCCAGCAGCAACATGCCCAGAGCGCCGGTGCCGATCGGCCCCAGGGCCAGCCAGCTCGAAGCGGCCATGTTTTCGTGGGGCAATTTGTGCAGCGCCATGCGCAGCAGCAGGATGGTCAGAATGCTGAACGCTACCGGCAAGGAAAAAGCCCAGAGCACGTAGCTGGTCGTCAGCACTACCAGTTGCGAGTGCGCGTCGGCCAGGTGCGGCGCCAGCAGTCCACCGCTGGCCGCCGCCACTTCTGCGGCCACCACCGGCAGCAGCCAGACGGCGGTCATCTGATCGATGCTGTGCTCCTGACGGGTAAACATCATGTAGGGAATCAGCACACCGCAGGCCAGCGACATCGCAACGTCCAGCCACCACAGCACTTCGGCCAGATGAATGACGGCCTCTCCCCAGCGCGGCAGACCAAACAACAGAAAGCCGTTGATGATGGTCGCCAGGCCCATGGGAATGGTGCCGAAGAACATCGAAACCGTGGAATGTCCGAAGATCCGCCGCGCTTCGTCGAAGAACAGAATCCAGCGGGCGGCGTAGGCAGCGGTAAACAGCACGAACAACAGAATGTTGAACAGCCACAGCCCTTCGGCCACGGCGTGCAGACCGGGAATGGAGACGGGCAATTGCGCCAGCGCCAACGCCAGTACGCCGGTGCCCATGGTGGCGGCGAACCAGTTCGGGGTGAATTGGCGGATCACTTCACGCGGATGCTGAAGCTGGCTGAATGGCTTGATGCCGGGTTTGGCGCTATTGGGGCAAATCATCATGAACTCCTGTCCTCAGGTGAGGTTGAGCTCATGGTAGAACCGAATCGAATATCTATATAACGGGTAATTTCTCTAACTGTTATCTGTTTCGTAGATATGCAATCAGACGCTGCCTTCCGTTTCAATCACCAGAATCCGCGCCGCGCCCTGAGGATGAGCGACATGTTCGGTGCCGATGGACGCGTAGAAAATATCGCCAACGTCGAGCAAGGCCTGCTTTTCTTCGCCTTCTTCGCGATAGTGCATGAGCACTTGACCGTCGAGCACCACGAACACTTCTTCGCCGTCATTGACGTGCCATTTGTAGGGCTGATCGGTCCAGTGCAGACGCGTGGTGATGCCGTTCATGTTGGCGATGTCGAGCGCGCCCCAGGCGCGCTCGGCGGTGAAGGTATTGCTGCGGATAATCTTCATGCGTCGATCCGTGAGAAGAATGGGCTGGCCAAGGCTAACCGAATCCGCAGGCTTATGGCGCGCTGCAGGTCTTTGCCGCTTGCGCGCGGAAACTCATCAGCAGTGCACCCACCGCCAGCACGATCAGCACCGCGCCGTACACATCGGTGGTGGCCAGCAGGCCCACACTGTGGGTGAAGTGCCCGGCCAGCAACGCCGGCAGGCAGAACGCCAGGTAACTCAGTACATAAAACGCCGACATCAAACCAGCACGCTCGTGGGGCAATGCCAGCGGCACCAGGCTGCGCACCGCACCGAGAAAACCGGAGCCAAAGCCACAACCGGCCACCAGCGTGCCGAAGAAGAACAGCGACAGACTGGCGCTGTGCACACCCAACAGAATCAGCACGATACCGGCCGGCAGCAGGCTCGCCCCGAGTTGCAGCGCGCGGGAGGCAGGACGATTGCGCAACGTGAAGATCATCAACGCACCGGTCACGGTCAGCGCCGCCACGGTTGCGCCGCCGATCAGGTTGGAGGTGGAACCGGTGGCCGTGCGCACCAGCGACGGTGCCAGCGAGGCATAAAAACCGCCGAGCGCCCAGGTCGCGGTATTCAGCGGCAACACTCGCCACAGCGTCGAGCGCGCCTGAACCGGCACATGCAGGGTCGGCCGCAACGAGGCCCATGCCCCGGCCTGCGGCGAGACGCTTTCCGGCAGGCGCCAAACATAGATGCCCTGCAACACAAACAGCGCGAGCAGCAACCAATAGGTCAACTGCAACGGCGCCGGGGCGAACTCGGCCAGCAAGCCGCAGCCCATGCCGCCCAATGCCATGCCGAGCAACGGAGCAACGCTGTTGATCAACGGCCCTTGCTGGCGATCAGTGTCCAGCAGCGTCGCGCTCAACACGGCGGTGGCCATCCCGGTGGCGAAACCTTGCAGCACTCGCGCGCCGATCAGCCAGCCCACGCTGTCGGCGTAGATAAACAGCAGCATCGCCAGCGCATTGAGCGTCACGGCAGTGAAGATCACCGGTTTGCGTCCCAGGTGATCCGACAGCGAACCGACCGTCAGCAACGCGGCCAGCAAACTGAGGGCGTAGACGCCGAAGATCAGGGTCAGCACCGCTGCCGAAAAATGCAGCTGATCCTGATACAGGTGATACAACGGCGTCGGCGCAGTGGAAGCGGCGAGAAAACTCAGTAAGGTGATCGCCAGAAACCACAGGCTGGAACGGTTGGAAGCAAGGCTGGTCATGGGCACACTCCGCAAAAGCTAATTTTTTGCTTTTGCGGAGTGTGCTCTCGGCTTGCGCTTAAAGCAAATTCTTTGTGTTAAGGTCTGCCGCATGGCTATTAAAGAAGGTTTACGCCCGGGCGGTCGCAGTGCCCGGGTGCAGGAGTCGATTCACTCGGCAGTCCGCGCGCTTCTGCAAGAACAGGAGCGCTCAACGGTGACCGTCCCGCAAATCGCGGCGCGCGCCGGGGTGACGCCGTCGACGATTTACCGGCGCTGGGGCGATCTGGCCGCCTTGCTGGCCGACGTCGCCCTCGCCCGCATGCGCCCCGACAGCGAGCCGGCGCAAACCGGCAGCTTGCGCAGCGATATCCGTGCCTGGGCTGAACAATATCTCGACGAAATGAGTTCGGAGCCCGGGCGCAACATGATGCGCGACGTGCAGGCGAGTGCGACCCCGGGTTATTGCGTAACGATCATCGGCGAGCAATTGCAGACCATCATTGGACGCCACCCCGAGGAAACGGCGCCGAGCGTGGATCGGCTGATCAATCTGGTGGTGTCCCCGGTGGTGTTCCGCATTCTGTTTTCGGCAGCGCCGCTGGAAGTCGAAGAACTGCACCGTTTGATCGACATCGCGCTCAAACCGGACTGACCACAGAACTGCCCGGCTCTGTTCCTGCGACACCCCGCCACGCCACGACCTTGGTCGACACTGACTAACCGCCGCGCCCGTGCGAGACTGTCTGACCGGGCGCAAGTCCGGTCGTTTTCTGTCGGGAGTGTTCCATGTCGTTGTCCACCGGGCTGATCGCCGCCGTCGCCCTGGCCTATATGGCCATCATGTTCGCCATCGCCTTCTACGGCGACCGCCGCAGCGCACCGTTGCCGCCGCGGATGCGTGCCTGGGTGTACAGCCTGTCGCTGGCAGTCTACTGCACCAGCTGGACGTTCTTTGGCGCGGTCGGTCAGGCCGCCGAACAGCTATGGTCATTCCTGCCGATTTACCTCGGGCCGATCCTGCTGTTGCTGGGTGCGCCGTGGGTTCTGCAAAAAATGGTGATGATCAGCAAGCAGGAGAACATCACCTCCATCGCCGACTTCATCGCCGCCCGTTACGGCAAATCCCAATCGCTGGCGGTGGTCGTGGCGCTGATTTGTCTGGTGGGCGTCCTGCCTTACATCGCCTTGCAGCTCAAGGGCATCGTCCTGGGCGTGAACCTGCTGATCGGCGCCGGTGCCGATGCCATGGGCACCCGCGCCCAGGACACGGCACTGATCGTGTCACTGGTGCTGGCGTTGTTCACCATCGTTTTCGGTACGCGCAACCTCGACGCCACCGAACACCACCGGGGCATGGTGCTGGCGATTGCATTCGAGTCGCTGGTCAAGCTGTTCGCCTTCCTCGCCGTCGGCGCCTTCGTCACTTATGGCCTGTATGACGGCTTCGACGACCTGTTCAATCAGGCAATGCTCGCCCCGCGCCTTGAGGAATACTGGAAAGAAACCATCAACTGGCCGTCGATGGTGGTACAGACCGGCGTAGCGATGATGGCGATCATCTGCCTGCCCCGGCAGTTCCACGTGACGGTGGTGGAGAACATCGACCCGCAGGATCTGCGCCTGGCCAAATGGGTGTTCCCGGCCTACCTCGCACTGGCTGCGCTGTTTGTAGTCCCGATCGCTCTGGCCGGTCAGATGATGCTGCCCAGTTCGGTCATCCCCGACTCCTTCGTGATCAGCCTGCCATTGGCCCAGGCTCACCCGGCGCTGGCCATGCTGGCGTTTATCGGCGGCGCCTCGGCGGCCACCGGCATGGTGATCGTGGCAAGCGTGGCGCTGTCGACCATGGTGTCCAACGACATGCTGCTGCCATGGCTGTTGCGCCGCAACAATGCCGAGCGGCCGTTTGAAGTGTTCCGCCAGTGGATGCTGTCGGTGCGTCGGGTCAGCATCGTGGTGATTCTGTTGCTGGCTTACGTCAGCTATCGCCTGCTTGGCTCTACCGCGAGCCTGGCGACCATCGGCCAGATCGCGTTCGCCGCCGTGACCCAACTGGCGCCGGCGATGCTCGGCGCGTTGTACTGGAAACAGGCCAACCGCCGCGGCGTGTTCGCCGGCCTCGCCGCCGGCACATTCCTGTGGTTCTACACCCTGATCCTGCCGATCGCTGCGCGCAGTCTCGGTTGGTCGCTGGACACTTTCCCCGGTCTGGCCTGGCTGCACAGCAATCCACTGAACCTACCGATTACCCCGCTGACCCAAGGCGTCGTGCTATCGCTGGCGGGTAACTTCACATTGTTCGCCTGGGTCTCGGTACTGTCGCGCACCCGGGTGTCGGAACACTGGCAGGCCGGACGCTTCATCGGCCAGGAAATCAGCGCCCGACCCAGCGCACGCTCGATGCTGGCGGTACAGATCGACGACTTGCTGCAACTGGCGGCGCGCTTTGTCGGTGAAGAACGTGCGCGGCAGAGCTTCATTCGTTTCGCCTACCGCCAGGGCAAAGGCTTCAACCCGAATCAGAACGCCGACGGTGAATGGATCGCCCATACCGAGCGTTTGCTGGCCGGTGTCCTGGGTGCTTCTTCGACACGGGCTGTCGTAAAAGCCGCCATTGAAGGTCGGGAGATGCAACTGGAGGATGTCGTCCGGATCGCCGACGAAGCCTCGGAAGTGTTGCAGTTCAACCGCGCCCTACTGCAAGGCGCCATCGAGAACATCACCCAAGGCATCAGTGTGGTCGACCAGTCGCTGAAACTGGTGGCCTGGAACCGGCGTTATCTGGAGTTGTTCAATTATCCGGACGGCTTGATCAGCGTTGGCCGACCGATTGCCGACATCATTCGCTACAACGCCGAACGCGGTCTGTGCGGCCCCGGCGAGGCAGAGGTTCACGTTGCCCGGCGCCTGCACTGGATGCGTCAGGGCCGCGCCCACACCTCCGAACGCCTGTTCCCTAACGGCCGGGTGATAGAACTGATCGGCAACCCGATGCCCGGCGGCGGTTTCGTCATGAGTTTCACCGACATCACCGCGTTCCGCGAAGCCGAACAGGCACTGACCGAGGCTAACGAAGGGCTGGAACAACGGGTCAGCGAGCGGACTCAGGAACTGTCGCAACTCAACGTCGCGCTGACTGAGGCCAAGGGCAATGCCGAGGCGGCCAACCAGTCGAAAACCCGCTTCCTCGCGGCGGTCAGCCACGACTTGATGCAACCGTTGAACGCCGCACGGCTGTTCTCCGCCGCCCTCTCCCACCAAGAGGACGGCTTGAGCGGTGAAGCACAGAAACTGGTGCAGCATCTCGACAGCTCGCTGCGCTCGGCCGAAGACCTGATCAGCGACCTGCTGGACATTTCCCGTCTGGAGAACGGCAAGATCAATCCGGATCGCAAGCCGTTCGCGGTCAATGAGCTGTTCGACACCCTCGGTGCCGAATTCAAGGCGCTCGCGCAGGAACAGGGCCTGAGCTTCCGGGTCCGCGGCAGTCATTTGCGCATCGACAGCGACATCAAGTTGCTGCGACGGATCCTGCAAAACTTCCTGACCAACGCCTTCCGCTACGCCAAAGGCCCGGTCTTGCTGGGCGTACGCCGGCGACAGGGCGAGATTTGCCTGGAGGTGTGGGATCGCGGTCCAGGGATTCCGGAAGACAAGCAACAAGTGATTTTCGAAGAATTCAAACGCCTCGACAGCCATCAGACCCGCGCCGAAAAAGGCCTGGGCCTGGGCTTGGCGATCGCCGACGGCTTATGCCGGGTGCTCGGGCACACCTTGCGCGTGCGTTCATGGCCGGGGCGCGGCAGTGTGTTCAGTGTGCGGGTGCCGCTGGCAAAGACGCAAACCGCGCAGCCGGGCGCTGCGGTCGAACTCAACGGCAAACTGCACAGCGGCGCACGGGTGCTGTGCATCGACAACGAAGACAGCATCCTGATCGGCATGAACAGCCTGCTCACGCGCTGGGGTTGTCATGTGTGGACGGCGCGCAACCGCGAAGAATGTGCGGCGCTGCTCAACGATGGCGTGCGGCCGCAACTGGCGCTGGTGGACTTCCACCTCGATCACGGTGAAACCGGCACCGACCTGATGGCCTGGTTGCGTACGAGACTGGGCGAACCGGTGCCCGGGGTGGTAATCAGCGCCGACGGGCATCCGGAAACCGTGGCCCTGGTGCACGCGGCCGGGCTGGATTATCTGGCCAAACCGGTGAAACCGGCGGCGTTGCGGGCGTTGTTGAGCCGCTATTTGCCGCTCTAAAAGAGTGGCTTATTCAGGCAGTTCGACCAGGCCGTCGGAATCGGTCATGGCGCGCTCCAGCAGATCCGCCGGCAGGCTCTTGCTCGCTCGTGCGCCGAGCAATTTCAGCTGTTCACTGCGACTGACCAGGTTGCCGCGCCCCTCTGTCAGTTTGTTTCGTGCTGCGCTGTAGGCTTTATCCAGTTGCTGCAGACGATTGCCGACTTCGTCCAGATCCTGAATGAACAGCACGAACTTGTCGTACAGCCATCCGGCTCGCTCGGCGATTTCCCGGGCGTTCTGGCTCTGGCGTTCCTGTTTCCACAGGCTGTCGATGACCCGCAGGGTGGCGAGCAGCGTGGTCGGGCTGACGATCACGATGTTGCGGTCGAAGGCTTCCTGAAACAGCGCCGGCTCGGCTTGCAGCGCCGCGGAAAACGCCGCTTCGATGGGCACAAACAGCAAGACGAAATCGAGGCTGTGCAGCCCTTCAAGACGCTTGTAGTCCTTGCCTGCCAGGCCTTTGACGTGGCTGCGCAGCGACAGCACATGCTGCTTCATGGCGATCTGGCCGATGGCATCGTCGTCGGCCGCCACATATTGCTGATACGCCGTGAGGCTGACCTTGGAGTCGACCACTACCTGCTTGTCGCCCGGCAGGTAAATGATCACGTCCGGCTGGAAGCGCTCGCCGTCCGGGCCCTTGAGGTTGACCTGTGTCTGGTACTCGCGGCCCTTCTCCAGCCCGGCATGTTCCAGCACTCGTTCCAGAATCAGTTCGCCCCAGTTACCCTGGGTTTTCTGGCCTTTCAGGGCACGGGTCAGGTTGGTCGCCTCATCGCTCAGGCGCAGGTTCAGTTGTTGCAGACGCTCAAGCTCCTTGGCCAGGGAGAAGCGCTCGCGGGCTTCGGCCTGATAGCTTTCCTCGACCCGTTTTTCAAAGGACTGGATGCGTTCTTTCAAAGGATCAAGCAACTGCCCGAGGCGCTGCTGGCTGGTTTCGGCGAAACGCTGTTCACGCTCGTCGAAGATCTTGCCCGCCAGTTCGGCGAACTGGGCGCGCAACTCGTCGCGGGAGCCTTGCAGGTCATCGAGACGTTGTTGATGGCTTTCCTGCTGCTCGCGCAATTCGGCATTCAGTGAAGCGGCCTGAGCGTCCAGACGTCGCAGCTCGGCTTCCTTGCTGGCGCGCTCGAGATTCCAGGCATGGGCGGCGTCACGGGCGTCGTCGCGCTCGATCTGCAACAGTTCGACTTCCCGGCGCACGGCCGCGAGATCGGCTTGTTTGGAGGCATTGGCCTGGCCAAGGTCGGCGATTTCGTCGCGACAGGCTTCAAGCTGGGCATTGAGGCCGTCCTGGGCCATTTGCGCCATGGCCAGTCGCTCTTCGAGCAACGCAACTTCAGACTCGCCATGACTGGCCCGGCGCTGCAGTTGCCAGGCCAGCGCCAGCAGCGGCAAGGCCGCGCCTGCCAACCCGAGCAAGATGCTGGTCAAGTCCATCGCCATAGTCATTCCCGCCGATCCGATAAAGCCTGAAGGTTAACCAAGGCGTCAGGTCTTGGACAGCTCAGTCTTCGATCAGGCCGAGTTCCTGTTGTGCACGCCGGTCACCCGCACGGGCGGCCTGACGCAGCAGGTCCTGCCCGATGCGGCGATCCCGGGCATTGCCGCACTCACGACACATCAACTGTCCGAGACGGCTTTGCGCCACAATCACGCCTTCGCGGGCCGGTTGCTTGAGCAGTCGGCCGGCGAGGTGCTTGGCATTCTGGCTGTCGCTCAGGCGCGGGCTGTCGAGCAGCCATTCGGCCACACGTACGGAAAATCGCTTGGGGGCGGTAACACGAGGGGGTTGGGAAGTAACAGAATCTGGAGCTGAGCGAAACTTCATAAAGCACTGTGGGGCAGATCGGAAGGCGCGCCACTCTACTCTTTTTTTCGCACAGGTAAAGTCGAAAAAAATCCCGGCACGCCCGTACTAGAGCAAGCGCTCGGGACAATCCACAGAAGCTGTGGATAACTCAGTGGACAACCCCTCTCGACACGCCGCAAAGCCTTGTGGAATGGGGCCCGCAGTCAAACTGACGATTTTTTCACCAGTAAAAAAAAGCGATGTTTTTCATTGACTTAAACTTTCGTTACAGGCAGCCATCGGGGTCAGGAACGATGTGACAGTGTGGTTACCGTCTGCGCAACTAATGTGCACAAGTACCTGTTACGCGGTTATATCGATGCGCTTTTTCGGGTCGTTCCGGCATTCTGATTGGGGATAAGCGGCTGCGATGCAACCACTTCGCCGCCCCCGCTAGACGACCGACGGTCGGGATGTGAGCCAAATCGGGGCGCGGCCGGTGCCGGAAGAACATCCCGCAGGTTCATTTTAGAAATGAGGTTTGCCTTCCTCGATGCGTTCCGTTAGTATCCGCGGCGTTAGTACCAAGCTGAAAGTCAATTCCGGTCGAACAAACCCCCACGGTCAGCCTTCCTTCACAGAAGCCTCCACCGATAAAAGCGGGTCCGACCCCTCGATGGTTTCCAGGTAAATCTTGCGACGACACAGCCTTTGAATCGAATACAAAGGGTGTTGCGAAGACCACTTACTCTGACCGAACCAACCTGCAAATTGATCAGGATCTTCACCCCGGGCCCAGAACCTCTGCCCTCGATGTGTTGCCTGTCCTCCTAAGTACCTACCTGCCAGCCCAAGCGCGCCAACTTTTCAGCGCTTCAAACTGGCTGCTTTGTTCCAGTCGGGTTCTTCGTTCGACCAATGGTGGTCTGCGTTACTGGAACGTTTTAACGTTGCACGGTTCTTATCCGTGTCATTTGTAGGAACACCTAATAACTATGTCTACTCAAATCCAGACTCAGGATGCCATTCGCACCCTAACCAACGCTTTTGCTCCAATGAACTGCCTGATCATGGCCGCTCGCAAAGGCTGCTTCAGCTTCACCGTGGTCAATGAACACG
Source organism: Pseudomonas sp. 58(2021) (assembly GCF_017491585.1). Taxonomy (NCBI): domain Bacteria; kingdom Pseudomonadati; phylum Pseudomonadota; class Gammaproteobacteria; order Pseudomonadales; family Pseudomonadaceae; genus Pseudomonas; species Pseudomonas sp. 58(2021). Next base: position 23,114 of record NZ_JAFGYZ010000012.1, read on the forward strand.
GGATCGCCCGCCACAGCGAGCGTCTGTACCCCGATCAGTACTCCAGCGCCGAACCGCTGCAGGCCGTGATCGATCGCACGCGTCAGGCATTGATCGCCTGAGAGGCCGAAGTGGCTGCAAAAGCAAAAGCCCCGCTTGAAACGCGGGGCTTTTTATTGCCCGATGTTTCTCTTTTTACCGCTCACGGTTAAGCACCAACCGATATAACGGTTATAACTGCTCGCCGGAAATATTTTAAAAACAGGCCTTTACGGCGCGAATATGACACTACACTTCAACTCAAGCGGCTTGATCCGCTTTCGGCGGGCCTGATTCGATTCACAGCTGCCAAGCTCCCCTTCAGGCCTCGCCGCCCAATAACAAGAACCGAGGGTTTTATGGGTATCGCTGCCAGCGAACTGTGCCGCTATGTGATCCGTCCAACGCTGATTTATCTGGGACGTCACTGCGCCACCGCCGAATCCCTGCTGCTGGGCATCGCCGCCAGTCAGTCCGCCCTGGGTTCCGCCCTGCATGACCGCCGTGGCCACGGCCTGTACCGGATTGCCGAGCATCGCCACCAGGCCCTTTGGGACCATTACCTGGCGCTCGATCCGGAGCGCGCCAGCCTGGTTCGCGGCCTGGCCAGCCAGCATGCCTTTCTCAGCAGTCCGCACCTCGAACTGACCGTCAACCTGCGTTACGCCACCGCCATCGCCTGGCTGCTGGTGGAAGAACAGACCCCCACCCTCCCCGACCCGGACGACCTGCTCGCAATGGCCCGCATCTGGCGCCAGACCTTTCAACCCCAGGGTCGTCTGCGTGACTTCACCTGTGCCTGGCAGACCTGTGTTTCACCGCTGAATCAGGTCGCGTGCTGACTCGTCAGTTTCGCAAGATCGTCCAACGGGTCGCGAATCTGGTCGGATTGTCCTACAAAACCGCTCTAACTCAGGCTTTAGGGACTATAGCGCTGGGACGAAAATGTTGGTAATTTCCGCCCCGGTGATCACCAGGAGTTCTAATAATGAAAAAAGTAATGCTCAAAACCACCATCAGCCTCGCCGTTTCCCTGGCATCCACGCAGATTTTCGCCGCTGGCTTTGCCATCAACGAGCACAGCATCAGCGGGATGGGGACTGGGTACGCCGGGCGATCTTCTTCTGCCGACGATGCAAGCACTGTTTATGGCAACCCTGCCGGCATGTCGCGTCTCACTCGCGAACAAGTCACCGGTGGTGTTGCATTCCTCGATGCCAAGACCGATATCAGCGACGCCAGCTCCAGCCCCAACGGCGGCAGCAACAAAGGCGACATGGTGCCCTTCACCTCAGTTCCTATGGGTTTCTACGTCAAGCCAATCGATGAGCATTGGGCATTCGGCCTGGGTGTGTACGTACCCTTCGGCCTGATTACCGACTATGAAAAAGGTTTCGCCGGCCGCTACTTCGGCAGCAAGTCCGAAGTACAGGTCATCACTTTCCAGCCAACCGTCAGCTACAAGTTCAACGATGTGGTATCGGTCGGTTTCGGTCCGACCATCAACCGTATCGACGGCACCCTGGAATCGAACCTGTCGATCACTCAGGCCCTGCCGGACGGCAAGGTCAAGATCAAGGGTGATGACACCGCGCTGGGCTACAACATCGGTGTGCTGGTACAAGCGACCGACACCACTCGACTGGGTCTGACCTACCATTCCAAGGTCGACTACAAGCTCGAAGGCAACACCAAGGTCAACTACGGCGCACTGGCCGCAGTCGGTCTGGGTGCCAGCCAGAAGTACGACGCTTCGCTGAAGATCACCACGCCTGAATCCGTGGACTTCTCGGTTACCCAGGCGATCAACGATCGCTGGAACGTCTATGCCGGTACCACCTGGACCCGCTGGAGCCAGCTGGAAAAGATCACCGTCAAGAACTCCGGTGTCCAGCCGCTGCTGGCCGGCCAGTTTGGCGAAATCACCGAAGAGCAGAACTGGCATGACAGCTGGGCTTACGCCATCGGTACGTCCTACCAGTTGAACAAGGAATGGGTACTGCGTACCGGTCTGACCTTCGACCAGTCGCCGACCAACAACGTCGACCGTTCGCCGCGCATCCCTACCGGTGACCGGACCATCTTCAGCATCGGTGCCGGCTGGAGCCCGACTGACGACCTGACCATCGACGTCGCGTACTCGTACCTGAAGGAAGAGGCCGTCAAGGTCCACAACGAAAACAATCGTGGCCAGACCTACGATGCCAAGTATGAAAACTCGGCAAACGGTTTCGGTGTCGGCGCGACCTACCGCTTCTGATACTGTACGGCGAGGCTGAGCTCTTTACCATTTGAGGCCTCGCCCATTAAAAAGCCCCGCTCTCTTCACAGAGGCGGGGCTTTTTAGTGGGCGTCGATCAGGGTTTCAGGGGTTTTGAGGCGATGGCTTTCTCGATAGCCGCGAGAAACTCCGGATCATCCGGCTTGGTCAGGCTGGAAAAGTTGGCGATCACCTTGCCCTGGCGATCAACCACGTATTTGTAGAAATTCCACTTCGGTGCGCTGCTCTGTTTTGCCAGCACCTGGAACAAGTGAGTCGCATCGTCACCCCGCACCTTCTGCGGCTCGGTCATGGTGAACGTCACGCCGTAGTTGGCGTAGCAGACCTTGGCGGTCTCGGCGCTGTCCTTGGACTCCTGCTTGAAGTCATTGGAGGGCACGCCGAGCATTTCCAGCCCTTGCGCCTTGTAGCGCTGATTGAGCGCTTCGAGGCCTTCGAATTGCGGGGCGAAACCACAGAAGCTGGCGGTGTTGATCACCACCAGCGGCTTGTCGGCGTAGCGCTGGCACAGGTCGATGGATTCCTTGGCCCGCAACCTGGGCAACGAACCTTGCAACAGATCCGGACAGTCCGCGGCCTGGGCCAGTCCGGTCAACGCCATCAGCAACACAGGAACAGCACACCAGCGCTTGAGCATGTCGGGCATCCTTGAGAGTCGTCAGAACCCGACGTTACTCGCCACCAAAGCCTACAGGCAAGCACCCATGCCCAACTGCATCAGTGCCAGGCCACCCTGGTGCCAGCCCCACCACACCAGCGCCAGCAACGCGGCGCCCAGTGCAGTGATAGCGACTTGCGGCCAGATCCGCTTCATGCTGCGCTCGTACGGACCTGCAGACGCGCGACCGGGCGCTCGCGCACCGGCCAGTTCAGCGCGGCCGCCAACAGGCTCAAGAGAATCGCCACTTGCCAGATCAAGTCATAACTCCCGGTCCGGTCATACACCACCCCGCCCAGCCAGCCGCCGAGGAACGAACCTAACTGATGGAACAGGAACACGATCCCCCCGAGCATGGACAGGTTTCGCACGCCAAACAGAGTCGCCACCGTACCGTTGGTCAACGGCACCGTCGACAACCACAGGAAGCCCATGGCCATACCGAACAGATAAGCCGATGTGGTCGTCACCGGCAGCCACAGGAACAGCACGATCACCACCGCGCGCAGCAGGTACAGGCCGGTCAACAGTCGCGGCTTGGACATGCGCCCGCCGAGCCAGCCGGCGGTGTAGGTGCCGAAGATATTGAACAACCCGATCAACGCCAGCACCGTGGTGCCGACGGTGGCCGGCAGATGCTGGTCGACCAGATAGGCCGGCAGGTGCACGCCGATAAACACCACTTGAAAACCGCAGACGAAGAAACCGAACGCCAGCAGCCAGAACCCGGAATGCGAGCAGGCCTCGCGCAGGGCTTCGGACAGGGTTTGTTCGTGGCCGAGCACCGGCAGCGGCTTGTCCTTGAGCATGCTCACCAGCGGCACGATCAGCGCCACCAGCAGGCCCAGCACAAGCAATGCCGCCGACCAGCCGAGCCAGCCAATCAGCCCGAGGGTGCCCGGCAGCATCGCGAACTGGCCAAAGGATCCGGCGGCGCTGGCAATGCCCATGCCCATGCTGCGTTTCTCCGGCGGCACGGCGCGGCCGACGACACCGAGAATCACCGAGAACGAGGTCCCGGACAGTCCGATACCGATCAACAGACCGGCGCTCAGGGACAAGCCCAAAGCGGTTTCCGACAGGCCCATGAACACCAGGCCCAAGGCGTAGAGCACACCGCCGATCAACACCACTTTCGCCGCGCCGAAGCGGTCGGCCAGCGCGCCAGTGAACGGTTGCGCCAGCCCCCAGATCAGGTTCTGCAAGGCGATGGCGAAAGCGAACACCTCACGGCCCCAGCCAAACTGGGCGCTCATCGGCGAAAGAAACAAACCGAAGCCGTGCCGCACGCCCAACGACAACGCCAGAATCAGCGCACTCCCCAGCAACACCCAACCGCACGTACGCCACATCGAACTCATTGTTATTCTCCAGTCGCGGGTATATACCCGCTTAGATTCGGAAAAAACCGGCCCTCAGGCCAGTTCATCCAATAGCCGCAGCAAGGTTTCACGCTTCTCGGCACCCAGTCGGTCGATCAACCGCTGCTGCGCCGCTTCCCAGGCCGGCAGGGCTGCTGCCAGGCGTTGCGCACCGGTTTCGGTGAGCCGGACAATGCGGTTGCGCATGTCTTCGCCCTCAGCCAGCGCCACCAGCCCTTCGCCTTCCAGTACCCGCAGATTGCGTCCGAGAGTGCTGCGATCCAGGCCCATCGCTTCGGCCAGCTCGGAGATGCTCGGCTGATCCAGCCGCTGCAGATTGCACAGCAGAGAATACTGGGCAACGTTGATCCCGAAGCCGTCGAGAGCGCCGTCGTAATGCCTGCTGACGCCACGAGCGGCGCGACGCAGGTTGATGCACAAACACTGAGAAGGAAGCATGATGCGTGTATATACCCGCGAGTCTGTCAAATCAAGTTACAGATCAAAACAAGGCCAGCCCGACCAGCACCGACATTTCCAATAATTCCAGCAGCGCACCGGCCGTATCGCCCGTGGTTCCGCCCAGGCGCCGCACCATCAAATGTCGCAGCCAGATGAACACGACGACCGCCAGCAGCAACGCCACGACAGCATTGAACCCGGCAATCACCACGCACACCGCCGCACTCACCGCCAGCACCTGCCAACCCGTCTTGCGCGGCAGATGATCGGCCAGCGCCTGACCCAACCCGCCGGCCCGCACATAAGTCGTGGTGAGGAACAGCCCGAGCAGCGCCGCCCGCCCGATCAGCGGCACGATGATCAATGCCATGCCCTGCTGTTGTTCGATCAACGCCAGCAACGCGGCAAACTTGAGCAACAACACCAGCACCAGCGTCACCACGGCAATCGGCCCGCTGCGCGGGTCCTTCATGATTGTCAGCGTACGCTCGCGATCACCGAAACCGCCGAGCCACGCATCGGCGCTGTCCGCCAGCCCATCAAGGTGCAAAGCACCGCTGAGCAGCACCCAAACCGTCAGCAACAACGCGGCATGCAACAGCAATGGCGTGCCGGCCAAGGCAATGTTCAGTGCCCAGAGAATCACCCCGAACAGCAAGCCCACCAGCGGATAGAACAGCAGCGAGCGGCCGAGTTCTTCGGGCGCCGGCATGCCCGGCAGGCGAATCGGCAAGCTGCTGAGAAATTGCAGAGCGATCCACAGGGGCAGCATGTCAGCACACTTCCCTGAGCGAACCGTCGGCCTCGACGATCAGCGAAAACAGCGCGCCGTGACCCACTTCGACATTCAGCAACTGCTCACGAGGCAAACCACGGGCCCGGGCCAGCAACAGACGCATCACGCCGCCATGGCTGATCAGCAACACCCGCTCCCCCGCGTGCGCCGCATGCAGTCGCATGACCGCCGCCAGCACCCGCGCAGAAAACTCGCTGACAGGCTCACCCTGCGGCGGGGTAAACCCATACGGATCCGCCCAGAACAGCCCAAGCGCTTCGGCATCGGTTTCCATCAGCGCCGCCGCGCTCTGCCCTTCCCAGGCACCGAAATGCAGCTCTTGCAGATTCTTGTCCAGAGATACTGGCAGATCCCGCTGCGCGCTCAGCTCTTCAGCAAACCGCGCACAACGCTGCAACGGCGAACTGACCAGCCGATCCCACGGCCCCTGCCCGCTCACCGCCTCGCGCATCTGCGCCCAGCCTTTTTCGGTCAGCGCGTCGTCGAGGCTGCCGCGCAGGCCACCGCCGAGTTCGGTTTCACCGTGGCGCAGCAGATCCAGACGCAAGGTCATGCCGGACGATCCGCCACCGCGGCCTCGGCGAAGGTCGCCATCTGGCCGTGCAGATCACAGGCCAGACGCAACAACGGCACCGCCAGCGCAGCGCCGCTGCCCTCGCCCAGACGCAGGCCCAGTTCAAGAAGCGGCTCGGCACTCAGAGTTTCCAACACATGACGATGGCCCGGCTCGGCGCCGCGATGACCGAACAGCAGCCACTCACGGCAAGCCGGATTCAGACGCACTGCCACCAGCGCAGCGACCGTGCAGATGAAGCCGTCCACCAGCACCGCCACACCTTCCTGAGCACAGGCCAGATACGCGCCGACCAAAGCCGCAATCTCGAAGCCGCCGAGATTGAACAGGGTCTGCAGCACGTCCCCACGCTGCGCCGCGTGCAACGCCAGCGCCCGCTCGATCACCTGCGCCTTGTGACTGACGCCTTCGGCATTCAGCCCGGTGCCGGGACCGGTCAGGTGTGCCACCGGGCAATCGAGCAGCGCACAGGCCAGCGCACTGGCGGCCGTGGTGTTGCCGATGCCCATTTCGCCACCGATGAACAATTGCGCGCCCGCCGCCTTCGCGCGCAGCACACTGTCGCGACCGCCCTGCAAGGCGAGTTCGCCCTGTGCCCGAGTCATCGCCGCACCCTTGGCGAAATTCGCCGTGCCCTGGCCGATATTCAAGTGGCGCACGCCCGGCAGGTTCAGCGACGGGGTCACGGTACCCAGATCCACCACTTCCAGTTGCGCACCGAGCTGCCGCGCCAGCACGCTGATCGCCGCGCCGCCGCTGACGAAATTCAGCAGCATCTGCCCGGTGACTTCCTGCGGAAACGCGGAAACCCCTTCGGCGACAACGCCATGGTCGCCGGCAAAAATCGCGATCCAGACCTGATCGAGTTTCGGCTTGATCTGCCCCTGCAATCCGGCCAGTTGCACTGCTACAGATTCCAGTCGCCCGAGGGAGCCTGCGGGTTTGGTCAATTGCTGTTGACGGGCTGCCGCGCTTTCAACGGCGTCCGTATCCACCGGCTTGCACGGGTTCAGCCACCAGGCTTGAGTCATAACGCAGGTCCTTTCAGAGTCAGGGGCAGGCCGGCGACGGTCAGGACGACTCGCTGACAACGCTCGGCCAGAGCTTGATGCAGCCAACCGGCTTCATCGACGTAGCGGCGAGTCAATTCGCCCAGCGGCACGACACCCATTCCGGTCTCGTTGCTGACAAAAATGATTTCACCCGGCAGCGACGCCAGGCATTCAAGCAGGGCTTCGCGCTCGGCGGCGAGGCGTTCGGCGTCTTCGAGCATCAGCAGATTGGTCAGCCACAGCGTCAGGCAATCTACCAACAGGCAACGCTCGGCACTGGCGTTCTCGCGCAGCACCCGGGCCAGCTCCAGCGGCTCCTCGATCAACGCCCATTCGGCGGGACGACGGGCACGGTGATGGGCGACGCGTTCATTCATCTCGCCATCCAGCGGCTGACTGGTGGCGATGTACGTCACGGCCAGCGCGCTGTCAGTGGCGAGCTTTTCGGCCAGGCGACTTTTGCCGGAGCGGGCGCCGCCGAGGATCAACTGGAGCATGGAGGCATCCTGAAAAAAATTCGTTGAGACAACTGACCTCTTCGCGGGCAAGCCCGCTCCCACAATGGATGTCGGCCGGACATGGCACTTGAGTACACCTCAACACCCTTTGGAAGCGGGCTTGCCCGCGAAGAGGTCATCACATCCGGCCTGGATACCACAGAGTTCACACAACAGCCCGGTATCCAGGTGCTTCTCCACCAGATCCGCCAAGCGCTCGATATCGCGTTCGCGCAGGCCGTGGTAATCCACCTCCTGCACATCGTTCAGACCGGCCCAGCGCAACAGCGCCGCACTGGCCGCCGGCGATTCGAACAGGCCATGCAGGTAGGTACCGAAAATCTGCCCGTCGAGACTTTGCGCGCCATCACAGCGGCCGTCATCCAGATGGACGGCAGCGTTTTCCAGCGCAGCCCCTGTCGTCACGCCAGCATGGATTTCGTAGCCGCTGACCTCGGCATCTTCCAGCGCCAGACGCCCGCGCACATTGCGCAATTGCTTCTCGGCTTCGAGCTGCGTTTCAAACGCCAGCAGCCCCAGACCGGCGCTGGAGCCCGGTGCGCCTTCCAGGCCGAGCGGATCATGCACCTGCTCGCCGAGCATTTGCAGACCGCCGCAAATCCCCAGCAGCTTGCCGCCATAGCGCAGATGACGGCGGATGGCGGTTTCCCAGCCATTGGCGCGCAAATACGCCAGGTCACTGCGCACGCTTTTCGATCCCGGCAGGATGATCAGATCGGCCGGCGGAATCGTTTGCCCCGGGCCGATGAATTGCAGGTCAACCTGCGGATGCAGTCGCAGGGGATCGAAATCGGTGTGATTGCTGATGCGCGGCAGCACCGGCACCACCACTTTCAAGACTTGCTCGGCCTTGTCGATCTGGCGCTGGTCGATGCCGTCCTCGGCTTCCAGATGCAGGTCCATCACGTACGGCAGCACGCCCACCACCGGTTTGCCGGTGCGCTGCTCCAGCCAGTCGAGGCCCGGTTGCAGCAAGGCGATATCGCCACGGAAGCGGTTGATGATGAAGCCCTTCACCCGTGCCTGTTCGCTCGGCGACAGCAGTTCCAGCGTGCCCACCAGATGGGCAAACACGCCGCCCCGGTTGATGTCCGCGATCAACAGCACCGGGCAATCCACCGCTTCGGCGAAGCCCATGTTGGCGATGTCACCGGCGCGCAGATTGATCTCCGCCGGCGAGCCCGCGCCCTCGACCATCACCAGCGGATACGCAGCGCTCAAGCGCTCGTGAGAGGCCAGTACGGCCTGCATGGCGATGGCTTTGTAGTCGTGATAGGCGACGGCGTTCATGCTGGTGACCGCACGTCCATGGATGATGACCTGGGCACCGGTGTCACTGTTGGGCTTGAGCAGCACTGGATTCATGTCGGTGTGTGGCTCGAGAAACGCCGCCTGCGCCTGCACCGCTTGCGCCCGGCCGATCTCGCCGCCGTCGGCGGTCACTGCGCTGTTGAGCGCCATGTTCTGCGGTTTGAACGGCACTACGGCAACGCCCTGACGGGTTGCCCAACGGCACAGCGCCGTCACCAGCGTGCTTTTGCCGGCGTCGGAGGTGGTGCCTTGCACCATTAACGTAGTCATGCGGGTTTCTTGTCCATAGAGCGGTCCATGGCAAACGCTTGCAGGGCCTGCTCAAGACGCGCTTCATCGGCGACATTGGCGGGCAGACCGAAACGCAGGCTGCTGTTGTGCGTGAAGAGACGCAGGAGGATGCCGCGACGGGCCATGAATTCGTGCAGTGCGTGAGCATGCTCGGTGATCAGCCACTGAAACAGCGCACAGCCGCCCTGAGGCTTGAAGCCATAGCGTTCGAGCAGTGCAGCCAGCCGTTCGCTGGCTTCGTCACTGCGGATCCGCTGGCGGGTATGACCTTCAGTGTCTTGCAGGCAGGCCTGCCCCAATACCCGGGTCGGCCCGCTGACGGCCCAGGGCCCGACCTGCTCGGCCAGCAATCTGAGCAGCTTGCGCTCCGCCAGCACGAACCCGAGTCGAACACCGGCCAGACCGAAAAACTTGCCGAACGAGCGCAACACGATCAACCCCACCTGATGCGCATGCGGGGCAAGGCTTAACTGCGGCGTGTTGTCCATGAACGCTTCATCAACCACCAGCCAGCCGCCGCGCTGGGCCAGCCGTGCGTGCCAGTCGAGCAGGCGCGCCGGAGTCAGGCTCAGGCCGGTGGGATTGTTCGGGTTGACCACCACCAGCACGTCGAGGCCGTCGAGGAAGAAATCGACTTCCTGCTCCAACACTTCGCGGACGATGTAACCGCTGCGCCGCCAGGCTTCGCCATGCTCGGCATAACACGGCGACAGCACGCCAACCTTGCCGGCCCGGCGCAATCGCGGCAACAACTGGATGGCCATCTGCGAACCGGCCACCGGCAAAACCTGCGCGGCGCCGTAGTAGTCGCACGCGGCCTGCTCCAGACCGTCATCGGATTCCGGCAAGCGCGCCCAGGCCCGCAGCGGAATTTCCGGAACCGGAAACGGCCACGGCGCCAGACCGGTGGACAAGTCGAGCCAGTCTTCTTCCGCGATGCCGTATTCAAGCGCCGCCCTGCGCAGCCGGCCACCGTGCTCAAGCATAGAATTCAGCCCCCACGCAGAGAATCAGCAGCCATAACCATACCCCGCGCTGAACCAATTGCCAGCCGCGATCGATGGAATCGGCATCCGCCGGCGCACCCTCGCCCAGTTGCGCACGCTCGTGCAGCTCGCCGTGATAGATCGCCGGCCCGCCCAGCTCCACGCCCAAGGCACCTGCGCCGGCGGCCATCACCGGGCCGGCGTTCGGGCTGTCCCATTTCGGGCCTTGGGTGCGCCAGCATTTCAGCGCGAGTCGGGTGTTGCCGAGCAGCGCGTAGGTCAACGCCACAAGCCGCGCGGGAATGTAGTTGAGGACATCGTCGATTTTTGCCGCGGCCCAGCCGAAACGCTCGAAGCGTTCGTTGCGATAACCCCACATCGCGTCGAGGGTGTTGCTCAGACGATAGAGCACCACGCCCGGAACACCGGCCACGACAAACCAGAAGATTGCAGCGAACACCGCATCGCTGCCGTTTTCCAGCACCGACTCGGTGGCGGCACGGGCGACAGCCGTGCTGTCCAGCTCACTGGTCTGACGGCTGACCAGGTAACCCACGCGCTTGCGCGCCTCTTCCAGGTCATCGCTGCGCAAAGCCTTGGCCACCGGCTCGACGTGCTCACCGAGACTGCGCATGCCGAGGGCGCAATACAGCGCGATGATCTCGACAACCCAGCCCACATAAGGCGCCCAGGACAATGCCGTGGCAATTAACGTCAATGGCAGCACCGCGATCACCCAAGCAGTGACACCATGGCTGCGCCACCCACGCCCGCCGGTGTTGAAACGTTGCTCGATGCGCCCGGCAAAATTGCCGAACGCCACCAGTGGATGCCAGCGCTTCGGTTCACCCAGCAGCGCATCCAGCGCGACCGCGGCGACACTCAACAACGCCACACTCATTGACTCACTCCCCAGAAATTTTCATACAGCAGCTCATTGAGCGGACGCGCCTCCGCCCACCCTTCGAGTACCAGCATCGGCGCCGGATAGAATTCCTTGACCGGCCCCAGGCAAAGCACTGCCAGCGGCTTGGCCCCGGCCGGCAGTTTCAGCAGATCGGCCAGCGCCTGCGGCTCGAACAGCGACACCCAGCCCATGCCCAGGCCTTCGGCGCGCGCGGCCAGCCACAGGTTCTGGATCGCGCAGGACAATGAGGCCATGTCCATTTCCGGCAGCGTGCGACGGCCGAAAATATGCCGCTCGCGATCATCCATCAATGCGGCGACCAACACTTCGGCGCAGTCATTGATGCCTTCGACCTTGAGCTTCATGAACTCGTCGCTGCGCTCGCCCAGGGCTTGGGCGGTGCGCACGCGTTCTTCTTCAACCAGGTTCTGGATCTGGCTACGCAAAGCGCGGTCGCTGATGCGGATAAAGCGCCACGGCTGCATCAGGCCGACGCTCGGCGCCTGATGCGCGGCCTCCAGCAAACGACGCAACAGCTCAGGCTCGACCGTGCCACCGCTGAAGTGGCGCATGTCGCGGCGTTCGGCGATGGCGCGGTAGACCGCTTCGCGCTCGGTTTCAGTGAATGCGTTGTCGGTCATGGCACCAACAGTGCGGCAATCGCCGACGGATTCGATGGAAAGTAAAAATGCACGTACGAGGCGGTCATCCGCCCTTGCCGATACACCGCTTCGGCACCGCGCCCGCCATTGGGGCTGTGGCCACGGGCGATTGGCGTCAGTTCGGTGGTGGTCAGGGAGTGGTGATAGGTGTGGCCGCGCAACAGGCCTTCCGGCAGGTCGACCTCTTGCAAGGCCAGCGCGGCGAGGCGCTTTTGCATTACGGCATCGCCACTCAACAGGCCGACCAAGTCAGCGCGGGTGCCTTCGACATCGGTCAGCGAGCCGAGCAGGTACAGCATGCCGCCACATTCGGCGAGCAGCGGTTTGCCAGCGGCGTGATGCGCGCGGATCGCGTTGAGCATGTCGGCGTTCTGCGACAAGGCAACGTGGTGCAATTCCGGGTAGCCGCCGGGCAGGTACAAGCTGTCGGCGTCGGGCAATTGCGCATCGCGGATCGGCGAGAAGAAACTCAACTCGGCGCCCATCGCCCGCAACAGATCGAGACTGGCACCGTAGGTGAACGCGAAGGCTTCGTCACGGGCAACGGCAATTCGCACGCCTTCGAGCAACTTTTCAGTCTCAACGATTTCTGGCGCGGCGAATTCCACGGCCGGCGGCAGCGCTACCTCGCAGGTGCCGGCCAGCGCTTCGGCGGCGGCGTCGAGGCGCACGTCGAGGTCATTGAGTTCGCTGGCCTGCACCAGACCGAGATGACGGCTTGGCAGTTCGATCCCGGTTTCACGGGACAGCGCGCCGTACCAACGCAGGCCTTCGGTCAGGCTGCCTTCGAGCAATTGCGCATGGCGCACGGTGCCAACGCGGTTGGCCAGTACCCCGGCGAACGGCAGGTCCGGCTGATAACGCGCCAGGCCCAGGGCCAGTGCGCCGAACGTTTGGGCCATCGCGGTACCATCGATCACGCCGAGTACCGGCACGCCGAAATGCCGCGCCAGATCGGCGCTCGACGGCGTACCGTCAAACAAACCCATCACGCCTTCGATCAGGATCAGATCCGCTTCAGCGGCGGCTTCCCACAACAGACGTCGACTTTCCTGCTCGCCGACCATCCACATGTCCAGTTGATAGACCGGCGCACCGCTGGCGCGCTCGAGGATCATCGGATCGAGAAAGTCCGGACCGCACTTGAACACGCGAACCTTGCGCCCCTGATTGCGATGCAAACGGGCCAGCGCGGCGGTGACGGTGGTCTTGCCCTGACCGGAGGCCGGCGCGGCGATCAGTACCGCCGGGCAGTGACGTGGTTGATTCAAAGTTCGACGCCTTTCTGCGCTTTGATGCCGGCCTGGAAGGCGTGCTTGATCATGCCCATTTCGGTGACGGTGTCGCCCATCTCGATCATTTCCGGCTTGGCGGCGCGACCGGTGACGATCACGTGCTGCATCGGCGGGCGGGCCTGCAGATCGCTGAGCACCTGATCCAGATCGAGGTAACCGTGCTTGAGGGCGATGTTCAGTTCATCGAGCACCACCAGACCGATCGACGGATCACGCAGCAGCTCGCGGGACACTTCCCATGCAGCTTCGGCGGCGGCGATGTCACGCTGGCGGTCCTGGGTTTCCCAGGTGAATCCCTCACCCATCACATGGAAGCGCACCTGCTCCGGGAAGCGGCGAAAGAACAGTTCCTCACCGGTGCTGTTGCGGCCCTTGATGAACTGCACAACACCGCACTGCATGCCGTGACCCATGGCGCGGGCGAGCATGCCGAATGCCGAGCTGCTTTTGCCTTTGCCATTACCGGTCAGCACCAGCACCAGGCCGCATTCGTCTGGCGAATTGGCGATGCGCTCGTCGATCACGGCTTTTTTACGCTGCATGCGCGCGAGGTGACGCTCGTCGCGTTCGGGGGAATCAGTCATGGGGAAGCTCTCCGTTGAGGCTGGATAACGGCGGGCAGGCACAAGAACAGACGGCAACAAGCCTGGCATCGCCCACCGTGATGCCGCTGGATGGATCAGGCCGGTCTCCGGGCTCATGAGCGGCTGGTGCCTGGCTGCGCGCCTTCCCGCTGTTAAGCAGTGGCATCCGACGCAGCTTTTACTCATTTACCGTTGCGGGGGCAGCGCCGGGATCGTGAGGGTTCATCACTTGAAGACCCGCCTCACCGGCTTCCCTGTTTCACTCTGTCGACATGCGCCACAGAGCACCTGAAACAAGCCGCGAAGGTTAGAGGGTTGGGGGTGGAGCGTCAATTGAAGAGGGGCTTGTGCGGCGAATAACTGCCGCCGATCAATTAACTGACGCCAATCTTGTGCCACACTGCCAGCAGTGATATCAAAGAGCCATGCTTTTTGACTGCAGAGAGCACATCACAATAACAAGGGAGAGCACCATGCAAGGCATGATCATCAGCAATCCGCGGCTGGAATTCCTGCGCCCGGTGCTGGAACGCTGGTTTGACTGTATCGACCGCTACAACACCGTGCGTGGCGACAACGACACGCCCTACTGGCACGACGAAAAAGCCAACCTCGGCCTGCTGTCCGCCGCCGCATGGATGGCCGAACTGGTCACCCTGCGTGACACCGCCACCCGCAAACAAAATGAGGAAGGCGAACGCAATGCCCGTGCCGACCTGTTCCTGGCCGGCGCCGAAGATCGCGCTTACATTCAGGCAACCCAACGCTGGCCGCGCGTCAACAACCTGAATCTGACTCAGGCCCTGGCCGATATCACCAGCGATGCCAAGCGCATCAGCTACGCCAGCGATCTCAAACTCGGCTGCCTGTTCGTCGCTCCACAGAAAGCCCAGCACAGCGCCAGCCCGGAAGAACTGCAGGACATGGTCGACGACCTGCAAAAGGAACACACGTGCGCCGTCGCCTGGTACTTCCCCTACGCCTACCGCAAATTGCGCAGCGAGGCCGGCAACTACCATCCCGGCATTGCCGTGCTGTTCAAGGAGGCGCGCGGCTGAGCGGTTGAACCATCGGGCTCGCGCACTTCTCTATGATTAGGAATGCATTCATAGGGAAGATCAGTAATGCGCAAGCCCCAGCTCGTTTTCGTCATCGCACTCGCCGGAGGGCTCACCGCCTGTGGTGAATCCTCCAGCCTGCAAGTCTCGGACGGCACCGGCCCATCCCCCAAACTGCCCGAACCGAATAAAACCCTGATTCCGACGGTGAACATCGCCCCGGCGATCGGCTGGCCGGCCGGTGCGAAACCAACGGGAGCCGCCGGCACCCAAGTGGCCGCATTCGCCGAAAACCTCGATCACCCGCGCTGGCTCTACGTATTGCCCAACGGTGATGTACTGGTGGCGGAAACCAATGCCCCGCCGAAACCGGACGACAGCAAGGGCATACGCGGCTGGGTGATGAAGAAAGTCATGGGCCGTGCGGGCGCAGGGGTTCCCAGCCCGAACCGCATTACCCTGCTGCGCGATGCCGACCACGACGGCGTGGCGGAAACGCGCACAGTGTTTCTGCAGAACCTGAACTCGCCGTTCGGCATGACACTGGTCGGCAATGACCTGTACGTCGCTGATACCGACCGTTTGTTACGCTTCCACTACGAACCCGGGGCAACAGAAATCAAGAGCCAGCCAATCAAGGTCGTGGACCTGCCGGGCGGCCCGCTCAACCATCACTGGACCAAGAACGTCATTGCCAGCAAGGACGGCAGCAAGCTTTACGTCACCGTCGGCTCGAACAGCAACGTCGGCGAAAACGGCCTGGATCAGGAAGAGGGCCGCGCGGCGATCTGGGAAGTGGACCGCGCCACCGGCAATCACCGGATCTTCGCTTCAGGCATTCGCAACCCCAACGGCCTCGCCTGGGAACCGAAAAGCGGCGCGCTGTGGACAGCGGTAAACGAGCGGGACGAGATCGGCAGCGATCTGGTGCCGGACTACATCACCTCGGTAAAGGACGGTGGTTTCTATGGCTGGCCGTTCAGCTATTACGGCCAGCACGTCGATGTCCGCGTCGAGCCACAAAACCTGGACCTGGTGGCCAAGGCCATCGCCCCGGATTACGCCGTCGGTCCGCATACCGCCTCACTGGGCCTGACCTTTGCCGAGGGCAACACGCTGCCGGCCCAATTCAAGGAAGGCGCGTTCATCGGTCAGCACGGCTCGTGGAACCGAAAGCCCCACAGTGGCTACAAGGTGATCTTCGTACCGTTTAGCGCCGGCAAGCCGAATGGAACACCTGTAGACGTACTGACAGGCTTCCTCGACAAGGATGAAAACGCCCTGGGACGCCCTGTTGGCGTGGTGATTGATCGACAAGGCGACTTACTGGTGGCAGACGACGTCGGGAACAAGGTCTGGCGAGTGTCGGCAGCCAAATAGCCCGACCCTGAAACAAAAAAACCTGTGAGAGCCGATGCGCTCCCACAGGTTTTTTTATTGCTTCGAATGACTAAGGGTTATGCGCCAGATGCTCCGGCTGCAGAACGCGCTTGGCACTCAGATAGGCCTTCTGCCAATAGGCCTTCGACAGGCTGTCCAGCTTCACGGTACCGCCGGTGGCTGGCGCATGAACGAAGCGCCCCTCCCCGACGTAAATCCCCGCATGACTGACCTGGGAGCCGCCATTGGTAGCGAAGAAGATCAGGTCGCCGGTCTGCAGCCCTTCCTTGCCGACATTCGGCGCCTGCATGACGATCATCTCGCGGGTAGAGCGCGGCAGGCTGATGCCGGCAGCATCGCGGTAGACGAAGCCAATCAGGCCGCTGCAATCAAAACCGGAATCCGGCGTGTTGCCGCCCCAGCGATAAGGCGTCCCAACCAGCCCGAGCGCACGGAACAGCACGTCTTCGGCAGCGGGAGAAAAAGCCTGGGAGGATCCGAACACAACCGGCGCGCGAACCACGGGGGCTGGCGGCGGAGTGCGACTGGCGCAAGCGCTGAGCAGCGCTGCGAAGAACATCAGGGCAAGGCGGGCCGTCATCGTCATAAGCAGAACATCCTGATCTGGCTGCGGCTTTTACTGCCGATTCGACAGAAAACAAAACCGCCTGCGGGGGAACGCAGGCGGTTTGCCATCAATATAGATCAGGATTCTAGCGGCTACGCGGCAAACTTCAAGTAAGACTTTAACTTCACCTTGTAAAGTTTAAGTCTATTGCCCCTGAAGGACCGCTTGTCGCCACGAGCGTGGCGACATAGGCGTTATTACTTGCGAGCGGTAACCACGGTTGGAGCGTTCGCCAAAGCACGTTTGGCTTCGATGAAGGACTTGCTCCAGTAGCTGTCACCCAGACTGTCGATACGGACACCGCCACTGCGACGACTGCTGGAGTGGATGAACTGATTGTCGCCCAGATAGATCCCGGCGTGGCTTACACGACCGCGACGACCATTGGTGGCGAAGAACAGCAGATCGCCCGGCTCGAGGTTGCCGCGCGAAACCAGCGGGGCATCCACGTTGATCATTTCGCGAGTGGAGCGTGGCAGGTTCATGCCGGCTTCTTCGCGGAAGAGGTAGCCGATGAAACCGCTGCAATCGAACCCGGCTTCAGAGGTGCCGCCGAAACGGTAACGGGTACCGATCAGAGACATGCCGCGTTCAAGAATGCTGTCGGCCAGAACCGGAAGCTGGTAAGGCTTCTTGCCGTTGAAGTCGGCCAGTTCCTTTTCGGTGTCCAGCTCTTCCTGATAAATAACGGAAGACTGGGCGGTAGCAGAATTTTTAGCCTGCTGTTGCTGCTCTTGAGTAACAGGTGAATGAGCAGCGCAACCGAACAACAGGGTGACGAGTGCGAGAGGCACGAGGGGTGCGAAGCGCTTTAGCATGGGCACGACCGTGGCTGATAGTTGTAAAGAAGCCGAGACTATGCCCGCTATCAGCCTCATTTGCAAATTCAATCGATCTTTTTGTGACTTCTCGGTTTCTCGTTTACATCTAAGCGCTTAAGCCTATTTGAATCGAGACGCGGCCTGCGCAATGCACAGGAAAGCGGATTTTCTGGCGCCTGAAATATGCCGAAACCGGCTGAGAGCCCCGGTTTTACCAGCCCAGGGTTTCTTTCAGAAAGGGAATGGTCAGCTTGCGTTGAGCCTGCAAAGAGGCCTGATCGAGCTGCTCGAGCAGGTCAAACAGCGCGCTCATGCTGCGGGTACCGCGAGTCAAAATAAAATGCCCGACTTCGTCGGTCAGGTGCAGACCGCGACGGGATGCGCGCAATTGCAGGGCGCGCAATTTGTCTTCATCGGAGAGAGGACGCATCTGGAAAATCAGCGCCAGGGTCAGGCGCGATTTCAAGTCCGCCAGTTTCACCGGCAATTCACGTGGCGAGGTGGAGGCGGCAATCAGCAACCTGCGACCGCTGTCACGCAGACGGTTGAACAGGTGAAACATCGCCTCTTCCCAATCGGGCTTGCCGGCAATCACCTGCAGGTCATCCAGGCAGACCAGCTCGTACTGTTCGAGGTTGTCGAGGATTTCGATGCCGCGATCCATCAACTCGGCCAGCGGCAGGTACACCGCCGGTTCGCCCATCTGTTCGAAACGCAGGCACGCGGCCTGCAACAGATGCGTACGCCCCACCCCGTGTTTGCCCCACAGATAGATCAGGCTTTCGGTCCAGCCGGCGTCGGCTTCGCATAGACGCTCGACATAGCCGAGTGCAGCGGCATTGGCGCCTGGGTAGTAGTTGATGAAGGTGGCGTCGTCACGCAGACGCACACCTAGGGGCAGCTGAATCGGTTTCATGCTGACTGAACAGTTCCCAAGGAACCGTTAGTGGCCTCTGTGTAAAGTGTGCGAAGTTTATACCCGTGAAGCGGAGCGCACAATGCGACAGACCCCAAGCAAAATCAAAGGTTTGCGTTAACACGCTGGTTTTATGACAGTTTCTTTGGCGCACAGGCGTCAGCATTGCTTGCACGAGACGGGCCAACCCGGCAATCCACCGGGCGGCCCTCCCTCACGTTACAGCTTCGGATCATCCACTCCGCTGTACATGTCAGAGTCCTTGTACAAGTCATGAACGTGACGCACCAGCACCATGATCACCGCCGCCACAGGCAACGCCAGCAACACACCGGTAAAACCGAACAGCTCGCCGCCAGCCAGAATGGCAAAGATCACCGCCACCGGATGCAGGCCGATTCGATCACCGACCAGCAATGGCGTCAGCACCATACCCTCCAGGGCCTGCCCCACCATGAATACCGCGACAATCCCGATCATCGGGTACAGGTCGCCGCCGAACTGGAACAGCCCGGCAATCAGCGCCGCGCCGATCCCGATCACAAACCCCATATAAGGCACAATGGCCGCCAGCCCGGCGATCAGGCCGATCAACAGGCCCAGTTCCAGACCGACAATCATCAGGCCCGCCGCATAGATCACGCCCAGCGCCAGCATCACCAGCAACTGCCCCCGCACGAAAGCGCCGAGCACCTCGTGACATTCACCCGCCAGCGCCACCACGCGCTCTTCACGATCACGCGGCAACAGGCTGCGGATCTTGGCCATCATCACGTCCCAGTCGCGCAGCAGATAGAAACTGACCACCGGGATCAACACCAGATTCGCCAGCCAGCCGATCAGGGCCAGACTGGAGGCTGTGGCTTGACTCAGCACCACGCCGACGATGTCGGTGGTCTGGCCCATGTGCTCGGTGATCGCAGCCTTGACCTTGTCGAACTTCCAGAAGCCATCCGCCAGCCCCAGCTTCGACTGCGCCCAAGGCAGCGCCGTGTGCTGCAGCCAGTCGAGCATCTGCGGTGCCAGCTCGTAAAGACGCAGCAGTTGCTTGGCGAGCATCGGCACCAGCACCAGCAACAACGTGGTGACGATCAGAGTGAACACGGCAAATACCGCGATCACGCCCCAGGTGCGGGACAGTCCGAGGCGCTCCAGACGGTCCACCAGCGGGTCGAACAGATACGCAAGCAACAGCGCCACCAGAAACGGCGTGAGGATCGGATGCAGCAACCAGACAAACGCGCAAAGCAGGAGCACCCCACCGAGCCAGAACCAACGCCGCGTATCGGCCATGTAACACTCCATTGCTTCTATATATGAAAGAAAAACCTACCAGCGGAATCGCAACGACGGCGCCGCAGGAACCGGTGCCGGTGTAACGGCAGGCGCACCGCCTGGCACCGCAGGCTGCGGAGCCACCGGAGCCGGCGCCTCGGCCGGCATTTCCTGTAACTTCGCCAGCGACAACTGCGCCCGCAACTGATCGGCACTGCCGTTGACCCGATAGACGATACGATCGGCATCGACACTCTGCAGCCGCACACCAAAGGGTTCGAGCATCCGCAGCAACGTTGCGTAATGCTCCAGATTCATGCCCTGCACTTCCAGAGTCTGCTGCCCCGAGGCACCCGGTTTGGCGACAAAGCGAGGCGCCAGGCGCTCGGCGACCGCCAGCATCACAGCATCGGCAACAGCGGCCTGATCAGCCCCCTGCACGCTTCCCGCCTCTTTTTGATCCCCCAGCCACAAATGCCACTTGGCCTGCCACTGACCGCCTTCTTCACGGGCATGCACGGCGAGCAGTGCATCGGCGCTGTAACGTTCCGACGCGGCATTCAGCGGCGCGGGGTCGGAACCTTCGAGCGTCGGAGCGGTTGCAACCAATTGCTCACTCAGGTCCGCCAGCGGCAAACGCAATGGCAAACCTCTGTGTTGGGCGGCACGTCGCAACGGCGCGGCACTGGCCTGACCATCACCCACAAGACTCGCCCCCTCAGCGGAGTCGTTCAGCCACCAGCCCAGGATCGACGGCCGACTGGCGCCCCACAGCGACAACCCGGCACGGCGCAGCGCCTGCTCGGTGGTAGCCGGGTCGAAATCGACCTTCAATACTTCCGGCGGCCCGGCATCGAAACCGAACTGACTGATGATCTGCTGCGGATCCTTGCGAATCGGCGCCAGGCCGGGGTTCTGTGGCGCCTTCGGGTCACCGGTCAGACGCAACACCAGCGTATCCAGTGCAGCCTGGGTAGCGCGATCACGCTCCTCGGGCGACTGGCCATTAACCGGCTCGCGAACCTGATAAAGACCTTTGAGGTTTTCAGCCTGGCTCGCCAGACTGATGAGAGACAAGCAGCCCACAAACAGCAATTTACACAAACGCATGGAGAATTCCCGTCGACAAGAGCGGCTGGAACAGGCCGCGTGAACCGGATAGAGCAAGCCTGTGACCACAAGCCGTTGCAAAACATTCACACGCTGGCGGTAAGTTTTTGCACAGTCCTAACGATAGACGGTTCCTTATACAGGCACCCGTGATGTCACCCACAGCTTCAATTGCAAAATTTTTCGGCCGATATGGCCCTGCCCGTCGGCGCGAGGATGGCCGCTGCCCCTCAAGCCTGATAAAATCGCGCGCCTTCGCAGACCGGCAACAGCCGGGCACATCGAAATTCGCGTGAGGCAATCGCCCCCGTCGGTTTCGGCGTTCCCGCTGGACTCGGTCGTTACCCCTGAATCCCCTCCCCTAAAGGCCTGGATCATGAGCAAGCAACCCTCCCTGAGCTACAAGGACGCCGGTGTAGACATCGACGCCGGTGAAGCATTGGTCGAACGCATCAAGAGCGTCGCCAAGCGCACTGCGCGC
The DNA here is from genome assembly GCF_017491585.1 of Pseudomonas sp. 58(2021). Taxonomy (NCBI): domain Bacteria; kingdom Pseudomonadati; phylum Pseudomonadota; class Gammaproteobacteria; order Pseudomonadales; family Pseudomonadaceae; genus Pseudomonas; species Pseudomonas sp. 58(2021). The sequence continues at coordinate 44,539 of NZ_JAFGYZ010000012.1, forward strand.
CCGGAAGTCATGGGCGGACTGGGCGGTTTCGGCGCCCTCTGCGAAATCCCGGCCGGCTACAAACAGCCCGTACTGGTTTCCGGCACCGACGGCGTCGGCACCAAACTGCGTCTGGCACTGAACCTGAACAAGCACGACAGCATCGGCCAGGATCTGGTCGCCATGTGCGTCAACGACCTGGTGGTATGCGGTGCCGAGCCGCTGTTCTTCCTCGATTACTACGCCACCGGCAAGTTGAACGTCGACGTTGCCGCCACCGTCGTCACCGGTATCGGCGCAGGCTGCGAACTGGCTGGCTGCTCGCTGGTGGGCGGCGAAACCGCTGAAATGCCTGGCATGTACGAAGGCGAAGACTACGACCTGGCCGGCTTCTGCGTCGGCGTTGTAGAAAAAGCGGAAATCATCGACGGCTCGAAAGTCGCCACCGGTGACGCCCTGATCGCCCTGCCATCGTCCGGCCCGCACTCCAACGGCTACTCGCTGATCCGCAAGATCATCGAAGTCTCCGGCGCCGACATCGAAACCGTTCAGCTCGACGGCAAGCCGCTGACCGATCTGCTGATGGCCCCGACCCGCATCTACGTGAAGCCGCTGCTCAAGCTGATCAAGGACACCGGCGCCGTCAAGGCCATGGCCCACATCACCGGTGGCGGCCTGCTGGACAACATCCCGCGCGTTCTGCCAAAAGGCGCTCAAGCCGTGGTTGACGTGGCCAGCTGGACTCGCCCGGCCGTCTTCGACTGGCTGCAAGAGCAAGGCAACGTCGACGAAACCGAAATGCACCGCGTACTGAACTGCGGCGTGGGCATGGTCATCTGCGTGGCTCAGGAGCACGTTGAATCTGCACTGAGCAACCTGCGTGAAGCCGGCGAACAGCCTTGGGTCATCGGCCAGATCGGTGTCGCTGCCGAAGGCGCGGCCCAGGTCGAGCTGAAAAACCTCAAGGCTCACTAATGCCTAATACCTGTGATGTCGTGGTGCTGTTGTCCGGCACCGGCAGTAACTTGCAGGCCCTGATCGACAGCACGCGGACCGGCGACAGCCCGGTCCGCATCGCTGCGGTGATTTCCAACCGCGCCGACGCCTATGGCCTGCAACGCGCCAGTGACGCGGGTATCGCCACCCGCTCGCTGGATCACAAGGGTTTCGAAGGTCGCGAGGCCTTCGATGCCGCCCTGATCGAACTGATCGACGAATTCAATCCGAAACTCGTGGTACTGGCAGGCTTCATGCGCATTCTCAGCGCTGACTTCGTCCGTCACTACCAGGGTCGCCTGCTCAACATCCACCCCTCGCTGCTACCCAAATACAAAGGGTTACACACTCATCAGCGCGCGCTGGAAGCCGGCGACGCCGAACACGGCTGTTCCGTGCACTTCGTCACCGAGGAACTCGATGGCGGGCCACTGGTCGTACAGGCAGTAATACCGGTAGAGTTGCACGATTCGCCACAGAGTCTGGCGCAACGGGTTCATGTTCAGGAGCACCTGATCTACCCGATGGCCGTACACTGGTTTGCCGAAGGACGGCTGGCCCTCGGCGAGCAAGGTGCTTTACTGGATGGCCAGTTACTCGGGGCCAGCGGTCACTTGATTCGAAACTAGGAGATTTTATGCGTCGCGCCCTGCTCTTCGCTTGCGCTCTGCTCACCCTGCCTTTTGCGCAGGCGGCAGACCTTCAACCGTTCTCCGCCAGCTACACCGCCGACTGGAAGCAGCTGCCCATGAGCGGAACCGCCGAACGCAGCCTGACCAAGGAAGCGAACGGCGTCTGGAAACTCAGCTTCAAGGCTTCGATGATGATCGCCAGCCTGACTGAAGAAAGCACCCTGACCCTGGACAAGGACACCCTGCTGCCACAGTCCTACCACTTCGAACGTGGTGGCCTGGGCAAGGCGAAAAAGGCTGATCTGGACTTCGACTGGAACAACAAGCTCGTCACCGGCACCGACCGTGGCGACGCGGTGAAAGTCCCGCTCAACCGCGGCATGGTCGACAAGTCCACCTATCAATTGGCGCTGCAGCATGACGTGGCCGCCGGCAAGAAAAGCATGAGCTATCAGGTAGTCGATGATGGCGAAGTCGATACCTACGACTTCCGTGTGCTGGGTTCGGAGAAGGTCGAAACCAAAGCCGGCCAGATCGATGCGATCAAGGTCGAACGCGTGCGTGATCCGACACAAAGCAAGCGCACCACTGTCATGTGGTTCGCCAAGGATTGGGATTACCTGCTGGTTCGCCTGCAACAGGTCGAGACCGACGGCAAGGAGTACAACATCATGCTCCAGGACGGCACGGTCAACGGCAAAACAGTCAAAGGCAGCTGATTCAACAAAAAGCCCCGCAAACGCGGGGCTTTTTTCGCCTGTCGAACGCTGATCAGACCGAGAACCTGGCCACCATGCTGTTCAGGTCCACCGCCAGCCGCGACAGCTCCTGGCTCGCAGCGCTGGTCTGATTGGCCCCCGCCGAAGTCTGCATCGCCAGATCGCGGATGTTCATCAGGTTGCGGTCCACTTCCCGCGCCACGGCGGCCTGCTCTTCCGACGCACTGGCGATCACCAGATTGCGCTCGTTGATCAAGGTAAACGCCGAAGCGATTTCCTCCAGCGCCACGCCAGCGGCCTTCGCCAGCTCCAGGGTCGAGCGTGCGCGAATGTTGCTCTGCTGCATCGAGCTGACTGCCGAATCGGTGCCCTGCTGAATGCCGCCGATCATCTGCTCGATCTCCTGGGTCGACTGCTGAGTGCGATGGGCCAGCGCCCGCACTTCGTCTGCCACCACCGCAAAACCCCGCCCGGCATCCCCCGCCCGCGCGGCTTCGATCGCCGCGTTCAGCGCCAGCAGATTGGTCTGTTCGGCAATCGAGCGGATCACGTCCAGCACCTTGCTGATGCTGTAGACCTTCTGTGCCAGATCCTCAACTTGCGTAGCGTTGGCGGTTACGTCATCCGCCAGCAGCTCGATGGACGACACGGTCTGCTGCACCTGCTCGCGACCATGCTGGGCAATGCGATCAGACTCACGGGAAGCCTCGGAAGTCGCGACGGCATTGCTGGCTACCTCCTCCACGGCGGCGGTCATCTGGTTGACCGCCGTGGCGGCCTGCTCGATTTCCAGACTCTGCTGGTGCAGCCCTCGCGTCGCGTCTTCGGTAACGCAGCTCAACTCCTCCGAGGCCGAAGCCAGTTGACTGGACGACTCCGAGATTCGGCGGATGGTGTCACGCAGATTGTGCTGCATGCTTTTGAGCGCGTGCAGCAGCCGCGCCGGTTCGTCCTTGCCGGAGATGCTGATATCACCGGTCAGATCGCCACCGGCCACCACCTCTGCGACATTGAGCGATTGCGACAGCGGCAGCACGATGCTGCGGGTCAGCAATAACGCCAGCGCAATGGTAATCAGCGCGGTGATGCCGATCATCACCCCGACCCAGACCCGCGAATTGGTGAACACCAGCCGTGCGGCCTCAGTGGCCAGATTGGCGTTGTGCTTGTTCAGCTCGACCAGTTCACGCAGGGTCACTGCGATTTCATCCGCCAGCGGGCTCATTTGCCCGTTGAGAATGGCGGCCGCCTCCTCCACTCGTCCTTGAGCGGACAAGGTCATCACCTGCGCTTGAAACTCCAGATATTTGTGTTCGGCGACCTTGAAGCGGTCGAACAGCGCGCGCTCTTCGGGCAATACGATCAGGATGTCGTAACGTTGTTGGGCTTCGCTCAACACACTGCGCAGCTCATTGAGCTTGGCCACATTCTGGTCCAGGGCCTGCGGATCGCGATTGAGCAACAGACGCATGGTCAGGGCGCGCAGACGCAGCATGTCCTGACTCATTTCACCCACGGCCATCACGCTGGGCAGCCAGTTCTTGTCGACCTCGTCGGACTGGGCTCGCATGTTCGACATCTGCAGCAGGGCGAATGCGCCAAGGGCAAACACCATCAGCGCCAGCACGCCAAAACCCAGCCCGGCCCGGGGTGCAATATTGAGACTACGGATACTCATTGCTCTGGTTCCTTCCAAAAGCGCTGCATCAACCCTGCAGCTGGTTGCTCTAGAAGGTATCGGCCCTTTTAAAAAATGCGTAAGACCAAAACGCGATATCAAAAGGCCTTGATCCTACGAACCTCCGGCATTATCGATTCAGCGCGGGTTTGCCGGACTTGAGCGCTGTTCGCGGCAATATCGCCAGGAAGTTGTCCCGTGCGACTTTTTTCGCCACCGCTTCCGGCAAGGCGTCGAGAAACGGCTTGAAGCCGTGGATTTCCTTGCCGAGTTTGTTGAATCGCCCGACCACGTCCGAACCGAGCATGAAGCGATCCGGATAACGTTCCACCAGTTGCACCCACTCAGCTCGCGGTTGGCCCTTTTCATCCAGCAGATAAGGCGTCAGCAGGCTCCACGACAGATCAATGAACAGGTTCGGGTACGCCTCCAGCATTCGCGCGAGGGTCGGCAGCAGAAAATCCAGTTGCGTTTGATGACGATGGATTTCGGCACTGGTACCGGCATGGGCCCAGATGAACCGGGTGTGCGGATGATTACGCAGCGGCTCTTCGATTTCCTTCAGGTACAGCGGATTCTTCTCACGCTTGGAGGTGATGTTGGAATGCAACATCACCGGCAGATCGTTTTCGGCGGCCAGGTGATAGATGCGAGTCATGGCTTCGTTGTTGGCGCGTGGCGTGTCGCCAGAGGTCAGCGCGGTCAGGTCGTCGTGACGGGTGAAGACTTCGCCGATGCCCTGCCACAAGCCGGGATACAGATCGAGCATGCGCTGGATGTGCGCGGCGGAGTTCTTGTCGTTGGGATTGAAGCCTGAAAGGAACGGGTGAAAGTACTGGCGCTGTTCCGGGGCGAGTTTCTGCACCGCGTCGGCGACGATCACGTCAGTCGCGCTGTACCAATAGGCATCGGCATCATCGCCAGCGTAATAACGTGGGCGCTTCGGCTCGTCTTCGTGCCATTTCTTCGCCACGGGAATGCCGGAAATCATCACATGCTCAATGGAGTTTTCCTTCATGGCCGTCAGCAATTTCGGCATGCCGGCGGTTTCCTGGAAAAAATCCACGTAATGCAGGTGCGCGTCACTGTAGATGTATTCCCGGGCATTGGCGGCGCCGGTGAAAACCATCAGGCAGGCAAGACTCAAACGAAACACGGACACAAGCATTCTCCGGCAGACAGGCATAGCCTAGACCCTCGCCGGACAACGAGGGTTCACCCGGCAAGAAAGTGGAACGCGCCTGTGTGGGAATGCTCTATACCTGCAAGGTCTTTTTTGATCGAATCCCTTTTCCTACAGCTTGCGAGGTTCATATGACCGTTACCGTCAATACCGTGTCTGCCGAAGGTTTTCGCCACACTGTACAGATCGATGAACATGAACTGTTCGCCGATGTCCCGACGACCGCCGGCGGCGAAGGCTCGGCTCCGGAGCCGCACGATTACTTCGACGCCGCCCTCGGCGCCTGCAAGGCCCTGACCCTGAAGCTGTACGCTAAGAAAAAGGACATCCCGCTGACCGGCGTCGGTGTTGAAGTCAAACGCGACAACAGCCAGGAACAGAAAGGCAAATACGCCCTGCACGTGACCCTCACCCTCAAGGGCGTGCTCACCGATGCCCAGCGCGAAGAACTGCTGCGCGTCGCCGATCGATGCCCGATTCACAAGCTGATGACCACCAGCGAAGTCACCATCGAAACCCACGCGCCAGTCGGCTTCGACAGCCAGTAATCACCCCGACGACACCGGCGGGTTATGCTTCATGCATCACCCGCTCAGCCTGGAATGGACCATGGACACCCAACCCCTGATCATCCGCCCGCGCGCCGAAGACGTCGAAGGCCAGCCGATCCTGCGTCCGCTGCCGTCAGCCAAATGCCGCAGCGTCGGGCCTTTCGTGTTTTTCGACCACATGCTCGAAACGGTTTATCCGGCGGGCAAAGGCATGAACATCCGACAGCACCCGCACATCGGTCTGTCGACTTTGACCTATCTGTTCGAAGGGCAGATCCAGCACAAGGACAGCCTGGGTTCGGATCAGGTGGTCAGTGCTGGCGATGTCAGCTGGATGACGGCCGGCACGGCGATCGCTCACGTCGAGCGCACACCCGAACCGCTATGGGATCAGAGCTTCAAGATGCACGGCCTGCAAATCTGGCTCGCGTCGCCCAAAGATCACGAACAAGGCCCGGGGCATTACAGCCATCACCCGGCCTCGACCTTGCCGGTCAGCGATAACCTCGGCGTGCAGATCCGCATGATCGCCGGGTCAGGCTTTTGTCTGGAATCACCGGTGCCGGTGCTTTCTCCTACGCTCTATGCCGAACTGAAGATGCAAACCGCGACCACACTGCTGATCCCGACCGAGCATGAAGAACGGGCGCTGTATGTCTTGAGCGGTGATGTGCAATTGAACGGCGAAGCGGTCGAACCCCATGCGCTTGTGGTATTGCCGACCGGGGAAGAAATGAGTTTGTTCGCCGAGAGCGACAGCCACGCGGTGTTGTTCGGCGGTACGCCACTGGACGGGCCACGGCGGATCAACTGGAATTTTGTTGCGAGCGATCCGGCGGCAATCGATGAGGCGCGGCGCAAGTGGGCGGCCGGTGACTGGCCGACAGTGCCGGGGGAAGTCGAGCGGATCGAGCTGCCGAAATCACGCAGCGAGCCGACACCGCTTTAAACCAGCACTCCCACGCCAGGCGTGGGAGTGCTTTCAACCGAATCAGCCCTTGAACACTTCATCCAGCAAGTCATGCATCGACTTGAACGCCCGCACTGCGGTCTTCGCGTCGTACATCATCTTGCCCGGCACATTGGCGTGCGGATCGGTGAACGAGTGCACCGCGCCGCCGTAGCTCAACAACTGCCAGTCCACGCCAGCGGCGTTCATCTCGTCTTCGAATGCCGGCAACTGCTCTTTCGGCACCAACGGATCGGAAGCACCGTGCAGCACCAGCACCGAGCCCTTTATGTTCTTTGCGTCCGCCGGGTTCGGCGAATCCAGTGTGCCGTGGAACGACACCGCCGCTTTCACCGGGGCTCCGGTACGGGCCAGGTCCAGTGCACAGCAACCGCCGAAGCAGAAACCGAACACCGCCAGTTTCGAGGTATCGACCGCCGCCTCGCCCTGCTTCTGCAAGTGTTCGAACGCGGCCTGCATACGCTTGCGCAGCAGTGCGCGATCATTCTTCAGCGGCATCATCGCCGCACCGGCCTGATCGGCGTTCTGCGGACGCACGGCCTGGCCGTACACGTCAGCGATCAGCACCACATACCCCTTGGCCGCCACCGATTTGGCGATCTCTTCAGCGCCAGCGCTGACACCCATCCAGTTCGGCGCCATCAGCAGGCCCGGACGCGCGCCTTTGTGCTCGGCGTCGAACGCCAGGCGCCCTTCATAAGGCTGGCCGTCAATCTGATAGACCACGGAACGTACAGTGACTTGGCTCATTTCTGACTCCAGATTGGTTGAATTCCAGAATGAAAAAACCCGCCGAAGCGGGTTTTTCTACCGTTTGATCAAGCGGACAGCTCGACCAGCAGCTTGTTCAGACGGGTCACGTAAGCGGCCGGGTCTTTCAAGCTGTCGCCAGCCGCCAGCGCGGCCTGGTCGAAGAGGATGTGCGACAGGTCGCTGAAGCGATCTTCGCTGGCCTCGTTGTCGAGCTTCTCGATCAGCGGGTGGCTCGGGTTGAATTCGAAGATCGGCTTCGAATCCGGCACCTTCTGCCCGCTGGCTTCGAGAATCTGACGCATTTGCAGACCCAGGTCCTGCTCGCCGATCGCCAGAATGGCCGGCGAATCGGTCAGGCGATGGGAAACCCGGACTTCGGCCACGGAATCACCCAGTGCGGTTTTCAGACGCTCGACCAGACCTTCCTTCGACTTGGCGACTTCTTCTGCGGCCTTCTTGTCCTCTTCCGAGTCCAGGTTGCCCAGGTCCAGGTCACCGCGCGCGACGTCGACAAAGCTCTTGCCGTCGAACTCGTTGAGGTAGCTCATCAGCCACTCGTCGATGCGGTCAGTCAGCAGCAGCACTTCGATGCCTTTCTTGCGGAAGACTTCCAGGTGCGGGCTGTTCTTGACCTGCGCGTAGGTTTCGCCGGTGAGGTAGTAGATCTTGTCCTGACCTTCCTTGGCGCGCGCCAGGTACTCGGCCAGACCGACGATCTGCTCGCCGTCGTCGCCGTTGGTCGATGCGAAACGCAGCAGACCGGCAATTTTTTCCTTGTTGGCGAAATCTTCTGCCGGGCCTTCTTTCATGACCTGACCGAAGTTTTTCCAGAAGCCCTTGTATTGCTCAGGCTCGTTCTTCGCCAGTTTTTCCAGCATGTCCAGCACACGCTTGGTCAGCGCCGACTTCATCGAGTCGATGATCGGGTCTTTCTGCAGGATTTCCCGCGACACGTTCAGCGACAGGTCGTTGGAGTCGACCACGCCTTTGATGAAGCGCAGGTACAGCGGCAGGAACGACTCGGCCTGATCCATCACGAACACGCGCTGTACGTACAGCTTCAGGCCTTTCGGCGCTTCACGCTGATACAGATCGAACGGTGCGCGACGCGGCACGTACAGCAACGAGGTGTACTCGAGCTTGCCTTCGACCTTGTTGTGGCTCCACGACAGCGGATTTTCGAAGTCATGAGCGATGTGTTTGTAGAACTCCTGGTATTCCTCGTCCTTCACTTCGGTGCGAGGACGGGTCCACAGGGCGCTGGCGCGGTTGACGGTTTCCCACTCAACTTCAGGCTTCTCTTCGCCTTCGGCAGCGGCCACTTCTTTCGGCAGCTCGATCGGCAGCGCGATGTGGTCGGAATACTTCTTGATGATGTTGCGCAGGCGCCAGCCATCGGCGAACTCGTTTTCACCGGGTTTCAGGTGCAGGACGATGCGGGTGCCGCGCTCTGGCTTGTCGATGGTGGCGACTTCGAATTCGCCCTCGCCTTTCGACGACCAGTGCACGCCTTCGCTGGCGGCAGTGCCGGCGCGACGACTGTACACGTCAACTTTGTCAGCAACGATGAATGCGGAGTAGAAGCCCACACCGAACTGACCGATCAGGTGCGAATCCTTTTTCTGATCGCCCGAGAGATTCTTCATGAAATCGGCGGTGCCGGATTTGGCGATGGTACCCAGGTGGGTGATCACATCGTCACGGTTCATGCCGATGCCGTTGTCTTCGAGGGTGACGGTCTTGGCGTCCTTGTCGAAGCTCACACGGATTTTCAGTTCATCGCCACCTTCGAGCAACTCTGGCTTGGCCAGGGCTTCGAAGCGCAATTTGTCGACGGCGTCAGAGGCGTTCGAGATCAATTCGCGAAGGAAGATTTCCTTGTTGGAATACAGCGAATGGATCATGAGGTGCAGCAGCTGCTTCACCTCGGTCTGGAAGCCCAGGGTTTCCTTTTGAGTTTCCACACTCATGGTCATCAAACTCCAATCAGATGGCATTGGCCGCGACCCTGCTGGTCGGCGGCGGGTTGTTCTGTGAGTTGGGGGCGTGCTTCAGGATTTCAAGGGCTCATCGATTTTGAAATGCGCGCGGGCGGTAGCAATCGGTTCACTTTCGGTGCTTTGCCAGGCCGTGACCGCGACGTTGGCCACCCGCCGGCCCTGACGGCAGACCTGACACCGGGCCCAGGTGTCGCGAAACTGCCCGGCCCGCAGGTAATCGAGGGAGAAATCGATGATTTTCGGCACACCGGGCGCACCGGTGAAAATCAGCAAGTGCAGGGCGGCAGACAGCTCCATGAATCCGGCGATCACTCCGCCGTGGATCGCCGGCAATAAAGGGTTACCAATGTTGTCCTTGTTGGCCGGCAGCTTGAACAGCAGGTCATCTCCGACCCGCGAACACTCGACGCCGATGAGTCCGGCGTAGGGAATCAGTTTGAGCAGCGGCGCGTAGTCACCCTTCTCGTGAGCTTCTAGCAGTTGCAGCTTGAAATCATCGCTCATGGGTTCTCTCCCTTGATCGCGCCACCAAAGCCTTTTGTGCCTTTAAGACCCTTGCCCATGCGCATGAAGGTGCCGACGACATGCGCAATCGGTTGCTCGGGATCATCCTGATACGCGAAGCCGCGAGCGAAGATCACATCGGTGGTGACTCGATAACATTGGGCGAAGCCATAGACGTCTTTATGCGGCTCGGCGGCGTGCATGTAGTCGATGCGCAGATCAAGGGTCGGGCAGACTTCGAATTCCGGCAGCACGCACAGGGTGGCCATGCCACACGCTGTGTCCATCAGCGACGTGATCGCCCCGCCGTGAACCACGCCGGTCAGCGGGTTACCAACGATCTGTGCGCTGTACGGCAGGACCACGGTCAGGCCTTCGCTGCTGGCGCTGTGCACTTTCAAACCCAGTACCTGGCAGTGGCGCAGGGCCGAGAGAAAGCGTGTCGCGCGCTCAAAAACAGGGTTTTCGGCCATTTGATAATTACTCTTGTTAATCACTGCTCCCGGTAGTGGCAAGAACAGCAAAAGTTCCATTGCAAAACAAACTTATATCTGTGAGAAATGAGGAACTTAACCCTTGGGCCCGAGCTCTTAAGGCCAGTAGTTATTTTCCATAAGGAGAAACACCCCATGCGTAAGACTTTAGCTATTGCCTTGATGTTGACCGCTTCCCTCGGTCTCGCTGCCTGCGATAAAAAATCCGAGGACAAAGCTCAAGATGCCAACCAACATGCTGAACAAGCTCAGCAAGACATGAACAAAGCTCAGGATAAAGTGAACGACGCAGCGAAAGAAAACGCCGAAGCTGCCAAAGCTCAGGCTGAATCGAACGCTGCAGCGCAAGAAGAAGCTGCCAAGAAGCAATAAACCGCTTCTCGCTGGCAAAAAAGAAAACCCGCCAAGTGCGGGTTTTCTTTTGCCTGTGATTTTTTGCCCATGCCGCCTTAGAGCAAGACAGTTCTAAAAGTCGGACTAATCATCAACAACAATGAGCAAACTAAGCCGACCAGCCAGACCAGACTGCGCAGCGCGGGAATGTCCGCGAGGTAGAACCACAAATAGAGAATCCGTGCGATCACGAAGATGATCGCCAATGTATCGATGAGCCATCCCGCCGTCTGCGTCGTATGCGCCATCAGCACGCCGACGGCAAACAGGATGAAGGCTTCGATGCTGTTCTGGTGGGCGGCCAACGCCCGGGCTCCGTAACCGGTGAGCTGCGCCTGCTGCTGACGCGGCAGGTGGTTGTTGTAGCCACCCTGCTCTTTCATGGCCTTGCCCACGGGCATGCGCGCCACGTAGATCAACAACGCACTGATCAACACACACCAGAACGGAATACTCATCAAGCAGCCTCTTTGTTCGCTTCAGGCAATGGCGCCTCTGTAGGGGTATAGACCATTACATCGAGCACGTCGGAATGAAACTCGCGGCGATACAACACCAGCACAACGCCAGCGCTCATCAACATGAACAGCCACGGGCTGACGAACCACGCCAGCATGCTCATCCCGAAGTAGTAGGAACGCAGACCGAAGTTGAACTGGTTGGCCGCCATCGAAATCACCCGTGCCGCCCGTGAAGCGAACGCCTTGCGCTCCTGCTCGGAAACCTGACGCTCACCGATCATCGGGGCCGAGCCGACCAGAATGGCGGCGAAGTTGTATTGGCGCATGCACCAGCTGAAGGTGAAGAAGGCATACACAAACACCAGCGCCAGGCACAGCAACTTGATCTCCGACATACCCTGGGAGGCCTGCTGCACCATCGGGATGTCTGCCAGCAACGACACTGCACGCTCCGAAGCACCGAGCACAGTCAGAATGCCGGCCAGGATAATCAACGTGCTGGAGGCGAAGAACGACGCATTGCGCTCAAGGTTGCCGATCACGCTGGCGTCGGCGATGCGGTTGTCACGCAGCAGCATGCGACGCATCCAGTCTTCGCGGTACAGGTGCAACACACTGGCCAGGCACGCGGTGTCACGGCCCTTCCAGGTGGCATAACGGGTGTAACCGCCCCAGCAGATGACGAACCAGAGCGCGGCCAGCAGATGAATCAGGTTGGCTTGTATGAACGACATGCAATTCCCTGTGATGAAGATTTCGGCTCCCCTTCGACGTTAGTCGAAGGAAAAAGACACTGCCTCACGCCCATAAAAAATGCCCCGTATCGATTGATACGGGGCATTTCTGTTTAATCGCCCAAGGCCGCTTGTGGCAGCCCGGCAATCTTAGGCAAGTGCTTCGGCGCGCTTGCCCAGCAGGCGATCACAAACGACGGCAACTACCAGGGTCATCACGCAAGGCACCAGCCACGCCAGGCCTTGCTCGCTCAGCGGCAGGTGGGCCAGTTGCGATGGCATCCAGTCAGCCAGACCGGCGCCTTTCAGCGCATCGATGGTGCCGAACACGAACGACACCAGCATCACCGGGCCCATGATGCGGCTCTGTTCATGCCAGAACGCGGCACAGAAGCTCAGGGCCACCAGCACGATGCACGGCGGGTAGATCGCGGTCAGCACCGGGATCGAGAACGCGATCAGCTTGGTCAGGCCCAGGTTGGACACCAGCAACGAAAACGCGGCGAGGATGATGACCAGCGTCTTGTAGGACAGCGGCACTACGCGACTGAAGTATTCAGCGCAGGCACAGGTCAGGCCGACCGCCGTCACCAGACACGCCAGGGAGATCAGTACCGCGAGGAAGCCACTGCCCAGCGAACCGAAGGTATGTTGCACATAAGCGTGCAACACCGCCGCGCCGTTGGTAGCGCCAGCGGCCACTTCATGACTGCCGGAACCCAGACGGAACAGGCTGACATACACCAACGCCAGACCGACACCGGCAATCAGCCCGGCGATGATCGCGTAACGGGTGATCAGTGCCGGAGACTCAACGCCACGGGAGCGGATCGCATTGACGATGACGATGCCGAACACCAGGGCGCCCAGGGTATCCATGGTCAGGTAACCATTGATGAAGCCTTGAGAGAACGGTGCCGCGACGTATTCCGGAGTGGCCACGCCGATATCACCGGCCGGCAGCGCGAACGCAGCGATGCCGAGTACGGCCAGGGCAATGATCTTCAGCGGCGCCAGGAAACGTCCTACGGTATCCAGCAGACGGCCCGGATAGAGCGAGATGAAGAATACCAGCAGGAAATACACCGAGCTGTAGAGGAACAGCGCCAGCGGGCTTTCACCGGTCAGCGGCGCCAGGCCCACTTCGAAAGACACGGTTGCGGTACGCGGCGTGGCGAACAACGGGCCGACCGCCAGATAGCACGCGGCTGCCAGTACGCCACCGGCAATCTTGCCGATCGGCGTGCTCAAGGCATCCATCGCTCCGCCGACCTTGGCCAGCGCCACGACGGTGACCACCGGCAGACCGACTGCCGTGATCAGGAAGCCCAGCGCCGCCATCCAGACGTTTGGCCCGGACTGCAAACCGACGATAGGCGGGAAAATGATGTTGCCGGCCCCGACGAACAGGGCGAATGTCATAAAGCCAAGTGCCAGGATGTCCTGACCTTTCAAAACTTTCATTAAGGAAATACCACACTACTGAATCGGAATTTAGAGGGGGATTTCCCTGTGGGGTTAGGGAAATGCTGTCAATCCGTATGGGACTGACCCGTTTAGCGCGTTGCATGCCTTGTGGGCGGCAGACGCAAAAATGGCTGCTAGCCTAACGAATTTGTCTGACAAACGCACTGTTTGAGGGCGAACTATCCGATACGCGACATGTCTGTGTCGCGTTTTTGCATGTAATTGGGCAGGTGCCTATAACTCACCTTCGTCAACTCACCCAACAGAAACGACAAAGGCCACCCGAAGGTGGCCTTTGTTGCTGGAGCAGAGAAGTCAGCCGAAGCTTACTTCTTCACTTCCCAGCCAGTCAGCTCGGCCAGGGCCTTGCCGATGTCTGCCAGCGAACGCACGGTTTTCACGCCTGCGTCTTGCAGCGCAGCGAATTTCTCGTCTGCAGTGCCTTTGCCGCCGGAGATGATTGCACCCGCATGGCCCATGCGCTTGCCCGGAGGAGCAGTCACACCAGCGATGTAGGAAACAACCGGCTTGGTCACGTTGGCTTTGATGTAGGCAGCCGCTTCTTCTTCAGCCGAACCGCCGATCTCGCCGATCATGACGATCGCTTCGGTCTTCGGGTCTTCCTGGAACAGCTTCAGGATGTCGATGAAGTTCGAGCCCGGGATCGGGTCACCGCCGATGCCGACGCAAGTCGACTGACCGAAACCGGCGTCAGTGGTCTGCTTAACAGCTTCGTAGGTCAGGGTGCCGGAACGGGAAACGATACCGACCTTGCCTGGCAAGTGGATGTGACCTGGCATGATGCCGATCTTGCACTCGCCCGGAGTGATCACGCCTGGGCAGTTAGGGCCGATCAGGGTAACACCCAGCTCGTCGCACTTAACTTTCGCGTCCAGCATGTCCAGGGTAGGAATGCCTTCGGTGATGCAGACGATCAGCTTGATGCCGCCGAACGCTGCTTCCAGGATCGAGTCCTTGCAGAAAGGAGCCGGAACGTAGATCACGCTGGCGGTGGCGCCAGTGGCTTCTACAGCTTCTTTCACAGTGTTGAACACAGGCAGGTTCAGGTGAGTGGTGCCACCTTTGCCTGGTGTCACGCCGCCAACCATTTTGGTGCCGTAGGCAATGGCTTGTTCGGAGTGGAAAGTACCCTGCGCACCGGTGAAGCCCTGGCAGATTACTTTGGTGTCTTTATTGATCAGGACGCTCATTACTTGCCCTCCGCAGCTTTAACGACTTGTTGAGCAGCGTCGGTCAGGCTGGTAGCAGCGATGATGTTCAAACCGCTTTCTGCCAGTACTTTAGCGCCCAGTTCAGCGTTGTTGCCTTCAAGACGAACAACAACCGGGATTTTCACGCCGACTTCTTTCACTGCACCGATGATGCCTTCGGCAATCATGTCGCAACGAACGATGCCGCCGAAGATGTTAACCAGTACTGCAGCGACATTGCTGTCGGACAGAATGATTTTGAAAGCTTCGGTCACGCGCTCTTTGGTAGCACCACCACCTACGTCGAGGAAGTTGGCTGGCTTGCCGCCGTGCAGGTTGACGATGTCCATGGTACCCATGGCCAGGCCGGCACCGTTCACCATGCAGCCGATGTTGCCTTCCAGCGCTACATAGTTCAGTTCGAACTTGGCAGCGTGCGCTTCGCGCGGATCGTCCTGGGACGGATCGTGGAAAGTCTTCAGCTTAGGCTGACGGTACATTGCGTTGGCGTCGATGTTGATCTTGGCGTCCAGGCAGTGCAGATCGCCGTCAGCCTTGATCACCAGCGGGTTCACTTCCAGCAGAGCCAGGTCGTGATCCTTGAACAGCTTGGCCAGACCTACGAAGATCTTGGCGAACTGAGCAACCTGCTTGCCTTCCAGACCCAGCTGGAATGCCAGCTCGCGACCCTGGAATGGCTGAGCGCCAACCAGTGGATCGATAGTGGCTTTCAGAATTTTTTCTGGAGTGTCGTGAGCGATTTTCTCGATGTCCACGCCACCTTCGGTGGAAGCCATGAACACGATGCGACGGCTCGAACGGTCAACGACAGCGCCCAGGTACAGCTCTTTAGCGATATCAGTGCACGATTCAACCAGGATCTTGGTGACTGGCTGGCCATTGGCATCAGTCTGGTAAGTCACCAGACGCTTGCCCAGCCACTGCTGTGCGAAGGCTTTGGCGTCTTCTTTGCTGCGAACCAGCTTGACGCCGCCCGCTTTACCGCGACCACCGGCGTGAACCTGGGCTTTGACAACCCACTCGTTGCCGCCGATTTTGTCGCAAGCTTCTGCTGCTGCTTCCGGGGTGTCTACTGCGAAACCAGTGGAAACTGGCAGGCCGTATTCAGCGAACAGCTGCTTACCCTGATACTCGTGAAGATTCATGCTTTTTACCGTCTTCGTTAGGTACTGCGCATTCGGCGCTGCGCTCTTTATGAGTGCCGCGCCACCTGTGACTGCTGCTTGCGTAGCCTTTCCGGATACCCGGTGCAGCTACGCAAGGCTGCGTCCAGCGGACATTCCGCGGTGAGTCTTGCACGCAAGGCTCACGACGGGCCGTACCGCCGTGGTTTCTTATTGTGTGTCTTAACGCTTCTTGCGGTTGGCAATGTGGATGGCGCCGCCATTCACTGCCAGAGCTGCTTCGTGCAAGGCTTCGGACAGGGTCGGATGGGAGAAAACCATCATGCCCAGGTCTTCAGCGCTGGTGCCGAATTCCATACCGATCGCGCCCTGCTGAACCAGTTCTGCAGCGCTCGGGCCAATCACGTGCACGCCCAATACGCGGTCAGTCTTGGCATCGGCGATGACCTTGACGAAACCACCGGTATCGTTGGCGGCCATGGCACGGCCGGATGCTGCGAACGGGAAGGTGCCGACGTTAACTTCAACGCCTTCAGCTTTCAAGGCCTGCTCGGTTTTACCGACCCATGCGATTTCCGGGTGAGTATAAATAACCGAAGGGATCAGGTCATAGTTCATCTGGGCCTTGTGGCCCTTGATGCGCTCGACGACCATGATGCCCTCTTCCGAGGCCTTGTGAGCCAGCATCATGCCGCGAACCACGTCACCGATGGCGTAGACGCCCGGTACGGTGGTGGCGCAGTGATCGTCAACGTGCACGAAACCGCGCTCGTCCAGGGTCACGCCGCTGTCGGCTGCCAGCAGATCAGTGGTCACCGGACGGCGACCAACGGCTACGATCAGCTTGTCGAAAGTGATGGTCTGTTCGCCGTTGGCGTCGGTGTAGTTCACAACGACTTCGTCGCCGTTCACTTTCGAGCCGGTTACGCGAGCGCCCAGCTTGATGTCCAGCCCCTGTTTGGTCAGGGTTTTCAGCGCTTCCTTGGAAACCGCGGTGTCCGCTGCCATCAGGAAGGTGTCCAGGGCTTCCAGGACAGTCACTTCTGCACCCAGACGCGACCAGACCGAACCCAGTTCCAGACCAATCACGCCAGCGCCGATCACGCCCAGACGTTTAGGTACGGATTGGAATTCCAGAGCGCCAGTCGAATCGACGATGACTTTCTGATCGACCGGAGCCGGTGGAATGTCGATCGGACGCGAACCTGGAGCCAGGATGACGTTTTCGGCTTCGATGACTTCAACCGAGCCGTCGGGCTTGGTGACTTCGACTTTCTTGCCGGCCAGCAGTTTGCCGTGGCCCTGGATCGAAGTAACGCCGTTGGCCTTGAACAGGGTGGCAACACCGCCGGTCAGGTTCTTGACGATGCCAGCCTTGCGGCCAACCATCGCAGCGACGTCCATTTTGACTTCGCCGGTCGAGATACCGTGGACGTTGAAGCTTTCTTTCGCTTCCTTGTATTTCCAGGAGCTGTCCAGCAGCGCCTTGGAAGGAATGCAGCCTACGTTCAGGCAGGTGCCGCCCAGGGCTTGCTTGCCTTCAGCATCGGTGTACTTCTCGATGCAGGCAGTGCTCAGGCCGAGTTGCGCGGCCTTGATGGCTGCCACGTAGCCGCCAGGGCCCGCACCGATCACTACTACGTCAAATTTCTGCGACATTCAAAAAATCCTCTTTAGCGAAAAGCTTCAAGCCGCAAGCTGCAAGCCAGACTGCCGTTCCCGGCAGCCTGAAACCTGCAGCTCATGGCTGCTTCTATCAGATATCCAGCAACAGACGAGCCGGATCTTCCAGCAGGTTCTTGATGGTCACCAGGAAAGTCACAGCTTCTTTGCCATCGATCAGGCGGTGATCGTAGGACAGTGCCAGGTACATCATCGGACGGATAACGACCTGACCGTTGATGGCCATCGGACGCTGGATGATGTTGTGCATGCCCAGAATCGCTGCCTGCGGCGGGTTGACGATCGGGGTCGACATCATCGAACCGAAGGTACCACCGTTGGTGATGGTGAAGGTACCGCCGGTCATTTCGTCCATCGACAGTTTGCCGTCACGAGCCTTCTTGCCGAAGGTGGCGATGCCGCCTTCGATTTCAGCCAGGCTCATGTGCTCGGCGTTGCGCAGAACCGGAACCACCAGGCCACGGTCGCTGGACACTGCCACACCGATGTCGGCATAGCCGTGGTAAACGATGTCGTTGCCGTCGATCGAAGCGTTGACCGCAGGGAAGCGTTTCAGCGCTTCGGTGGCAGCCTTCACGAAGAACGACATGAAGCCCAGGCGTACGCCGTTGTGGGACTTCTCGAACAGGTCCTTGTACTTCGAACGCAGCGCCATGACTTCGGTCATGTCGACTTCGTTGAAAGTGGTCAGCATCGCCATGTTCGACTGGGCTTCAACCAGGCGCTTGGCAACGGTGGCACGAACGCGAGTCATCGGAACGCGCTTCTCGATGCGGTCGCCAGCGGCGAACACAGGAGCGGCAGCGGCCGGAGCAGCAGCTTTCGGCGCAGCAGCCGGAGCGGATTTCTTCGCTTCAACTGCGGCAACCACGTCTTCCTTGGTCACACGGCCGTCTTTGCCGGTGCCTTTAACGGAAGCCAGGTTGATGCCGTTTTCTTCGGCCAGCTTGCGAGCGGCTGGTGCGGCGATCGCGTCTTCGTCAGCGCCGGCAGCAGCCGGGGCAGCGGCAGCAGCGGCCGGAGCAGCAGCGGCAGCCGGAGCAGCGGCAGCAGCGCCGCCTTCAACGATGGAGCCCAGGACTTCGTCGGACAGAACGGTTTCGCCCTCGCCCTTGACGATTGCGCCCAGCACGCCGTCGGCGGTGGCCAGCACTTCCAGAACGACCTTGTCGGTTTCGATGTCGACGATCAGTTCGTCACGCTTGACGGCGTCGCCCGGTTGTTTGTGCCAGGTGGCAACGGTGCCATCGGCAACCGATTCCGGGAAAGTGGGGGCTTTGATCTCGATAGCCATTGTCTGTGGTTCCTTAAATTCGGTTTCAGGTGCGCGAAGGCGTTAAACGGTAAACGCGTCTTGCAGCAGTTTTTCCTGCTGCTCGGCGTGCATCGATGCGTAACCACATGCAGGTGCAGCAGAAGCCTCACGGCCCGCGTACTCGAGTACGAGAGATTTGTTGAGGTTGCTGATGCTGCGACGCAGGTGGTGCTGGCTGCAGTACCAGGCGCCCTGGTTCATCGGCTCTTCCTGGCACCAGACAGCCGCTTTGGCGTTGGTGTAAGGAGCCAGGACTTCTTTCAAGTCGTCCTCAGGGAATGGGTACAGCTGCTCGATACGCACGATGGCGATATCTTCGCGGCCTTCGGCACGGCGTTTTTCCAGCAGGTCGTAGTAGACCTTGCCGCTGCACAGAACCACGCGCTCGACCTTTTTCGGGTCCAGTGCATCGATTTCCGGGATAACGGTCTGGAAGGAACCTTCGGCCAGATCTTCCAGCGTCGAGATGGCCAGCTTGTGGCGCAGCAGCGACTTCGGAGTCAGCACTACCAGCGGCTTGCGCAGCGGGCGAATCACCTGACGACGCAGCAAGTGGTAGATCTGCGCCGGAGTCGTCGGCATGCACACCTGAATGTTGTGCTCGGCGCACAGCTGCAGGTAACGCTCAAGACGCGCCGAGCTGTGCTCAGGGCCCTGGCCTTCGTAGCCGTGTGGCAGCAGCATGGTCAGACCGCAGAGACGGCCCCACTTGTGCTCGCCGCTGGTGATGAACTGGTCGATGACAACCTGTGCACCGTTGGCGAAGTCGCCGAACTGGGCTTCCCAGATCACCAGCGCGTTCGGCGTGGTGGTCGAGTAACCGTATTCGAACGCCAGCACGGCCTCTTCCGACAGGAACGAGTCGTACAGGTCGAAACGCGGCTGACCTTCATACAGATGCTTGAGCGGAATGTAGGTACCGGCATCTTTCTGGTTGTGCAGAACAGCGTGACGGTGCGAGAACGTACCGCGGCCGATGTCCTGACCGGTCATGCGGATCGGGTGACCTTCGAACGCCAGGGTCGCGTACGCCATGGTTTCAGCGTAACCCCAGTTGATCGGCAGGCCGCCGGCTTGCATCTTCTGACGGTCTTCGTAGATCTTCGCAACCTGGCGCTGAACCACGAAGCCTTCCGGAATTTCCAGCAGCTTGGCGGACAGTTCCTGCAGAGTCTTCAGATCGAAGCGAGTGTCGTGACGCGCAGTCCAGGCGTGGCCCAGATACGGACGCCAGTCCACGAACAGCTCTTTGTTCGGCTCTTTGACCAGCGATTTCACTACGTGCAGACCGTTGTCCAGCGCGTTGCGGTATTCGTCGACTTTCGCCTGAACGCGCTCGGCATCCAGTACACCGGCCTGGGTCAGACGATCAGCGTACAGCTCACGGGTGGTGCGCTGCTTGGTGATCTGCTGATACATCAGTGGCTGGGTGCCGCTTGGCTCGTCGGCCTCGTTGTGGCCACGACGACGGTAGCAGACCAGGTCGATCACCACGTCACGCTTGAACTGCATGCGGTAGTCGATGGCCAGCTGGGTCACGAACAATACGGCTTCCGGATCATCGCCATTCACATGGAGGATCGGCGCCTGGATCATCTTCGCAACGTCGGTCGCGTACTCGGTGGAGCGCGAGTCCAGCGGATTGCTGATGGTGAAACCGACCTGGTTGTTGATCACGATGTGCACGGTACCGCCGGTCTTGAAACCGCGGGTCTGCGACATCTGGAAGGTTTCCATCACCACGCCTTGACCGGCGAATGCCGCGTCACCGTGGATGGAGATCGGCAATACCTTCTCGCCGGTCGCATCGTTGCGACGGTCCTGACGAGCACGTACCGAACCTTCGACCACCGGGGAAACGATTTCCAGGTGGGACGGGTTGAACGCCATGGCCAGGTGAACTTCACCGCCCGCGGTCATCACGTTGGACGAGAAGCCCTGGTGGTATTTAACGTCACCGGAACCCAGCTCGACCTTCTTCTTGCCTTCGAACTCATCGAACAGCTCGCGCGGGTTCTTGCCGAAGGTGTTGACCAGTACGTTCAGACGGCCACGGTGGGCCATGCCGATGACGACTTCCTTGGTGCCGTAGGAACCGGAACGCTGGATCAGTTCGTCGAGCATCGGAATCAGGCTTTCGCCGCCTTCCAGACCGAAACGCTTGGTGCCCGGGTATTTGGTACCCAGGTATTTTTCCAGGCCTTCACCGGCCGTCACGCGCTCAAGCAGGTGGCTCTTGATGTCGGCGGAGTATTCCGGACGGCCACGTACGCTTTCCAGACGCTGCTGGAACCACTGGCGCTGCTCGGAATCGGTGATGTGCGTAAATTCAGCGCCGATGGTGCGGCAATATGTCTGCTGCAACGCTTCGTGAATTTCGCGTAGGCTCGCTTCCTCTTTGCCGATGAACAGGTCGCCGGCACGGAAGGTCGTATCAAGATCGGCATTGGTCAAGCCGTAATGATTGATCGACAGGTCTGCAGGTGCAGGACGCTGCCACAGCCCAAGCGGGTCAAGCTGGGCTGCCTGGTGGCCACGCATACGGTAGGCCTGGATCAATCGCAACACTTCAACTTGCTTCTTCTCGTGCTCACTGCTCACGCTGCCGGCGGAAACCGGTTGGGCGCGGCGCTGGTTCTTTGCCAGCAGCACGAAATGATCGCGAATTGTGGAGTGCGAAACATCGGTGGCAGAGCCGCCGTCGGCAGGCAGCTTCTGAAAGTAGGTGCGCCACTCTTCTGGCACAGCGTTAGGGTCGTGCAGGTAGAGCTCATAAAGCTCTTCCACATAGGCAGCGTTTCCACCTGAAAGGTAGGCGCTGTTCCACATGCGCTGCATCACGCTTTCTTGCATGCTTGGTCACCCTCGGTTAGGGGAACACCATCGGTGCCGACACCGAGCAAGCTTGCAGAAGTCCGAATGCAGCGACCAAAACAAGCCACTTAGGATCACACTGATAGTCCGGGTACCAGCCCGGATGCCCCTGCTTGTCTCATTTCTTCAAAATAAGAGCTGCAGCTTATGGCTGTTGCTCTGGTTATAGCCCTGGCGCGGGTTGAAGCCCGCGCCACAGCCTCTACGGTGAAGCAGTACTACTTTTACAGCTTCTGAATCACACGCCGCTCGAAAGCAGCATGTTACGGATGTGACCGATGGCCTTAGTCGGGTTCAGGCCTTTCGGACATACGTTGACGCAGTTCATGATGCCCCGGCAGCGGAAGACGCTGAACGGGTCATCGAGGGATGCCAGACGCTCGGACGTCTTGGTGTCACGGCTGTCTGCCAGGAAGCGGTACGCTTGCAGCAGTGCAGCCGGACCCAGGAACTTGTCCGGGTTCCACCAGAAGGACGGGCAAGAGGTCGAGCAGCAGGCGCACAGGATGCACTCGTACAGACCGTCGAGCTTTTCACGCTCTTCAGGGGACTGCAGACGCTCGATGGCCGGAGCCGGCGTGTCGTTCTGCAGGAAAGGCTTAACCTTCTCGTATTGCTTGTAGAAGATGCTCATATCGACGACCAGGTCACGGATAACCGGCAAACCTGGCAGAGGACGAATGATCAGCTTGTTACCTTTGACGACAGCGGACAGCGGCGTGATGCACGCCAGGCCGTTCTTGCCGTTGATGTTCATGCCGTCGGAGCCGCAGACGCCTTCACGGCAGGAGCGACGATAGGAGAAACCTTCGTCCTGCTCTTTGATCAGGGCCAGCACGTCCAGCACCATCAGGTCCTTACCACCGGTATCGACCTGGAATTCCTGCATGAACGGCGCAGCGTCCTGATCAGGGTTGTAACGATAAACACTGACTTTCAACATGGCGGTCACCCTTAATAAGTCCGGACTTTTGGTTCGAAAGTCGGAACAGTCTTCGGCGAGAAGTTCACGGCACGCTTGGCGACACGTTTCTCACCCGGGAAGTACAGGGTGTGGCACAGCCAGTTTTCGTCGTCACGATCTTCGAAGTCTTCACGGGCGTGAGCGCCGCGGGACTCTTTACGTACTTCGGCAGCAATGGCGGTAGCTTCAGCCACTTCCAGCAGGTTTTGCAGTTCCAGCGCCTCGATACGTGCAGTGTTGAACGCCTGCGACTTATCGTTGATCTTCACGTTGGCGATGCGCTTGCGCAGATCGGCCAGCTGGGCAATACCCTTCTGCATGTATTCGCCGGTACGGAATACACCGAAGTAGTTCTGCATGCAGCTTTGCAGCTCGCGACGCAGGGTAGCGACGTCTTCACCGTCGGTACGGTTGTTCAGGGCGTTCAGACGCGCCAGGGCAGCTTCGATGTCGGCTTCGGTAGCGTCGTCGTATTCGATGCCATCGGTCAGCGCCTTCTCCAGGTGCAGGCCGGCAGCGCGACCGAATACCACCAGGTCGAGCAGCGAGTTGCCGCCCAGACGGTTGGCACCGTGAACCGATACGCAAGCCACTTCACCTACGGCGAACAGACCAGGAATGATCTGATCCACACCTTCGGCGTCCTGGGTGATCGCCTGGCCGTGAATGTTGGTGGCAACGCCGCCCATCATGTAGTGGCAAGTCGGAACAACCGGAACCGGAGCAACCACCGGGTCAACGTGTGCGAACGTCTTCGACAGTTCGCAGATGCCTGGCAGACGGCTGTGCAGCACTTCCTCGCCCAGGTGGTCGAGCTTGAGCATTACGTGGTCGCCATTCGGACCGCAACCGTTGCCGGCGATGATTTCTTTAACCATCGAACGGGCAACCACGTCACGACCGGCAAGGTCTTTGGCGTTCGGAGCATAACGCTCCATGAAACGCTCGCCGTGCTTGTTGATCAGGTAACCACCTTCACCACGGCAACCTTCGGTAACCAGTACACCGGCGCCGGCGATGCCGGTCGGGTGGAACTGCCACATTTCGATGTCTTGTACCGGCACGCCAGCACGCAGAGCCATGCCGACGCCGTCACCGGTGTTGATCAGGGCGTTTGTGGTGGAGGCATAGATACGACCTGCACCGCCGGTAGCCAGAACGGTGGCTTTCGCGCGGATGTAGGTGGTTTCGCCGGTTTCGATGCAGATTGCGATCACACCGACGAATTCGCCTTCCTGGTTTTTTACCAGGTCGACAGCGTAGTACTCGTTCAGGAACGTGGTACCGGCTTTCAGGTTGCCCTGATAAAGGGTGTGCAGCAGCGCATGACCGGTACGGTCGGATGCTGCGCAGGTACGGGCAGCCTGCCCGCCTTTACCGTAATCCTTCGACTGACCGCCGAACGGACGCTGGTAGATACGGCCGGTTTCGGTACGCGAGAACGGCAGACCCATGTGATCCAGCTCGAAAACGGCAGCCGGGCCTTCCTGACACATGTATTCGATAGCGTCCTGGTCACCGATGTAGTCGGAACCCTTGACGGTATCGTACATGTGCCAGCGCCAGTCATCGTTCGGGTCGGCCGACGCGATTGCGCAGGTGATGCCGCCCTGGGCGGAAACAGTGTGCGAACGGGTCGGGAAGACCTTGGTGATCACGGCAGTCTTGTGACCGCCCTGTGCCAGCTGCAGCGCAGCGCGCATGCCGGCACCGCCGCCGCCAATGATGATGGCGTCGAAAGAAATCGTTGGAATGTTAGCCATGAATCAGATACCCCAGAGAATCTGCACACCCCAGACGAAGTAAGCGAACATCGCGACGCCGCATACTGCCTGGAAAAGGAAACGTACTGCAGTCGCAGACTTGCCCAGCGCCATCGGCGTCAGGTAGTCGGTCGCGATGGTCCACATGCCGACCCAGGCGTGAGCGCCCAGGGCAACCAGTGCCAGCAGACTGAAGATACGCATTCCGTTGTGGGCGAACAGGCCATGCCATTGTTCATAACCGATGCCCGGGTGAGCGGCGAGGTAGCCGATCAGGAATATGAAATAAGCCGCGAGAACGACCGCAGACACACGCTGTGCCATCCAGTCATAGAGGCCCGAACGCGAAAGGTTTGTAACGCTGGTTACCATATCCAAACTCCTGCCAGAACGATCAGCACCACGGAAACGGCGATGATCAGTTTCGAGCCCAGGCGGCCGCCTTCCAGCGTCTCACCGATGCCCATGTCCATGATCAAGTGGCGCACACCGGCAACCAGGTGATACAGAAGAGCGGACAGGAGGCCCCATGCTACGAACTTGGCCAGCGGGCTGGTCAAGCATGCCTTCACCTCGACATAACCTTCCTCGGAACCCAGGGATTTGCCCAATGCATAAAGCATGATGCCGAGGCCCAGGAAGAGGATGATGCCGGAAACACGGTGAAGAAACGACGTAACGCCGGTGATGGGGAGTTTGATGGTCCTTAGGTCTAGGTTTACAGGTCGTTGGCTTTTCACGGCTTTTTTTTCACACTGAAGAGCCCCTAACAATCAGGGCAAAGTTGTTGGGGAGTGCACTGGTCAGGTAACCACCACCCAGGGATGCGACCCCCAATGAAAGCAAGCCCAAAAGCCCTTGGCGGTCGGTCGCCGAGTATAGACAGTTAGGCTACTAATGACAACGCAATCGCCTACCCCCAATAGCGGATTGCACAAGTCGTATAAAAGGCGTAAATGGCAGGCAATTTCGAGGAAAAAGTACGGTTAAAGCCTTCTGGAGCAAGACTTTAGGCAAATTGACATTCGAATTTATCTCACTATAGTGGTGCGGGCCCTGCGTGGGGGGTCTGTCTGATGATTTCAAGCATAAATAGGAGGCCACATGGCTGACAAAAAAGCGCAGTTGATCATCGAGGGCGCAGCCCCCGTCGAGCTGCCCATTTTAACCGGCACCGTTGGTCCCGATGTAATCGATGTTCGGGGCCTGACGGCCACGGGCCGCTTCACTTTCGACCCCGGTTTCATGTCGACCGCTTCCTGCGAATCGAAGATCACCTATATCGACGGCGACAACGGCATCCTGCTGCACCGCGGCTACCCGATCGAACAACTGGCTGAAAAGTCGGACTACCTGGAAACCTGCTACCTGCTGCTGAACGGCGAACTGCCGACTGCAGAGCAAAAGGCCCAGTTCGTCGGCACCGTGAAGAACCACACCATGGTTCACGAGCAGCTGAAAACCTTCTTCAACGGCTTCCGCCGCGACGCCCACCCGATGGCCGTCATGTGTGGTGTAGTCGGCGCCCTCTCGGCCTTCTACCACGACTCCCTCGACATCAATAACCCGCAGCATCGCGAAATCTCCGCGATCCGCCTGGTTGCCAAGATGCCGACCCTGGCCGCGATGGTTTACAAGTACTCCATGGGTCAACCCATGATGTACCCGCGCAACGACCTGTCGTACGCGGAAAACTTCCTGCACATGATGTTCAACACCCCGTGCGAGATCAAACCGATCAGCCCGGTACTCGCCAAGGCCATGGACCGGATCTTCATCCTCCATGCCGACCACGAGCAGAACGCTTCGACCTCCACCGTGCGCCTGGCGGGCTCTTCGGGTGCCAACCCGTTCGCCTGTATCGCCGCCGGTATCGCCGCACTGTGGGGCCCTGCCCACGGCGGTGCGAACGAAGCCGTGCTGACCATGCTCGATGAAATCGGCGATGTCTCGAACATCGACAAGTTCATCGCCAAGGCCAAGGACAAGAACGATCCGTTCAAGCTGATGGGCTTCGGTCACCGCGTCTACAAGAACCGCGACCCTCGCGCGACTGTCATGAAGCAGACCTGCGACGAAGTATTGAAGGAGCTGGGCATCCAGAACGATCCGCAACTCGAACTGGCCATGCGCCTGGAAGAGATCGCTCTGACCGATCCGTACTTCATCGAACGCTCGCTGTACCCGAACGTCGACTTCTACTCGGGGATCATCCTCAAGGCGATCGGCATTCCGACCAGCATGTTCACCGTCATCTTCGCCCTGGCACGTACTGTCGGCTGGATCTCCCACTGGAAGGAAATGCTCTCGAGCCCGTACAAGATTGGCCGTCCGCGTCAGCTGTACACCGGCTACGAGTCGCGTGACATTACCAAGCTGGAAGACCGCAAATAAGAGCTGTCTTGCGATAGCGTCTTAGCGTTTTACCGGGAACGGCCTCCATGTGAATGGGGGCCGTTTTTTTGTGGCTGTTTTTATTGGGGGGCATATCCGTTTCTTCGGGTGATGCCGCTGGCGGTTTCGCTCTTACAGCGAGTCCCTTTTTCAAACGCCAAAAAGGAACCAAAAGGCTTGGTCCCCGGCGTACGGCACTTCGCCTAGGCTCAGTGTTCCCTCGCTACGGTGTCCATCAGGGGGCATCGCCTACGGTTTGCTTCGCTGCACCTCCTCTCGATGTATGCGGCTGCGCCGCACGGCGCTGCGCGCCTACCCCCTGACGGACACCTCCGCTCGGCCTGCCGAAGGGGCAAAAAATCAAAAGCCAAAGCCAAAGCCAAAGCAAAAGCCAGATCAAGAGCCCCCGCTCCTCACCACTCAACACGATGAGCGTTAGCTCGAGTAAAGCTTTTGATCTCAGGGCCCGTCGGCAGGCTGAGTGGAGGGATTGATCCGGGGGTGGGAGCGCAGCGACCGTGCGGCGCAGCCGCATGCATCGAGAGGAGGTGCAGCGAAGCAAACCGGAGGCGATGCCCCCGGATCAATCCCGGAGCGAAGGAACCCGAGCCACAGCGAGGGCCGTACGTCAGGGTTAGAGACCTTTTGGTTACTTTTGGGGCGTTTGCCAAAAGTGACCCGCCGTAAGGGCGGAACCCCAAGAAGCCGTTACCGCAGCAACGGATATACACCCAATCCCCAAGAACATCCGATAACCGCCCACAAAAAAAATGCCCCAATCTCTCGACCAGGGCATTTCCATCCAACTCAACCTACATTATTCAACCCAGAAGCCTCAGTGCGAAACCGCCCCACTCGCCCCCAACCCAGTCTGCGAACGCACAAACTGCGGGAAGAACAGCGCACGCTCGTTCTCTGCCGCCGCCGACTTATCGGTGATCGAGAAGAACCAGATGCCGATGAACGCAATGATCATCGAGAACAACGCCGGATATTCGTAAGGGAAGATCGCCTTCTCATGATGCAGAATCTGCACCCAGATGGTCGGGCCAAGAATCATCAGCCCCACCGCACTCACCAGACCCAGCCAGCCGCCAATCATGGCGCCACGGGTGGTCAATTTCTTCCAATACATCGAAAGCAGCAGCACCGGGAAGTTGCAGCTCGCCGCGATGGAGAACGCCAGACCCACCATGAACGCGATGTTCTGGCTTTCGAACAGGATGCCCAGGCCGATGGCCAGAACGCCCAGCGCGATGGTGGTGATCTTCGAAACGCGGATCTCATCCTTGTCGTTGGCCTTGCCCTTCTTGATCACGCTGGCGTACAGGTCATGGGACACCGCCGAAGCGCCGGCCAGGGTCAGACCGGCCACGACCGCCAGAATGGTTGCGAACGCCACGGCCGAGATGAAGCCGAGGAAGATGCTGCCGCCCACGGCGTTGGCCAGGTGCACCGCCGCCATGTTGTTGCCGCCGAGCAGCGCGCCCGCCGCATCTTTAAAGGCCGGGTTGGTGCTGACCAGCAGGATCGCGCCGAAGCCGATGATGAAGGTCAGGATGTAGAAGTAGCCAATGAAACCGGTGGCGTACAGCACGCTCTTACGGGCTTCTTTCGCGTCACTCACAGTGAAGAAGCGCATCAGGATGTGCGGCAGGCCAGCGGTACCGAACATCAGTGCCAGGCCGAGGGAGAACGCCGAGATCGGGTCTTTCACCAGACCGCCGGGGCTCATGATCGCCTCGCCCTTGGTGTGAACCTTGATGGCTTCGGAGAACAGGGTGTTGAAGTCGAAGTTGACGTGCTTCATCACCATCAGCGCCATGAACGAGGCACCGGACAGCAACAGCACAGCCTTGATGATCTGCACCCAGGTGGTCGCCAGCATGCCGCCGAACAGCACGTACAGGCACATCAGGATACCGACCAGGATCACCGCAACGTGGTAGTCGAGACCGAACAGCAGCTGGATCAGCTTGCCGGCACCAACCATTTGCGCGATCAGGTAGAACGCCACCACCACCAGCGAACCGCAGGCAGACAGCGTGCGGATCTGGGTTTGCCCGAGGCGGTAGGACGCCACGTCGGCAAAGGTGTACTTGCCCAGGTTACGCAGACGCTCGGCGATCAGGAACAGAATGATCGGCCAGCCCACCAGAAAGCCGATCGAATAGATCAGGCCGTCGTAGCCGGAGGTGAACACCAGCGCGGAGATCCCCAGGAATGACGCTGCCGACATGTAGTCACCGGCAATCGCCAGACCGTTCTGGAAACCGGTGATCTTGCCGCCCGCCGCATAGTAGTCGGCGGCCGACTTGTTGCGTTTGGACGCCCAGTAGGTGATGCACAGGGTCGCGCCGACGAACACCACGAACATGACGATCGCGGAAACGTTGAGCGGTTGTTTGTGGACTTCGCCGGTCAGGGCGTCAGCGGCCCAGGCGGCTGGAGCGAACGCTGCGATGCTCAAAAGAGCCAGTAGACGCCGGATCATTGCTGAGCCTCCTTGAGAATCGCATTGTTCAGGTCGTCGAACTCGCCATTGGCGCGGCGTACGTAGATACCGGTCAGGACGAAGGCCGAGACGATCAGCCCGACACCGATGGGGATGCCCCAGGTGATCGATGAGCCGGCACTGATCTTGGTCCCGAGCACTTGCGGCCCGTACGCGATCAGCAGGATGAATCCGGAGTAGAGCCCTAGCATGATCGCCGAGAGTATCCAGGCGAACCTTTCCCTTTTTTTCACCAGCTCCTTGAAGCGCGGGCTGTTCTGAATAGAGAGGTAAATGCTGTCGTTCATTGTTTTTATCCTCGCAGCACAGATTTTTATTTTTGGAACGTATCCACTGTATGCGGCTGCGAGCCGGCTTCCAGACGACCTTAGTAGTAGAACGCCATGGCGTTTTTGCCAATTTCCAGACGGCCCGAAAAAGTTGCGCATCCGCCATTAAAGGAAGGGCAATAAAAAAGGCCGCCCGACGAGAAGGCCGGGCGGCCCTGGGAAGCGCAGAGTAGACGCTTCGACTTAGATTACTTGGTCCATTCAGCCACGCGGTCCGGGTGTTTGGCGACCCAGTCCTTGGCGGCTGCGTCAGGTTTGGCACCGTCCTGGATCGCCAGCATGACTTCGCCGATTTCGTCTTTCGAAGCCCACTGGAAGTTCTTCAGGAACTTGGCCACTTCCGGCGCCTTGGTCGCCAGCTCCTTGCTGCCGATGCTGTTCACGGTTTCAGCCGCGCCATACACGCCTTTCGGGTCGTCGAGGAAACGCAGTTTCCACTTGGCGAACATCCAGTGCGGCACCCAACCGGTGACGGCGATGGATTCGTTTTTCTTCTCGGCACGGGTCAGCTCGGCAATCATGCCGGCGCCGGAACTGGCCTTGAGGGTGTATTTGTCGAGGCCGTAATCCTTGATGGCCTGATCGGTCTTGAGCATCACGCCTGAACCGGCATCGATGCCGACGATGCGATTCTTGAACGTGTCATCGGTTTTCAGGTCTTCGATCGACTTGGCTTTCACATACTCCGGCACGATCAGGCCGATTTTCGCGTCCTTGAAGTTCGGGCCGTAATCGACGACCTGATCCTTGTTCTTGGTCCAGTATTCGCCGTGGGTCACCGGCAGCCAGGCCGAGAGCATGGCGTCGAGTTTGCCGGTGGCAACACCCTGCCACATGATCCCGGTGGCGACGGCCTGCAGTTTCACGTCGTAGCCGAGTTTCTGCTTGATCACTTCGGCCGCCACGTGGGTGGTCGCGACGCTGTCGGACCAGCCGTCAACGTAACCGATGTTCAGGGTCTGTTTTTCAGCGCTGGCGAAAGTGGAGCTCATCGCAAGTACCAGAGCGGCACCTGCGCCTAAAAGTCGTCGCATCTTCATCGTTACTTCCCCGAAATGCTGCGCCCGACGGATGCCGGACATCGTCAACGTATTGTTATGGTGCACAGCGCCCCCATCACGCCTGACCGCGAACTCGTTCGAACATCAGCGGAGTACTGATGGCTCCGATCATCAACCTGACGCCCGATAAGACCTGCTCTGTCAGCGACCTCAAGGCAACGAGAAACGACATCAGAAAGCCATTAACTGCGTCCGGATATTTGGCGCCAGACAATCCGCCCGAACTTTGCATGTCAAAATCGCGCGGGCCACCAACCTCCTTATAAATGCAGGTAACATGCGTCGCTTTGCAGCCACTCGGCCTGACCATGTCCGCGACTTCCCGTTTCCCCTTTCTTCCTTATCTGTTCGCCTGCCTGCTCGGGCT
Organism: Pseudomonas sp. 58(2021); assembly: GCF_017491585.1. Taxonomy (NCBI): domain Bacteria; kingdom Pseudomonadati; phylum Pseudomonadota; class Gammaproteobacteria; order Pseudomonadales; family Pseudomonadaceae; genus Pseudomonas; species Pseudomonas sp. 58(2021). Next base: position 75,674 of record NZ_JAFGYZ010000012.1, read on the forward strand.
GTTTGCCCTGTGCAGCTTCTGGTATGGCCTCGGCAAACCGGTGATCCTGCCGGACGTCGCCACCCCGACCCACAAGTTGCAATGCGCCTCCTACACCCCGTTCGACAAGGATCAGTCGCCGTTCGACGTGCCGTTCAAACTGCGCCCGGAGCGCATGGACGCCGACCTTGCCCTGCTCGCCACCCGCTTCGAATGCATCCGCACCTACTCCATGACGGGCCTCGAAGCCCTGCCGGAGCTGGCACGCAAGCATGGCTTGAAGCTGATGATCGGCGCCTGGGTCAACAGCAACCCGGTGGACACCGAGAAAGAAGTTGATCTGCTGATCGCTTCGGCCAACGCCAACCCGGATGTGGTCAGCGCGGTGATCGTCGGCAACGAAGCCTTGCTGCGCAAGGAAGTCACCGGTGCGCAACTGGCGAAGTTGATCAACAAGGTCAAAAGCCATATCAAGCAACCGGTGACCTACGCCGATGTCTGGGAGTTCTGGCTCAAGCACCCGGAAGTCGCGCCGGCGGTGGACTTCCTGACCATTCATTTGCTGCCGTACTGGGAAGACGATCCATCGAACATCGACGCCGCCCTGCAACACGTGGCCGATGTGCGCCAGGTGTTCGGCAACAAGTTCGCCCCCAAGGACGTAATGATTGGCGAAACCGGCTGGCCGAGCGAAGGCCGCCAGCGTGAAACCGCGCTGCCGAGCCGGGTCAACGAAGCCAAGTTCATTCGCGGTTTTGTCACCCTCGCGGAACAGCAGGGCTGGCGTTATAACCTGATTGAAGCCTTCGACCAGCCGTGGAAGCGCGGCAGTGAAGGCGCGGTCGGCGGTTACTGGGGATTGTTCGATGCAGACCGTCAGGACAAGGGGGTACTCGCCGGGCCGGTGACCAACGTGCCGTACTGGAAACAGTGGCTGGGCGTCGGCGGGCTGATTTTCATTGGCACGCTGCTGCTGGGCGGTCGCGTGCGCACGACCCGCAGCGCCCTGATCCTGCCTCTGCTCGGCGCACTGGCCGCCTGTTCGATTGGCGCCTGGGGCGATCTGGCACGGGTGACCACGCGGTTCACCAGCGAATGGCTGTGGGTCGGTTTGCTGACGACACTGAACCTGCTGATTCTGGCCCACGCCGCGCTCACCTTGAGCGCCCGCAATGGCTGGCGTGAGCGCGCCTTCGCCGTGTTCGAACGCCGGGCCGGCTGGCTGGTAGCGGCAGCCGGTTTTGCCAGCGCGGTGATGATGCTGGAGATGGTGTTCGATCCGCGCTATCGCAGCTTTGCGAGCATGGCGTTCATCCTGCCGGCGCTGGTTTATCTGTGCCGTCCGGTGAGCGTGCCGCGCCGGGAAATCGCCTTGCTGACCTTCATCATTGGCGCGGGCATCGCCCCGCAGCTGTTCCGTGAAGGTCTGCAGAACCAGCAGGCCTGGGGCTGGGCGCTGGTCAGCGGGTTGATGGTGCTAGCGCTGTGGCGCTGCCTGCAGGTTCGCAAAAGCTGACCTTCAGAGGCTGAACCGGCCTCTTCGCTGGCAAGCCAGCTCCCACAGGATTCCCGTCTGCCACAGGTTCTGTGTCTGCATGGATCAAGTATGGGAGCTGGCTTGCCAGCGATGGCTGACTGTCAGACGCCGCGAGACTCTCTAACCAGCCGCAACCCGGCAATCACCACCGCAAACACCGCCAGCGTCGTGTTGTACAGCGCCAGCGCCGGCAACCCGAACACCAGCGCCAGCACCGCCAGCCACCACCCTGCCCGTCCTGGCACGACAAAACCGATCACCGCAGCTGCAATGGCCGCCCAGCCCAGCACCTGAAAGTGGATCAACAGCCCAAGGTTCGAGCGCACCGAGCATTCCCATCGGCTCGCCTCATCCACGCAGATGCCCACCCATTGCGCGTCCTCCATAAAGCCATAACGCGCGCCATAACTGGCAGCCAGCCATAACGGCAACAGAACGAGCAGCAGAATCACAGGCAAGCGGCGGGACATGGAGCACTCCAATCGATGAAATCGGCGGCCAGCTTAATCGCCTGCCAGCCTTGTGCAAGAACTAACAACTCTTAACTGGTCATTCGATCCGCGCAAAGTGTATCGTCCGACTGCTATTACCCCGAATTCCGTCAGTTTGGTGCCTCGGCATGGCACTTTGGCGCTAACCCAGTGGTCATAGCCTGCGAACCTCATTCGGCACCTTCCTTTAAGGGATTCACTCATGCTCCGATCCTTGCGCTTCGCCGCCCTGTTTGGCGGCCTTATTCTGAGTGCGTCCGCGCTGGCGGTGGATATCGACGCCGCCAGCTATGGCTATCCCCTGACCAACCCGTTCGAAGCGACCATCGCCACCACGCCGCCGGACCTGCGTCCGGAGTTGCCGTCGGACGACGACATCAATCAGACCGACCGCAGCGTCACCCTGCGCCCGGAACGCGAGTTCATCCTGCCGGACAATTTCTGGGCAGTGAAAAAGCTCACCTATCGCATCGCCACCCAGGACAAGGCTGCCCCGCTGATCTTCCTGATTGCCGGCACCGGCGCGCGTTATGACAGCAGCCTCAACGAATACCTGAAAAAGCTCTACTACAAGGCCGGCTACCACGTGGTGCAGCTGTCCTCCCCCACCAGTTTCGACTTCATGAGCGCCGCCTCGCGTTTCGCCACCCCCGGCGTGACCAAGGAAGACGCCGAAGACATGTACCGGGTGATGCAGGCCGTTCGCGCGCAAAATCCGAAAGTGCCGGTCACCGACTATTACTTGAGCGGCTACAGCCTCGGTGCGCTGGACGCTGCGTTCGTCGCCCACCTGGACGAAACCCGCCGCAGTTTCAACTTCAAGAAAGTCCTGCTGCTGAATCCGCCGGTCAACCTCTACACCTCGATCACCAACCTCGACAAGCTGGTGCAGACCGAGGTCAAGGGCATCAACAACAGCACCACGTTCTATGAACTGGTGCTGTCCAAGTTGACCCGCTACTTCCAGCAAAAGGGCTACATCGACCTCAACGATGCGTTGCTCTATGACTTCCAGCAGTCCAAGCAGCACCTGAGCAACGAGCAGATGGCGATGCTGATCGGCACCTCGTTCCGTTTCTCGGCCGCCGACATCGCCTTTACCTCTGACCTGATCAACCGTCGCGGCCTGATCACCCCGCCGAAATTCCCGATCACCGAAGGCACCAGTCTCACGCCGTTCCTCAAGCGTGCGCTGCAATGCGACTTCGACTGCTACCTGACTGAACAGGTGATCCCGATGTGGCGCGCTCGCACCGACGGCGGCAGCCTGCTGCAACTGATCGATCAGGTCAGCCTGTACGCCCTCAAGGATTACCTGCACGACAGCCCGAAAATCGCCGTGATGCACAACGCCGACGACGTGATCCTCGGCCCCGGCGACCTCGGTTTCCTGCGCAAGACCTTCGGCGATCGGCTGACGGTTTACCCACTGGGCGGCCATTGCGGCAACCTTAACTACCGCGTCAACAGCGACGCCATGCTGGAGTTCTTCCGTGGCTAAATATCTCCTGCTGTTTGCAGCGTTACTCTGTGCAGGCGTGGCCCAGGCCGACAACAGCAAAGCCAACGCACCGGTGGTGGTCGACAGTGACGGCTTCAAGGAGCCGCTGTCCAAACTCAAGTTCAACCCGGGGCTGGACCAGCGCGAGTTCGAGCGCTCCACGCTCAACGCGCTGAATGTGTATGACCCGCTGGAATCGTGGAACCGCCGGGTCTACCACTTCAACTACCGCTTCGACCAATGGGTGTTCCTGCCGGTGGTCGATGGTTATCGTTATGTCACGCCCGGCTTCGTGCGTTCCGGTGTGAGCAACTTTTTCAACAACCTTGGCGACGTGCCGAACCTGGTCAACAGCCTGTTGCAGTTCAAAGGCAAGCGCTCGATGGAAACCACCGCGCGCCTGCTGCTCAACACCACCATCGGCATCGCCGGCCTGTGGGATCCGGCCACCGCCATGGGCCTGCCACGCCAGAACGAAGACTTCGGCCAGACCCTGGGCTTCTACGGTGTACCGGGCGGCGCCTACTTCGTGCTGCCGATTCTCGGCCCGTCGAACATCCGCGACACCGCGGGCCTCGCGGTGGACTACACCGCCGAATCGGCGATCAACTACCTGAACGTATCGAAAGTCAGCGAAAACCATCCGGAAATCTGGGCGCTGCGGGCAGTCGACAAGCGCTATCAGACCCATTTCCGATACGGCCAGATGAACTCGCCGTTCGAGTACGAGAAGGTGCGCTACGTGTATACCGAATCGCGCAAACTGCAGATCGCCGAGTAAATCCGGCAGTTACAAAAAAAGGCCATACGATGCAAATCGAATGGCCTTTTTCATTGAGCAGACATCAGCCCTTCAGGGCTTTCCAGATCTTCCCGACGACCGATACAACAGCCAGCACCACCGCCCCCGCCACGACCCCCGCGACGCCGTTGAGCAACACAGGCACTGCAAACCCTACGCTGCCCGCCGCAGCGGCCACGCTCTCGATCCAGTCATGCACCTGCGGTACGCCGTGAGTGAGGATGCCGCCGCCGACCAGGAACATCGCCGCCGTGCCGATCACCGACAAGCCTTTCATCATGTAAGGCGCGGCCCGCAGGATCGCGTTGCCAATGCGTTTCGCCGCAGCGCCGGGCTTCTGCGTCAGCCACAGACCGAGGTCATCGAGCTTGACGATCCCGGCCACCAGGCCATAGACGCCCACGGTCATGACGACGGCGATGCCCGACATCACGATCACTTGCTGGGTCAGCGAAGCCTCGGCCACGGTGCCGAGGGTGATGGCGATGATTTCCGCCGAAAGGATGAAGTCGGTGCGGATCGCGCCTTTGATCTTGTCCTTCTCGTAGGCCACCAGATCGGTCGCAGGATCGGCCACCGCGGCGGTCAACTGCGCATGCTCGGCCTGATCTTCATCCTTGCCGTGCAGCAGCGGGTGCGCGAGCTTTTCGAAACCTTCGAAGCACAGATACGCGCCACCGACCATCAACAGCGGCGTCACCAGCCACGGCACAAAGGCACTGATCGCCAGCGCCGACGGTACCAGGATCAGCTTGTTGACGAACGAGCCCTTGGCCACCGCCCACACGACGGGAATTTCCCGCTCGGCGCGTACGCCGGAGACTTGCTGGGCATTGAGCGCCAAGTCATCGCCGAGCACCCCGGCGGTCTTCTTGGCGGCCATTTTGCTCATCAACGCCACATCATCCAGAACGGTAGCGATGTCGTCGATCAGCACCAGCAAACTGCTTCCTGCCATGAATCATGTTTCCTTATGTGAATAATGCCGCGCAGCATACCGCGACTGCAGGCCACACGGGGCATTGTTGAGCGTCGCGCGAGGCCGGTGCTACCATGCGCAACCGCCAGAACAGGCAAGGAACCACCGGGTTTATGAGCACAATCCGCGAGCGCAACAAAGAACTGATCCTGCGTGCCGCCAGTGAAGAGTTTGCCGACAAGGGCTTCGCGGCGACCAAAACCAGCGACATCGCCGCCAAGGCAGGACTGCCCAAGCCCAACGTCTATTACTACTTCAAGTCCAAGGAAAACCTCTACCGCGAGGTGCTGGAAAGTATCATCGTGCCGATCCTGCAGGCCTCGACCCCGTTCAACCCGGACGGCGTACCTAGCGAAGTGCTGAGCGGCTACATCCGCTCGAAGATCCGCATCTCCCGCGACCTGCCGTTTGCCTCCAAGGTGTTCGCCAGCGAAATCATGCACGGCGCCCCGCACCTGAGCGCCGACCTGGTCGAGCAACTCAATGGCCAGGCCAAGCACAACATCAACTGCATCCAGACCTGGATCGACCGCGGCCAGATCGCCCCGATCGACCCCAACCACCTGATGTTCAGCATCTGGGCCGCGACCCAGACCTACGCCGACTTCGACTGGCAGATCTCCGCCGTGACCGGCAAGGAAAAGCTCGACGAAGCCGACTATGAAGCAGCGGCACAAACCATCACCCGGTTGGTGCTCAAGGGCTGCGAGCCGGACTGAAAGACTGCGCTGAATGCATCGCGAGCAAGCTCACTCCCACATTTGATCTATGAGCACCACAAATCAAATGTGGGAGCAGGCTTGCTCGCGAATGTGGCAACTCGGTCTCACGGTCAGACCCAGATCGCATCCCACAGGGGATAGTCACCGAGCTTTTCCACCAGTCCAGCCCGCAACGGGTTGGCTACGACGTACCGTGCCAACCTAACCAGACTTTCCTCCTGCCGAAGCGAATGATCATGGAAGCTTGGTTGCCACAGGCTACCCGTCCTGCCAGTCGCTGAATTGACTGATCTGGCACTCAAGGACTTGACCTGACACATCAACTGCCCCAGTGATCCTTTCTGCAATTGCACCAGCCAGTGGAAGTGATCCGGCATGACGACCCAAGCCAATGAATCAATAAACCCCGTATCTTGTGCATGCCTGAACTGATGAACAACTAGTCTTCCCAAGGCGTAATCCTTGAAGACAGGTTCGCGTTTATGAGTATTGGCTGTCAGGAGATAGATGCGATTTTGTTCGGTAAAACGTCCGACTCTAAGTCGGTGTGATGCAGACAGTTTCGGCATTCCATTGCCTTTTCTCATGATTGACTTCATGAAAAGGCTAGCCGGGAGTATCGAATATTGAAGGCAAGATTTTTAGCTGGATATGTCTGGAAAATCGCCTTCGCGAGCAAGCCCGCTCCCACATTCGACCGAGTTCCTTCAGTACAAATGAGGTCAACCGTGGGCCTGCTCGCGACAACGTCAATTCAAACGCCGCAAATCACGCAGCCACCCCCGCATCCGCCCGCAGATCCAGGGCCTCCACGGCCTTGATTGCCACCTGCTCATCGATGTCCGACAGATCGCCGCTGATGCCGATCGCACCCAGCACGCTCCCCGCCTGATCACGAATCAACACACCACCCGGTGCCGGCACGACGCTGCCCTGCCCCATGCTGTTGAGTGCGGCGATGAACGCGGGGCGTTGTTGCGCGTCCAGCGCCAGCAGGCGTGAGCCCTTGCCCAGGGCGATGGCGCCCCAGGCTTTGCCGATGGCGATGTTCGGGCGCAGCAGGCTGGCGCCGTCTTCGCGTTGCAGGGTGACCAGATGGCCGCCGGTATCCAGTACCGCGATGGTCAGCGGCGCAGCGGAGATCGCACGCCCTGCATTGATGGCTTCGTTGACCAGCTTGACTGCGACTTTCAAGGTTAAAGCGCTCATGGTGCCGTCCTCATTTTGTTATTGGGAAAGTCGTTGGGCTGCGCGTTTGTGCCGCAGTCCGATGCCACAAATAGAACACAATGAATTATTTTTTGTATACAATAATTCTCGAAAAGCGCCTCATGCGACGAAAAGCCACAGCAGAACAGGCTTCCGACGAATGAAACAGCCGCTTGAGAAAATGGATTGACCTGCGCCGTCCGCCGTGAATACACTCTGCGCAAAGCCACTTGTATACAATTACAAAACGTAAAGAGGCACAAAACCATGAGCAAAATGAGAGCAATCGAAGCCGCCGTTCTGGTGATGCGCCGTGAAGGGGTTGATACCGCTTTTGGCATTCCGGGTGCTGCGATCAACCCGCTGTATTCCGCCCTGAAGAAAGTCGGTGGCATCGATCACGTCCTCGCTCGCCACGTTGAAGGCGCCTCGCACATGGCCGAGGGCTACACCCGCACCAAGGCCGGCAACATCGGCGTGTGCATCGGCACTTCCGGCCCGGCCGGTACCGACATGGTCACCGGTCTGTACAGCGCCTCCGCGGACTCGATCCCGATCCTCTGCATCACCGGGCAAGCACCCCGTGCCCGGATGCACAAGGAAGACTTCCAGGCCGTCGACATCACCAGCATCGTCAAGCCGGTGACCAAGTGGGCAACCACCGTTCTGGAGCCGGGCCAGGTGCCTTACGCGTTCCAGAAAGCTTTCTATGAAATGCGCTCCGGCCGTCCGGGCCCGGTGCTGATCGACCTGCCGTTCGACGTGCAGATGGCCGAAATCGAATTCGACATCGACGCCTACCAGCCACTGCCGCTGGCCAAGCCGAGCGCGACTCGCGTGCAGGTTGAAAAGGCCCTGGCGATGCTTGATCAGGCCGAGCGTCCATTGCTGGTGGCCGGTGGCGGCATCATTAACGCCGACGCCAGCGATCTGCTGGTCGAGTTCGCCGAGCTGACCGGCATCCCGGTCATCCCGACCCTGATGGGCTGGGGCACGATTCCGGACGATCACCCGCTGATGGTCGGCATGGTCGGTCTGCAGACTTCGCACCGTTACGGCAACGCCACGATGCTGAAATCCGACGTGGTGCTGGGCATCGGTAACCGTTGGGCCAACCGTCACACCGGTTCGGTCGATGTTTACACCGAAGGTCGCAAGTTCATTCACGTCGACATCGAAGGCACCCAGATCGGCCGCGTGTTCACTCCGGACCTGGGCATCGTTTCCGACGCCGCCGCCGCGCTGACCGTGTTCATCGAGGTCGCCCGTGAATGGCAAGCCGCCGGCAAACTGAAAAACCGCTCTGCCTGGCTGCAGGACTGCCAGCAGCGCAAGTCCAGCCTGCAACGCAAGACCCACTTCGACAACGTGCCGGTCAAGCCGCAGCGCGTTTACGAAGAAATGAACCAGGTGTTCGGCAAGGACACCTGCTACGTCAGCACCATTGGTCTGTCGCAGATTGCCGGCGCGCAGTTCCTGCACGTCTACAAGCCGCGTCACTGGATCAACTGCGGCCAGGCCGGCCCGTTGGGCTGGACCATTCCGGCAGCGCTGGGCGTGGTGAAGGCCGATCCGAACCGTAAAGTCGTGGCCCTGTCGGGGGACTATGACTTCCAGTTCATGATCGAAGAACTGGCGGTCGGCGCCCAGTTCAAACTGCCGTACATCCACGTCGTGGTGAACAACTCGTACCTGGGGCTGATCCGTCAGGCCCAGCGCGGGTTCGAAATGGACTACTGCGTGCAGCTGTCCTTCGATAACCTCAACGCACCGGAACTCAACGGTTACGGTGTCGATCACGTCGCCGTCGCCGAAGGCCTGGGCTGCAAGGCACTGCGTGTGTTCGAACCGGCTGACATCGCCCCTGCCCTGCGCAAGGCCGAAGAGCTGATCGAAGAGTTCAAGGTGCCGGTGATCGTCGAGATCATTCTGGAGCGTGTGACCAACATCTCCATGGGGACCGAGATCAACGCCGTCAACGAATTCGAAGACCTGGCGCTGGTCGGCAACGATGCGCCTACCGCGATTTCGTTGCTCGACTGATTGCTTTTAGCCCCCTCTCCCTCCGGGAGAGGGCTGGGGTGAGGGAAAGGTTTTGCAGTGCTCGCAAAATCGGGATCAGACTCAAGATTCCCCCTCACCCTAACCCTCTCCCCCAGGAGAGGGGACTTGATCGCGTTTAGTCTGACCACCCGCGTCAAAACCGTTTTAGGAGACCACCATGCCGCGTTTCGCAGCCAACCTGTCCATGCTGTTCACCGAACAGGATTTCCTTGCCCGTTTCGACGCCGCCGCCAAGGCTGGCTTCAGCGGTGTCGAGTATCTGTTTCCGTACGATTTCAGCTCTGCCGAAATCAAGGCCAGACTCGACGCCAACGGTCTGACCCAAGTGCTGTTCAACCTGCCGGCCGGCGACTGGGCCAAGGGCGAGCGCGGTATCGCGTGCCTGCCGGACCGGGTCGAAGAGTTCCGTGCCGGGGTCGATCTGGCCATCGCTTACGCACAGGTCCTGGGCAACACCCAAGTCAACTGCCTGGCCGGTATTCGTCCGCAGGGCGTGGACGATGCCACCGTTGAAAAGACCTTCGTCGCCAACCTCAAGTACGCCGCCGACAAGCTGCAAGCCGTCGGCATCAAACTGGTGATGGAAGCGATCAACACCCGCGACATCCCGGGTTTCTACCTGAACAACACGGCGCAGGCCCTGTCGATTCGCGAGCAGGTCGGCAGCGCCAATCTGTTCCTGCAATACGACATCTATCACATGCAAATCATGGAAGGCGATCTGGCCCGCACCCTGCAATCGCACCTGGCCGAGATCAACCATGTGCAGCTGGCCGACAATCCGGGCCGCAACGAGCCGGGCACTGGCGAGATCAACTACCGCTTCCTGTTCGAACACCTTGATCGCATCGGTTATCAGGGCTGGGTCGGCTGCGAGTACAAACCGCTGACCACGACTGAAGCGGGCCTCGGCTGGCTGAAGACCCATAACGCGATTTAAGAACAATGCAAAACCCTGTGGGAGCGGGCTTGCTCGCGAAGACGGTGTGTCAGTCACCGAAGATGTTGAATGTTGAACCGCATTCGCGAGCAAACCCGCTCCCACCCAAAGCAACACCCCCTATTTGCTTGAGCAAGACAAAAACAAGAGGAATTTCTCATGGCTAAAATCGGATTCATCGGCACCGGCATCATGGGCCACCCAATGGCGGCGAACCTGCAGAAAGCCGGTCACAGCCTGTTCCTGTCGGCGCACCACGACGCCGCCCCTGCCGACCTGGTCGCTGCTGGCGCCGTCGCTCTGGCCAACCCACGCGAAGTGGCGCAGGAAGCCGAATTCATCATCGTCATGGTCCCGGATACCCCGCAGGTCGAAGACGTGCTGTTCCGCGCCGACGGCGTCGCGGCCGGTATCGGCAAGGGCAAGGTGGTGATCGACATGAGCTCGATCTCGCCGACCGCCACCAAGGCTTTCGCGGCGAAGATCAACGAGAAAGGCGCGCAATACCTCGACGCTCCGGTGTCCGGTGGGGAAGTCGGTGCCAAGGCCGCGACCCTGAGCATCATGGTCGGTGGCGACGCCGATGCCTTCGAACGCGCACTGCCGCTGTTCCAGGCCATGGGCAAGAACATCACCCGGGTCGGCGGCAATGGCGACGGTCAGACCGCCAAGGTGGCGAACCAGATCATCGTTGCCCTGAACATTCAGGCCGTGGCCGAAGCCCTGCTGTTCGCGTCGAAAAACGGTGCCGATCCAGCCAAGGTACGCGAAGCGCTGATGGGCGGTTTCGCCTCCTCGAAGATCCTCGAAGTGCACGGCGAGCGCATGATCAAGGGCACCTTCGATCCGGGCTTCCGCATCAGCCTGCACCAGAAGGACCTGAACCTGGCCCTGCAAGGCGCCAAGGAGCTGAACATCAACCTGCCGAACACCGCCAACGCCCAGCAAGTGTTCAGCACCTGCGCGGCCATCGGTGGCAGCAACTGGGACCACTCGGCGCTGATCAAGGGCCTGGAACACATGGCCAACTTCTCGATTCGCGACAAGAAGTAAGCCCTGCCCCAACCTGCATCAAACCTGTGGGAGCCAGCCTGCTGGCGATGAAATCGACGCGGAGTGTCTGCCAGACCTCAGCGCCTGAATCGCTAGCAGGCTAGCTCCCACAGGGTTCCGAGTTGCCCTTTCGAATAACAAGAATTCCGGGAGCCCGCCATGTCGGTCGATCCGCAACAACTGCTGCGCGAGCTGTTTGCCACAGCCATCGACGCGGCCCATCCGAACCAGGTCCTCGAAGCGCATCTGCCGGCCGATCGCACAGGTCGCGTGATCGTCATCGGCGCCGGCAAGGCTGCCGCCGCCATGGCGCAAGTGGTCGAGCGCTGCTGGGAAGGTGAAGTCTCGGGCCTTGTGGTGACCCGCTACGGTCACGGCGCCCCGTGTGAAAAAATCGAAGTGGTCGAAGCCGCGCACCCGGTGCCGGACGCTGCCGGTCTGGCCGTGGCCAAACGCGTGCTGGAACTGGTCAGCAACCTGACCGAAGAAGACCGCGTGATTTTCCTGTTGTCCGGCGGCGGTTCTGCCCTGCTGGCGCTGCCGGCCGAAGGCATCACCCTGGCCGACAAACAGTCGATCAACAAAGCCCTGCTCAAATCCGGCGCGACCATCGGCGAGATGAACTGCGTGCGCAAGCACCTCTCGGCGATCAAGGGCGGACGCCTGGGCAAAGCCTGCTGGCCCGCCACTGTTTATACCTACGCGATTTCCGATGTGCCGGGCGATCTCGCCACAGTCATCGCCTCCGGCCCGACCGTGGCCGACCCGAGCACCAGCGCCGAAGCGCTGGCGATCATCAAGCGCTACGGCATCGAGATTCCGGCCTCCGTGCGCAGCTGGCTGCAAAGCCCGGAATCGGAAACCGTCAAACCCGGTGATCCGAGCCTGGCCCGCAGTCACTTCCAGTTGATCGCCCGCCCCCAGCAATCGCTGGATGCGGCGGCGGTGAAATGCCGTCAGGCCGGTTTCAGCACGCTGATCCTCGGCGACCTGGAAGGCGAATCCCGCGAAGTGGCGAAAGTCCACGCCGGCATCGCGCGCCAGATCATCCATCACGGTCAGCCGCTGGCGGCGCCGTGCGTGATTCTCTCCGGCGGCGAAACCACGGTGACCGTGCGCGGCAATGGCCGTGGCGGACGCAACGCCGAATTTCTCCTCAGCCTCACCGACAGCCTCAAGGGCCAGCCCGGCGTCTACGCCCTGGCCGGTGACACCGACGGCATCGACGGCTCGGAAGACAACGCCGGCGCGATCATGACCCCGGACAGCTACGCCCGCGCCACCGCCCTGGGCCTGAGCGCCAGCGACGAGCTGGATAACAACAACGGTTACGGCTACTTCGCGGCGCTCGATGCGCTGATCGTCACCGAGCCGACCCGCACCAACGTCAACGACTTCCGCGCCATCCTGATCCTCGAGAGCTCTAAATCATGACGCCTGATAAAAAGGTCAAAATCCTCGCCACCCTCGGGCCAGCCGTCGACGGCATCGAAGACATCCGCGAGCTGGTCGAGGCCGGGGTCAATATCTTCCGCCTCAACTTCAGCCACGGCGATCACGCCGACCACGCCAAGCGCTATCAGTGGATCCGCGAAGTCGAGCGCCAGCTCAACTATCCGCTCGGGATCCTGATGGACCTGCAAGGGCCGAAACTGCGGGTCGGCAAGTTCGCTGACGGCAAGGTTCAGCTGCATCGCGGTCAGGCCTTCCGCCTTGATCTGGACGCGACACCGGGCGACGAACGCCGGGTGAACCTGCCGCACCCGGAGATCATCGCGGCGCTTGAAGCCGGGATGGATCTGCTGCTCGATGACGGCAAACTGCGACTGCGCGTCGTCACCAAATACTCCGATGCGATCGACACCACCGTGCTCAACGGTGGCGAGCTGTCGGATCGCAAAGGTGTGAACGTGCCGCAAGCGGTGCTCGATCTGAGCCCGCTGACCACCAAGGATCGCCGCGACCTGAGTTTCGGTCTGGAACTGGGTGTGGACTGGGTCGCGCTGTCGTTCGTGCAGCGTCCGCAAGACATCCGCGAGGCCCGCGAGCTGATCGGCGACAAGGCGTTCCTGATGGCGAAAATCGAGAAGCCGTCGGCCGTCGAGCAACTGCGCGAGATCGCCGAACTGAGCGACGCGATCATGGTGGCTCGCGGTGACCTGGGCGTGGAAGTGCCGGCCGAGAGCGTGCCGCAGATCCAGAAAAACATCATCACCACCTGCCGCCAGCTCGGCAAACCGGTGGTGGTGGCGACGCAGATGCTCGAGTCGATGCGCTTCTCCCCGGCGCCGACCCGCGCCGAAGTCACCGACGTGGCCAACGCCGTGGCCGAAGGTGCCGACGCGGTGATGCTGTCAGCCGAAACCGCGTCCGGTGAGTACCCGCTGGAAGCCGTGCAGATGATGAGCAAGATCATCCGCCAGGTGGAGAACGGTCCGGATTACCAGACCCAACTCGACGTCAGCCGGCCGAAAGCCGAAGCGACCGTGTCCGATGCAATCAGCTGTGCAATACGTCGGATCAGCAACGTGTTGCCGGTGGCGGTGCTGGTCAACTACAGCGAGTCCGGTGCATCGAGTCTGCGTGCGGCGCGGGAGCGGCCGAAAGCGCCGATCCTCAACCTGACGCCGAACCTGCAGACCGCACGCCGCTTGAGCGTGGCGTGGGGCATTCATTCGGTGGTCAATGATCGCCTGCGTCAGGTGGATGAAGTGTGTTCGACCGCGCTGGAAATCGCCCAGGCGCAAGGCATGGCCGAGCGTGGCGACACGCTGCTGATCACTGCGGGGGTGCCGTTCGGGCAGCCTGGATCGACTAACTCGCTGCGTATCGAAACGTTGATTTAGCGCCTGTACCGGCCTCTTCGCGAGCAGGCTCGCTCCCACAGTTGATTTGTGTGCATCACAAACTCAATGACTGAACAAAGATTCAATGTGGGAGCCAGCCTGCTGGCGAAGAAGGCAACTCGGTTTCACTGACTTTCAGAACTGCCATGCCTGCCAATCATTTCAACACCCACTGCCCCGACTGGGCCGAGGCTTTGCTCAACGGCTTCAGTCAAATCTTCCTCCAGCGTCATCCGCTGTGTGGCCTGCTGTGCCTTTTGGCCATTTTATTCACCGCGCCGGTGCTGTTCGCCGGCGCGCTGCTGGGCGCGGTCGCCGGATTGCTCACCGCGCAACGGCGCAACTACGCCAAGGCGGATCGCCAGGCCGGACTGTTCAGCTACAACGGCGTGCTGGTCGGTCTGTTGCTGAGCCTGTATTTCCCCTGGTCGCCGATGCTGCCGCCGCTGATTCTGGCGGCCGGTGGTCTGAGCGCGATGATCACGCAGCAGTGGCTCAAACGCGCACGCCTCACCGAATACCTGCCCGCCTACACCGCGCCTTTTGTGTTGCTGAGCTGGGTGTTCCTGTGTTTCGCCGAAGCTTCGACGCCTGCTCCGGCGCTTGAGCTGAACACCGTGAACCTGCTCGGTGCCGCCCTGAAAGGCTTCGGTCAGGTGATGTTTCTCAACCATCCATTGGCCGGTGGATTGATCGCCGCCGGTTTGCTGATCGCCGATCGCCGGGCCTTTGCCTGGGCGCTGCTGGCTTCGGCGATTGGCCTGGGTTCCAGCCTGTCGCACCACGACAGCCAGGTCGCGCTGCTGGGTCTGGGTGGTTACAACGCAGTCCTCGCCGCCCTCGCCTTCAGCGCCCAGCGCCAACAACCGTGGCTGCCGCTGTTCGGCATCGGCCTGGCGCTGCTGCTGACACCGCTGTTCAGTGCCTTGGGGCTGGCGACCCTCACGGCGCCGTTCATTCTCGCTTGCTGGCTGCTGCGCAGCGGCATTCGCCTGATGCACCAACCCGAGTTGAACGCGGCGCCTTGCGCTGACGGGGAGAATCAACCTAGGCTGCGCTGATCTTTGATTCAGGCGTGATCCATGGACAGTAACAAGCACTGGCGTGAACAGCTTTACGTCATGATTTTCCAGAGCGACACCCCCGCCGGGCGACGTTTCGACGGCATTCTGCTGCTGATCATTCTGGCCAGCCTGGTGATCGTGATGCTCGACAGCATCGACAGCATTCACCGCAATTACGCCGATGTGCTGGCGTATATCGAGTGGGGGTTCACCATCATCTTTGCCGGCGAGTACATCCTGCGTCTGTACTGCTCGCCCAAACCGCTGCGCTACGCCTTCAGTTTTTATGGACTGGTGGATCTGCTGGCGATCGTGCCGGGTATCCTGGCGCTGTACTACAGCGATGCGCAGTACCTGCTGATTATCCGGATCATCCGGATGCTACGGATTTTCCGCGTCCTCAAACTCAGTCCCTACCTCAAGCAAGCCAACTACCTGATGTCGGCGCTGCGCGGCAGCAAGCAGAAGATCGTGGTGTTTCTGGTGAGCGTCTGCACACTCGTAACGGTCTTCGGCACGTTGATGTACGTGATCGAAGGCCCGGAACACGGATTCACCAGCATTCCCAAGGGCATCTATTGGGCTATCGTGACCCTGACTACCGTCGGCTTCGGCGACATCGTGCCGAAGACGCCGTTGGGCCAGGTGATTTCGTCGCTGGTGATGATCACCGGTTACTCGATCATCGCGGTGCCCACCGGGATCTTCACCGCTGAACTGGCCAATGCGATGCGTGGTGAACAGTTGCAACACGACTGCCCGGTTTGCCAGAAAAAGAGCCATGAAAGCAGCGCCGCTTTCTGTTCGCGATGCGGCAACCCGTTATTTAAGAAAATGGAATAAGCAAAGTTCTTTTTAATCTTTAAGCGACTATGCGTGCCCCGCTATAGTCGCTGGCAAATGGCCTCATCTTTGTAAAAAACACCCCTACAGAACAAGGAATGCGCAGTGAAAAAACTCTTTGGCGCCTCACTTCTCGCCGCTGGTCTGGCCTTCGGCAGCGTGGCTCAGGCCGCACCGACCCTGCTTAACGTTTCCTACGACGTGATGCGCGATTTCTACAAGGACTACAACACTGCGTTCCAGAAACACTGGCAGGCCGAACACAACGAAAACATCACGGTGCAAATGTCTTTCGGCGGTTCGAGCAAACAGGCGCGCTCGGTGATCGACGGCCTGCCGGCTGACGTCATCACCATGAACATGGCCACCGACATCAACGCTCTGGCGGACAACGGCCAACTGGTACCGAAGGATTGGGTCACCCGTCTGCCGAACAACAGTGCGCCATTCACCTCGGCCACCGTGTTCATCGTGCGCAAAGGCAACCCGAAAGCCCTGAAAGACTGGCCGGATCTGCTCAAGGACGGCGTGCAAGTGATCGTGCCGAACCCGAAAACCTCGGGCAACGGCCGCTACACCTACCTGTCGGCCTGGGGCTATGTGCTGAAGAATGGCGGTGATGAAAACAAGGCCAAGGCCTTCGTCGGCAAACTGTTCAAGCAAGCGCCGGTGCTCGATACCGGCGGCCGTGCCGCCACCACCACCTTCATGACCAACCAGATCGGCGACGTGCTGGTGACCTTCGAGAACGAAGCCGAAATGATCGCCCGCGAGTTCGGCCGCGACCAGTTCGAAGTCATCTACCCGAGCGTCTCCGCCGAAGCCGAGCCACCGGTGTCGGTGGTCGACAAAGTGGTCGAGAAGAAAGGCTCCCGCGCCGCGGCCGAGGAATACCTGAAGTACCTGTGGTCGCCGGAAGGTCAGGAAATCGCCGCCGCCAACTACCTGCGTCCACGTGACCCGGCGGTACTGGCCAAATACACCGACCGCTTCCCGAAAGTCGACTTCCTGTCGGTCGAGAAAACCTTCGGCGACTGGCGCACCGTGCAGAAGACCCACTTCAATGACGGCGGGATCTTCGACCAGATCTACAATGGCCAGTAAGGCGTGAGCTGAAATGAAAAAGGCGACCTCGAGAGGTCGCCTTTTTTGTGAGCGGCTACATGGGCGGCTTGACGCCATCCTTGCCCGCCGAGATCGATTGCGCGGTCAGCGTGCCGTCCGCGCTCTGGGTCACGAAGGTGACGATCTTCACGCCAACCTTGAGCAGGCTGCGATCGCCGGGCGTCAGGTTGACGATCGGCACGTCCTCCGGCACCAGGATCTTCTGCTGGCCGCCCTTGTAATTGACGGTCAGCACCCGGCCGTTGCTCACCACCAGATCGCCGACGCTGCCGTTGGTCATGCTGCTGCCCTTGGCCAGGTCGAACGGCCGATGACCGTCGCCGCTGCCGGCCAGTTCCGGCGGGAACACGTGAACCTCCAGCGCCTTGAGCGTGCCATCTTCCTGGGGAATGGCGGCCGATCCGATGTAGCTGCCGGGCTTGATGTCTTCGATGTTGGCCAGGGTGACGGCGCGGACTTTGGTGTCCGGGGTCAACTGGACGACCACGTTTTCACCGCTGTTGAGGTGAACCTTGAGCGAGTCGGGGCTGACCCCGGTGATTTCGCCGCGCACGCCCATGCGCATGCCCGGAGCTTCGCCGGCGTAGACGCTCCCGGCACCCAGTACGCCGATCATTACAAGAGTCGTGGTGTGGCGAAGCAGCTGTCGAAACATCGCAATCCTCCGGTTGTTTGCAGGTGGAAACCCAATGACAACATAAGCACGCTATCGAACAAGATGTAAGTGAATGTATCATCGGCCCTCCCCGGTCGGACGCAAGGTTCGCCGATGGACGACACTTCACCGGCTGCCATCTATTCCGCAACGGAATGACTGATATCGATCCAAGGCTTCTACCGCCGGTCCGGTTCGTCCCTTAGCCTCACCGCATTCCTTTTCGCTGGATCGAGAAACCCTATGACCGCCACAACTCACGCAATGACCCGAGGCATGGTGCTGCTGTTCGCTTTCTGCTGCGGCGCCATCGTTGCCAACATCTACTACGCCCAGCCAATCATCGGCCTGATTGCGCCGGACATCGGCCTGACTGACACCATGGCCAGCTTCATCGTGTCGCTGACCCAGATCGGCTATGCGCTGGGCCTGTTCTTCCTGGTGCCGCTGGCGGACCTGCTGGAAAACCGCCGCTTGATGATCATCACCACGGTGGTGGCGATTGCCAGTCTGTTGGGGGCGGCGTTTACCGATCAGCCCAATGTGTTCCTGCTGATTTCGCTGCTGGTGGGCTTCAGCTCGGTGTCGGTGCAGATCCTGATTCCGCTGGCGGCGCATCTGGCGCCCGAGGAATCCCGTGGCCGGGTGGTCGGCGGCATCATGGGCGGTTTGCTGCTGGGGATTCTGCTGGCGCGTCCGGTATCGAGCGTCGTTGCCGACCATCTCGGCTGGCGGGCGATGTTCATGATCGCGGCGGGGTTGATGGCGGCGATCAGCATCGTGCTGGCCCTGACCGTGCCCAAGCGCCAACCTGATCACAGTGCTTCCTACGGCCAGTTGATCGGCTCGCTGTGGACGCTGCTGCGCCAGCAACCGGTGCTGCGTCAGCGGGCGTTCTACCAGGCCTGCATGTTCGCCACCTTCAGCCTGTTCTGGACCGCCGTGCCGCTGGAACTGGCGCGCAACCATGGCCTGTCCCAGAGTGAAATCGCGATCTTCGCCCTGGTCGGTGCCATCGGTGCCATCGCCGCCCCGATCAGCGGACGCCTGGCCGACGCCGGCCACACCCGCATCGCCTCGCTGCTGGCCATGCTGTTCGCCAGCCTGAGCTTCCTGCCGGCCTTCATCCACCCGGCCTACAGCGTGATCGGCCTGGCCGTGACCGGCGTGGTGCTCGACTTCTGCGTGCAGATGAACATGGTGCTCGGCCAGCGCGCGGTCTACTCCCTCGACGCCAAAAGCCGCGGCCGCCTCAACGCGCTGTACATGACCAGCATCTTTGTCGGTGGCGCCTTCGGCTCGTCGGTGGCCAGCGCGGTGTACGAACATGGCGGCTGGTTGTGGATCGTGATTGTCGGCAGCGCCTTCCCGCTGCTGGCACTGGTGCGGTTTTTGAGTGTTTCGCAAAAGGCTGCTTTGGCGACTGTCTGAAATCTGAAAAAAGCACTGTCGGATCACTGATCCGACAGTGCTCGATGCTCAATGCCGAACCAGTTTTTCCATGGCGGCATCTGCCAGAAAGGAAGAGCGGCTTTTGACGTTGTGTTCACGCACGTAGCGGTCGATCCGCTGGATGACATAGCCGGGCAACGTCACGTTCACCTTCTCGGTCTTGCCCATGTATGGCGAGATGTCCAGCTCGAGCATGCCCCAGCCCATGTCGGCAAACTCCGGGTTGTTGCGATGGGCGGCTGCCGAGGTCGGCATCGGAATCGAATCACCATCCGCCGCGATTTCCTGCAGCATGATGTGGGCAATCTCGACGGCTGCGTTGTAGGCATCCTCAAACGTATCACCGGCGGTTACCGCGCCGGGAATATCGGGGATCTGAATACCGATGGCGGTGTTCTCGTCACCCCACTCGATGCAGATTGGGTATTGCATTGTGAAATTGCCTCGCCCATTAAAGTAACTCTAGAGATACCTTTAGTAGCCTGCGGAAGGTTGTGACGCAACATTGGTTGTTTTGCAGGATGTTTTGACTACCTGTCGGCGGTGTTTCCGACGGGCAGGCTGGCCAGCGTCAAGGCGCGGGCGTTCGTTGAATATGTGCAGGGGTTATTGGCGAAAAAACCATAAAACCGACAATTGTTTCGTTTATTGCGATTTTCGCTTATTTCGAATAACGTTCCGGCATTCCTCATTTCCAAAGCCGGACTCGCCATGTCGACCGTTATTCATCCCTCCATCAGCCT
This sequence comes from Pseudomonas sp. 58(2021), assembly GCF_017491585.1. NCBI lineage: Bacteria > Pseudomonadati > Pseudomonadota > Gammaproteobacteria > Pseudomonadales > Pseudomonadaceae > Pseudomonas > Pseudomonas sp. 58(2021). The sequence continues at coordinate 95,679 of NZ_JAFGYZ010000012.1, forward strand.
CCCCGTAGAACGCGAAATAAAAGCCGCCATTGAAGGGCAGCGTGCCCTGGCCGCTTACCTTGCGACCCATTTCGAGACCCAGCACATTCAGATTTTCGACGAGCAGAATGAAGCTCATCGCGTTGAACTGCCCACCTCGGCCCTGCGTCTGCTGATCGACATTCTGGCGGAGCTGGCAGCCGGCAACGCGGTTCAGGTCGTACCGGTGCATGCCGAATTGACGACCCAGGAAGCCGCCGACCTGCTCAACGTCTCACGTCCACACCTCATAAAACTGCTGGAAAGCGGCGAGTTGTCCTACCACAAAACAGGCAAGCACCGACGTGTGCGTTTTGCCGATCTGATGGACTATAAGACCCGGCGCACCAGCGCCAGCGAGCAGGCAATGGCGCTTCTCGCAGAGCAAGCTCAGGCGTTAAGGACAGGATACGAGTGAGGCATTCCTCTTTCACCGCTTTATATGATGCATGCGTCTTGTACCCCGCCCCCTTGAGAGATTTCCTCATGTGGCTTGCCCTCTCGGGGCGATTTCGGGCGCGATGGACCCAGGAGATTCACTGCGAATGGAAACGCAATCTGCTGAAGAACCGCCCTGACCTGACGATGGAACAGCTGGATCGTACGTCCGGCCTGATGGATCAAGCGATACCCGACGCCTGTGTCCATGACTATGAAGACCTGATTGCCGGACTCAGCTTGCCCGACTGCGATGATCGTCATGTTCTGGCAGCGGCCATCCGTTGCGGCGCAAGCGTGATAGTGACGTTCAACCAGAAAGACTTTCCCTGCAAAGCGCTGGAGCCTTTCGGCATCGAAGCGCAGCATCCGGACGAGTTCGTCGACAACCTCTTGGGGCTTGATGCGGCAGCAGTGGTTGCAGCGGCCCAAAAACAGCGTCGGCAGCTGAAAATGCCTGCCATGGACGTCGAACCCTTTCTTGATCTACTGCAACGACAAGGCCTGATTAAATCGGTCCAGGCACTCAGCAGTTATCACGCGATCCTTTAAAAACTCATCACCCCAGACAGCAAAACGGCGATCCTGAGATCGCCGTTTTTCATTACTCCCCGAACTGCTTGCCCAGTCCCGCCGGTACGCCGTGGATGTTGGTTTCTTCCCACGGGCCGTTGGGGCTGATCGAGCGGCTCCAGCCGTTGTTCCAGCGGTAGTAGGTGCGCTGGCGGTAGAAGGTGTTGGTCTGGTCATCCAGCACGTACACGCCCAGTTTCTGATCCCAGTGGCTGTTGCCGCCCGGTGGCGGGGCGAAGCTTGCTGAGGTGCGTGGGGCGGGTTTCGAGGGTTTGGCCGGAATGCCCGGTTTGCCCGGCGTCGGGCTGGTCGATGGCGTCGGGCTGGGTTGTGACGGTGGGATCGGCGGCAGCCTTGTGGTCGGCTCTGGTCGTTGCACCGCACATGCGCTCAAGCCCAGGGCCAGTGTGAGGACTGTGATTCGGGCGATGGCGTTCATGGCGGTGCTTTCCTGTTGGTTCCGGCTATTTGTCCGGGCTGTCGATGGTCAGTTTTTGCGGCGCGGTGGTGCTGCTGGCCAGAGGCCCGCTGCGACCGACCCACTCACCGGCGGTCGGTTGACCGGCTCGGGAGATGCGCGCAACCAGTTGGACTTCGGGGAAGTTCGACAGTTTCAATTGCGGCATCATTGCGTCGGCATCACTCAGCTCGACGGTGACCGGCAGGTCCGCGACAGTCAGACGCTTGGCCGCCAACGGTGCTGGAGGACCGGAAACGGCGCGGGCGAAGATGAACACGCTGTCGCCCGGTTGCACCTTTCCTTTCAGTTCGCTGGCCAGATCGACGCTGACCTTGAGCCGTGCGGTTTTCACGGCCGGTGCCTGAGCCACCTTGCCGCCGCTGGCTTCAAGTTTCTCGGTCGCTCGCGCGATACCGCCCTGCAGAGCTTCGCGGGACTTGTCATTCGCTGGCAGTTGCTCCAGCAGACGATTCCAGTAATCGATGGCTTGCTGATAGCGCTCGCCTTCGAACGCGGCGATCCCCAGCAGGCCGAGGCTGGTGACTTCTTTCGGATCAGCCTTCAGTGCTTCGTCGGTCAGGGCTTGAATCTTGTCCGACCACTTCTTGCCATCGGCGAAGTACTGCGCCTGCGCCCACTGGCCGAGCAGTTCCGGTTGACGGCCGGCCAGGTTGGCGGCGCGTTCGAACATCTTCGCCGCGTCCGCCGGACGATCCTGAGCCATATAGGTACGGCCGAGAAAATACAGGCCTTCGGCTGAATCCGGTTGCGCGGCGACTGCGCGCTCCAGCCGTTGGGTCATCTCTTCCATGGATTGCGGTGCCTGGGCGAACTCGCGGGTCAGTTCGACTTTGTCAGCGGCACCGAAATGCATGTACAAACCAAGGCCCAGCACCGGCACGAGTACGGCTGCCAGCAGCGGCAGCGGTTTGCCCAGTTTCGAAACCCGCGCCGGCGCCGCACCTTCGGTGTCGGCCAGCAACTCACGGGCCGCTTCGGCACGGCCGCTGTCCATTTGCGCAGCGTCGAGCACGCCTTCAGCCTGCTGCGATTGCAGTTCGGCGACGCGCTCCTGATACAGGGCGACGTTGAGGGCGGTTCGATCCTCTTCACGCTGGGCGCGACGTTCACGCAGGACGGGGATCAACAGAAAACTCAGGGCGACCAGAAGCAACAGCCCTGCGGCAAGCCAGAAATCAATCATTCTTGGGTTTTATCCAACAGTTGGTCGAGGCGCTGACGTTCTTCAGGGGACAGCGATTGCGGCGTCTCGGCGCGTTGCCCGCGACGGCGGCGGACGATCACGGCGATGACGACAAAACCACCGAGCAACAACCCGGCCGGGCCAAACCACAGCAGCGCAGTCTTGGCATTGAGCGCCGGCTTGTAGCGAACGAAATCACCGTAGCGGTCGACCATGAAGTCGATGATCTGCTGATTGTCCTTGCCCTCGCCGAGCATGCGGAAAATCTCTTTGCGCAGGTCGGCGGCAATCGGCGCGTTGGAGTCGGCGATGTCCTGGTTCTGGCACTTGGGGCAGCGCAGTTCCTTGGTCAGTTCGCGGAAACGCTCGCGATCGCCTTCTTTGGCAAACTCGTAGGTGTCGATGGCGGCGTGGGCCACACCGGCCAAACTCAAACCCAGCACCATGGCAGCTAAAAAGCGCTTCATGGCTTGGCCTCGTCGACCAGCGCCTGATACTTGGCCGCCAGTTTTTCGCGCCAGACCTGCTCGTCGATCACGCCAACGTACTTGTCGCGAATGATGCCCTTGGCGTCGATGAAGAAGGTTTCCGGCGCGCCGTAGACACCGAGATTCAGGCCCAGGGAGCCTTCGTCGTCACGGATGTCCAGTTGATACGGATTGTGGAATTCGGCCAGCCACTTCAACGCATCGGCGTTGGTGTCCTTGTAGTTGATGCCGTAGATCACCACGCCGCGCTCGGCGAGTTTGTTCAGCACCGGGTGCTCGACCCGGCAGGAAATGCACCAGGTGCCCCAGACGTTGACCAGCGCCGGTTTGCCGAGGATGTCGGCCTTGGTCAGGGTCTTGTCGCCCTGCACCGCCGGCAGGGAAAACTCCGGGAACGGTTTGCCGATCATCGCCGACGGCAGCTCCGCCGGATCCAGGTACAGACCGCGATAAAGAAATACCGCCACCAGCAGGAAAATCGCCAGTGGCACCAGCATCAACCAACGTCTCATGCAGCGGCTCCTTCCATGCCCAGCGCTTCACGCACACGGGCTTTGACCTTGACCCGGTAACGCCGGTCCAGCGCCGCCAGTATCCCGCCCAGACCGGTCAGCAGACCGCCGAACCAGATCCAGCGTACAAACGGTTTCACATGCACCCGCACCGCCCAGGCGCCGTCGCCCAGTGGTTCACCCAGCGCGACGTAGAGGTCACGGGTGAAACCGGCGTCGATCCCGGCTTCGGTCATCATCGAACTCTGCACGGTGTACAGGCGTTTTTCCGGGTGCAACACGCTGATTTCGCGGCCATCGCGGATCACCCGGATGGTGCCCTTGTCGGAAGTGAAGTTCGGGCCTTCGAAGTGTTTGGCACCTTCGAACACAAACTGATAACCGGCCAGTTCCATTGACTCGCCCGGCGCCAGACGCAGGTCGCGCTCGGCACTGTTCTGGCTCGACAACACGACGCCCAGCGCACACACGGCGATACCGAGGTGGGCGAGCTGCATGCCCCAGTAGCTGCGGGTCAGGGTCGGCAGACCTTTGATCAGGCCCTTGTGGCGCGTCTTGTCGAAGATGTCGCGCACGCCGGCCAGCAACACCCAGGCCGCCAGCAGGAAGGTCGCCAGCACCGCCCAGTTGAAATCACCGTAGGCAACACCGGCCACCACGGCCAGCGCGACGCTGCCCAGCAGCACCGGAGTGAGCATGCTGACCAGCCATTTAACCGGCGTATCTTTCCAGCGCACGATCACACCGACCGCCATCACCACCATCAGCAGCGCCATCAACGGAATGAACAACGCGTTGAAATACGGCGGGCCGACCGACAGCTTGGCGCCGCTGATCGCATCGAGAATCAGCGGATACAGCGTGCCGAGCAGGATCATCGACGCGGCCACCACCAGCACCAGGTTGTTGCCCAGCAGCAGGGTTTCCCGCGACCACAGGTTGAAGCCGACCTGGCTCTTGACCACCGGGGCGCGCAAGGCAAACAGCGTCAGCGAACCGCCGACCACGAACAGCAGGAAGATCAGGATGAACACACCGCGCTCAGGATCCGAGGCAAACGCATGCACCGACGTCAGCACGCCGGAACGTACGAGGAAGGTACCGAGCAGGCTCAGGGAGAAGGCGGCAATCGCCAGCAACACCGTCCAGCTCTTGAACACGCCACGTTTCTCGGTGACCGCCAGCGAGTGGATCAGCGCCGTACCCACCAGCCACGGCATGAAGGAGGCGTTTTCCACCGGGTCCCAGAACCACCAGCCGCCCCAGCCGAGTTCGTAGTAGGCCCACCACGAACCGAGGGTGATGCCGATGCCGAGGAAGGCCCACGCGACGATGGTCCACGGTCGCGACCAGCGTGCCCACGCCGCATCGAGGCGACCGCCGAGCAATGCGGCGATGGCGAACGCAAACGCCACCGAGAAACCGACATAGCCCATATACAGCATCGGCGGATGCACGATCAGACCGATGTCCTGCAGCAGCGGATTGAGGTCACGACCGTCGGCCGGGATCTGCGGCAGGATCCGCGAAAACGGGTTAGAAGTCAGGATCAGGAACAGCAGGAAACCGGTGCTGATCATGCCCATCACCGCCAGCACGCGGGCGAGCATCACTTGCGGCAGTTGCCGGGAGAACACCGATACGGCGAACGTCCAGCCACCCAGGATCAACGCCCACAGCAGCAGCGACCCTTCGTGGGCGCCCCACACGGCGCTGAACTTGTAGTACCACGGCAGCGCGCTGTTGGAGTTCATCGCGACATAAGCCACGGAGAAGTCGTCGGTCATGAACGCGTAGGTCAAGACGCCAAAGGCAAACAGCAGGAACGCGAACTGTCCCCATGCCGCTGGCTGGGCAAGGCCCATCCACAGACGATCGCCGCGCCAGGCACCGAGCAACGGCACCACCGCCTGCACCAGCGCGAAACACAGCGCCAGAATCATCGCCAGATGGCCAAGCTCGGGAATAAAAATCGTTGAAGTCATCGATCAACCCTCCTTCGCTGGGGTTGGCGCGGATTGACCGCTGTCCTTCAGGGCCTTGGTCACTTCCGGCGGCATGTATTTCTCGTCGTGCTTGGCCAGCACTTCATCGGCCACTACGACGCCGTCGGCGTTGAGCTTGCCGAGAGCAACAATGCCCTGCCCTTCGCGGAACAGGTCCGGCAGGATTCCACGGTAGGTGATGGTCACGGACTTGTTGAAGTCAGTGACCACAAATTTCACGTCCAGGGAATCCGGTGAGCGTTGCAGCGAACCTTTCTCGACCATGCCGCCGGCGCGGATGCGCGTGTCCTGCGGCGCTTCGCCGTTGGCGATCTGGGTCGGGGTGTAAAACAGGTTGATGTTCTGCTGCAGGGCGCTCAGGGCCAGGCCGACGGCAGCGCCGACCCCGACCAGAATTGCCAGAATGATGATCAGACGCTTTTTGCGCAGCGGATTCACTTGCCGTTCTCCCGGCGCAGACGACGCGCCTCTTGTTGCAGATAACGCTTGCGGGCCGCGATTGGCGCCGCCACGTTGAGGATCAGTACCGCCAGACAGATGCCGTAGGCCGACCAGACATACAGGCCGTGATGGCCCATGGCGAGGAAATCGCCGAATGACGCGAAACTCATCGAGCGGCCTCCAGGCTGTTCTGCACTTCTTCTTTCACCCAACTGGCGCGGGCTTCGCGCTTGAGCACTTCAAGGCGCATGCGCAGCAACAGCACGGCGCCGAAGAAACAGTAGAAACCCAACACCGTCAGCAGCAGCGGCAGCCACATTTCGGCAGGCATCGCCGGTTTTTCGGTGAGGGTGAAGGTCGCGCCCTGGTGCAGGGTGTTCCACCACTCCACTGAGTATTTGATGATCGGGATGTTGATCACGCCGACGATGGCCAGCACCGCGCAGGCCTTGGCGGCGCTGTCGCGATTGCTGATGGCGTTGCCCAGGGCGATCACGCCGAAATACAGGAACAGGAGAATCAGCATCGAGGTCAGCCGCGCGTCCCAGACCCACCACGAACCCCAGGTCGGCTTGCCCCAGATCGCCCCGGTGACCAGCGCCACGGCGGTCATCCACGCACCGATCGGAGCAGCGCATTGCAGGGCGACGTCGGCCAGTTTCATCTTCCACACCAGCCCGACCACACCGCACACCGCCAGCATCACGTAGATCGACTGAGCGAGCATCGCGGCGGGAACGTGGATGTAGATGATGCGAAAGCTGTTGCCTTGCTGATAGTCCGGCGGCGCGAAGGCCAGGCCCCAGACGACGCCGACAGCGATCAGCAGCAACGCTGCGATGCTCAGCCACGGCAGGAACTTGCTGCTGATGCCGTAGAACCACTTGGGCGAGCCGAGCTTGTGAAACCAGGTCCAGTTCATACTGTTTCCATCACGGGTGCCGCTCATCGGTGCGAGCAGTCTCAGGGTCTTTGCTGGTTAAATTTTAACCAGACCTCATTATTCGCCGACGCTGATCTTCAGGCCAGCAGCTATTGCAAAGGGTGTCAGGGTTATTGCCAGGGCGGTCAGGCTGCCAAGCCACAACAGATAACCCGTCGCCGGCATGCCCTGCAGTGCCGCCTGCAAGGCGCCACTGCCGAGGATCAACACCGGGATGTACAACGGCAGAATCAACAGCGCCAGCAACAGGCCACCGCGTTTCAGACCGACCGTCAGCGCCGCGCCTACCGCGCCGAGCAAGCTCAGCACCGGTGTACCCAGCAGCAACGAAAGCAGCAATACCGGCAGACACGCAGCCGGCAACCCGAGCATCAACGCCAGTAACGGCGAGAGCAAAACCAGTGCCAGCCCGGAAAAAAGCCAGTGTGCCAGCACCTTGGCCAACACCAGAAGTGGCAGGGGGTGCGGCGAAAGGACCCACTGTTCAAGGGATCCGTCTTCGAAATCACTGCGGAAAAGCCCGTCCAGCGAGAGCAGGACCGACAAAAGCGCCGCCACCCAGACTAACCCCGGGGACAAGTTTTGCAATACTTGAGTTTCCGGTCCGACGGCCAGCGGGAACAGCGCGATGACGATGGCGAAGAAAATCAGCGGATTGGCCAGCTCCGCCGGGCGGCGGAACAGCAGTCGGGACTCACGGGCAACCAACAGGCCGAACACACTCATACTGCCCAGTTCCCCAGATCGATGTCGCGATAACCGGCCGGCATCCGGCTCAGCGTGTGGTGAGTGGTCAGCACCACCAGGCCGCCCTGCTCGCAGTGTCTGGCCAGATGCTCTTCGAGCTGCGCCACGCCCTGTTTGTCCAGCGCGGTGAAGGGTTCATCGAGAATCCACAGCGGCGGACTGTCCAGATACAAGCGCGCCAGCGCCACGCGGCGCTGCTGACCGGCGGACAGGCTGTGACAGGGAACATCCTCGAATCCGCGCAATCCAACTGCCGCCAGCGCCTGCCAGATCGCCTCGCGTCCGGCGGGTTGATGCAGGGCGCAGAGCCAGGCGAGGTTTTCTTCCGGGGTGAGCAGGTCCTTGATCCCGGCAGCATGGCCGATCCACAGCAGATTGCGCGCCAGTTCGCTGCGTTGTTCGGCCAGGGGTTGACCGTTGAGCAGCACCTGACCTTCGGTCGGTTGCATCAGGCCGGACAGCAAACGCAGCAGGCTGGTCTTGCCGCTGCCGTTGGGACCGCTGATCTGCACCATATCGCCACTGGCCAGTCTCAATTCGAGATTCTCGAAGAGCAGTCTGAGATCACGCTCACAGGCGAGGCCGACGGTTTGCAGGACAGGGCTGGTCAAGGGTTCACGGGCCTTATACGGTTCAAGTCGGCTCTGGGGCGGCCGTTAAAGAGTTGCAGCATAAATGCAATGACGGCTCAATCCAGAGAGCTGCGTCAAACAATTGCTATGTTTTTTTGAACGAACGGAAGGACGGGCGGCATTATACATGGCGTCCCCTGCTCTCCCGAGTGCATTTTCCTCAGGTTGTGTCCGCGTATGACAGGCGAAATGAACATCCTCCCGCTCCCGCCCACCGCCCCGGCGACGGCTCGCCCGCAGGTGGGCGAGCTGCTGAAGTTGCTGACGCCGGTCGAGGGGCTGATTGCCGCCGGCCAGAGCGCCAAGGCCGAGGTGTTGTCGCTGAAGCCGGCGGACCAGGCCTTTCAGGTGCTGCTCAAGGTCACCCTCGACGGCGGCCGTCAGACTACCGTGCAAGCGACAAGTACCCTGCCGTTGCCACAAGGCACCAACCTCGCCGTCACTCAGCCGTCGGCAGGCAATCTGGCGATCACCGTGCAACAGGCCATCGCCACGGCTGTCGCTACCCTCACCCGCATCGATACCGCGCAATTGCCGGTCGGCACGCTGCTGCAAGGCAAGGTGCTGACGAATCAGGCCTTGGCGCAGGTACCGGGGCAGCCGACGGTGTTCCGCTCGACGGTCAGCCTGCTCAACACGGTGTTGAGCGGTAGCACCCTGAGCATCGACAGCCCTCAGCCATTACGCATCGGCACTCTGTTGTCGGCGCTGGTGCAGGATTCGCAGACCCTGAAATTCCTGCCACTGAGCAATCGCCAGGAACAACTGGCGGTCAGTCAGCAACTGGTCAGCCAGCAAAGCCGTCAGGGTTCGTTGGATGGCTTGCTGAAAATGCTCCAAAGCCTGCCACCCACCGACGACCAGACCTCCAGTGATCTGCGTGCCGCAGTGGACCGGCTGCTGGCCAACCTGCCGGACGTCGGGCAACTGACCACCCCCAAAGGCCTGGCTCAGGCACTGCTCAACAGCGGCGCCTTTCTCGAAGCCAAACTGCTGGCCGGGCAAAACCCGGCGCTGGCCCCGGACATGAAAGCCGATCTGCTCAAGCTGATCGCCCAGCTCACCCCCGGCCTGCCCGGCAATACCAATCTGAATGCGATCATCGCCGCCAACACCCTGGCCCAGGCGCTGCCAAGCTTCGTGCGCAACGCCCTCGGCATGCTCGGTCAGGTCAGTGCGAAGCCGGTGCCGAGCAGCTTCCCGCTGCCCGACCGGCTGCTGCAAAGTCTGGAAGGTGAAGGCGATCTGGAACATTTGCTGCGCCTGGCCGCCGCCGCTGTCTCGCGCCTGCAAAGTCATCAGCTGTCGAGCCTGGAACAGACCGGCGTGACCGACGACGGGCGGCTGCTCAGCACCTGGCAACTGGAAATCCCGATGCGCAACCTGCAGGACATCGTACCGTTGCAGGTCAAGTTCCAGCGCGAAGAAGCGCCGCAGAAACAGGACGCCAACGAACAGCGCCGCGATGAGCGGGAACCGAAGCAGCAACTGTGGCGCGTCGACCTGGCGTTCGACATGGAACCGCTGGGGCCGATGCAGATTCAGGCACAACTGATCAGTGGCAGCCTCTCAAGCCAGTTGTGGGCCGAGCGGCCATATACCGCCAGCCTGATCGAAAGCAACCTGAGCACGCTGCGTCAGCGCCTGCTGGATTCGGGGCTGAACGTCGGCGATCTTGACTGTCACCTCGGCACCCCGCCGCAAGGCATCCAAACCCGTCTCGAACACCGCTGGGTCGACGAAACCGCATGAACGATTCCACCGCTCCACGCCAGGCCATCGCCCTCAAGTACGACGGCAGCCACGCCCCGACCCTCACCGCCAAGGGCGACGACGAACTGGCCGAGGAAATCCTGCGTATTGCTCGCGACTGTGAAGTGCCGATCTACGAAAACGCCGAGCTGGTGAAGTTGCTGGCGCGAATGGAACTGGGCGACAGCATCCCGCAAGAGCTGTACCTGACGATTGCCGAGATCATCGCGTTTGCCTGGAACCTCAAGGGCAAGTTCCCGGCGGGACACAATCCGGATGCACCGATGGTCGAGAAGGACGTCACCGAGCGCGGCGACGATTACTGAGGTTTTGAAGGCCCCTTCGCGAGCAAGCCCGCTCCCACATTCGACCGCGATCCTATTGAAGGAATGCAGTCGAATGCGGGAGCGGGCTTGCTAGCGAATAGGCCATTAGCCTCAACGCAATAATCAGTTCTTGTGCAGCTTGCGCATCAACTCCGCCTCAGCCTGGGTCAACCCGCAGGACTGAGTCAGCTCATCGACACTCGCGCCCATCCCGACCAGTTTCGCCGCCTGGGCGAACGACAGGCTCGACGGGTCGCGCTGTTCGAGTTGGGAAAGCTTGTCCGGAATCGGCCCGACGACCGCGCGCAGCTCGTGCAGGGCTTCGCCCATGCGCACGTTGCCGTTCTGGTAATCGTCGACACGCTTGGCCAGGTCCTTGATGCGCTGATCACGCAGCGCATCGCCCTGAGCCTGTTGCGCAGCGATGACCCGCTGCGCCTTGATGTACGCCAGAAACATTGCCAGCGTGCCTGCCCAGAACAGGAACAGGACAATGACCGCTACCTCGAGAATCAATCAGATGTTCTCCAGTTCCGACCACTCTTCTTCGCTCATCATCTTGTCCAGCTCGACCAGGATGAGCAACTCGTTGTTCTTGTTGCACACGCCCTGGATGAACTTGGCCGACTCTTCGTTACCGACGTTCGGTGCGGTCTCGATTTCCGACTGACGCAGGTAAACCACTTCAGCCACGCTGTCGACCATGATGCCAACAACCTGCTTGTCGGCTTCGATGATGACGATACGGGTGTTGTCGCTGATCTCGCCGCTCATCAGGCCGAAGCGCTGACGGGTGTCGATCACGGTCACCACGTTGCCGCGCAGGTTGATGATGCCCAGCACGTAGCTCGGTGCACCCGGAACCGGAGCGATTTCGGTGTAGCGCAGGACTTCCTGAACGCGCATCACATTGATGCCGTAGGTTTCATTGTCCAGCTTGAAGGTCACCCATTGCAGGATCGGATCTTCGGAACCCTTTGCCGCCGTAGCCTTGTCGTTCATACCCTAGCCCCTCGAAAAACCGCGCCTGGCGGTGTGTGTTCTGTGCGCCGCCATGCGTATGCCGGTGCTGTCTGTTATGTAAGTGTCATGTCGGTTTGTGGTTCGGCTTACTGCCGGACATGTGCTTTGCCCCACCGCTGGCGATCAACTCGGCCAGAGCGGATACATCGAGCAAGGCGCACATGTGTTCAATCACCGTGCCCGCGAGCCATGGCCGCTGACCCCGGTGACTTCTCCATTTGATTTCATTCGGATCCAGACGCAACGAGCGGCTGACCTGATGCACCGCCAACCCCCACTCGTAACCTTGTACCGAAATCACGTATTGCAGGCCCTGACGGAAGTCATCGCGATAGCGATCCGGCATGACCCAGCGTGCGGTGTCCAGCACCTTGAGGTTCCCGGCCTGGCTTGGCAGGATGCCGAGGAACCACTCCGGCTGACCGAACAGCGGCGTCAGCTCATGGCCGGCCAGCGAATAGATCGAACCCAGGCACACCAGTGGCACGGCCAGGGTCAGCCCGGCGACGTCAAACAGCAGGCATTCGAAAGCTTCCGAAGCCCAGGCCGGACGGCCGTCGGTTTCCACCGGTGGTGGCGTGTTGCTGGGCGGCAGATGCACTTCGACCAGCGGCGCAACCAGGGTCGGTTCGACCGGGGCTGGCGCAGGTGCTTCAGGCTCGGGCTCGGGCTCGGGCGCCGCCGGAACCGGAGGCGTTTGCAGAAGTCGGGTTTGCAGCAGCGGTGCCAGAGTCGAGACCACGCGCACCGGCTCAGGCTCTTTGATCAGTGTCGCAGGCGCTTTGGCTACCACAGCGGCAGGCGCTGCAACCGGGGCGACCGGCCGGGCAGCTTTTTGCGCATCCCGGGCCTGCTCTTCAAGCACGGCAGCCTGGAATTCATCGAGCGCCGCGGCGGTCTCGACCACCTCGACCGGCGCTTCGGTTTCCTGCGGGATCTCTTCCGTCACATCCTCCAGCAAGCTGTCCAGATAGGACTGCAAGGCCAGTTGCGGACGCGAAGTCAGTTTGATCGGCCGATTCATGCTCAAGCCACCTGCGGAACGAGTTGTTGCGCCAGCAGATGCTTGAGCAGCGCGCGGTAGGCCAGCACGCCACGGCTCTTGCCGTCGAACTGCGAAGGGGTGACACCGGCACGACTGGCGTCACGCAGACGGGTATCGACCGGGATATAACCCTGCCAGATCTCGTCGGGGAATTTGTCACGCAGCACGCGCAAGGTGCCCATCGACGCCTGGGTGCGGCGATCGAACAGGGTCGGCACGATGCTGAACGGCAGCGCCTGTTTGCGCGAACGGTTGATCATCGCCAAGGTGTTGACCATGCGCTCCAGGCCTTTGACGGCCAGGTGTTCGGTCTGCACCGGGATCACCAGTTGCTGACTGGCGGCCAGGGCGTTGACCATCAGCACGCCGAGCAACGGCGGGCTGTCGATGATCGCGTAATCGAAGTCCTGCCACAGCTGCGCCAGACTCTTGGCGATCACCAGGCCCAAACCACTCTGCCCCGGCGACTGACGCTCGAGGGTGGCCAGCGCGGTACTCGAAGGCAACAGGGAAATGCGCTCGTCGCTGGTCGACAGCAGCAACTGGCCCGGCAGGCCTTGCGGCACACTGCCTTTGTGCAGAAACAGGTCGTAGTTGCTGTGTTCCAGGCTGTCGGGGTCGTAACCGAAATAGCTGGTCATCGAGCCGTGCGGGTCGAGATCGACCACGACCACGCGTTTGCCCGCCTCTGCCAGCAAACCGGCTAAAGCGATGGAAGAAGTGGTTTTACCAACACCACCCTTTTGATTGGCGACTGCCCAGACTCTCATTCGGATTGTTCCTCCCGGCCGAGATGCTCGGCCGAGACATGGCTCAGCGTATTAATGCGGGCGACGGAGAATTGACGGCACTCTCGCGTCCCGGCGTCTTGACCGGGGTCGGTGCAGTTTGTGTGCCAGCACGCTTCAACGCGGCGTCCGGTGTTGCATTGGCGGTCCCGGTGCCCGTCAGGCTGCGGCGCACATCAAGATTGCGCGACACCACCAGTACCACGCGACGGTTCTTCGCCCGGCCTTCGGCGGTTGCGTTGTTGGCCACCGGCTGGAATTCGCCGTAACCCACCGAAGCCATGCGGCCAGGGTTGACGCCTTGCATGGCCAGCATGCGCACGATGCTCGCCGAGCGCGCTGACGACAGCTCCCAGTTGGTCGGGTACTGCGCGGTGCGGATCGGCTGGTCGTCGGTAAAGCCTTCGACGTGGATCGGGTTGTCGAACGGTTTGAGGATCGCTGCAACCTTGTCGATGATGTTGAACGCGATATCGCTCGGCATCGCATCGCCACTGCCGAACAACAGGCTGGAGTTGAGTTCGATCTCGACCCACAGCTCGTTGCCGCGCACGGTCATCTGGTTGCTCGCGATCAGGTCGCCGAACGCAGCGCTGATATCGTCGGCGATGCTTTTCAACGGATCGCTGGCCCCCGCGATACCGGCATCGACCTGCTCGCTGTCCTTGACCAGCGGCTTGGCCGGGGTCACGGTCTTGGGGCGTTCTTCACCGATCGGGATCGGCTTGAGCGAGCGATCGGAGTCGGTGAAGACCCCGATCAGTGCTTCGGAGATGACCTTGTACTTGCCTTCGTTGATCGACGAGATGGAGTACATCACCACGAAAAAGGCAAAGAGCAAGGTGATGAAGTCGGCGTAGGAAACCAGCCAACGTTCATGGTTTACGTGCTCTTCATGCTGGCGACGACGTGCCATGAGGTTAGTCCCTTAATCCATGAAGCCCTGGAGCTTCAACTCGATGGAGCGTGGGTTTTCACCTTCAGCGATCGACAAAATACCTTCCAGCAACATTTCGCGATAACGCGACTGCCGCAACGCGATTGACTTGAGCTTGGCGGCGACCGGCAACAGGATCAGGTTGGCGCTGGCCACACCGTAGATCGTGGCGACGAATGCCACAGCGATGCCGTTGCCCAGTTGTGACGGATCGGCCAGGTTGCCCATCACGTGGATAAGGCCCATCACCGCACCGATGATACCGATGGTCGGCGCGTAGCCCCCCATGCTTTCAAAGACCTTGGCGGCCTCGATGTCACGGGCTTCCTGGGTGTAGAAATCCACTTCGAGGATGCTGCGGATCGCTTCCGGCTCGGCGCCGTCGACCAGCAGTTGCAGGCCTTTGCGCGAGTAGGCATCAGGCTCGGCATCCGCCACGCCTTCCAGGCCCAGCAGGCCTTCCTTGCGCGCCGTGAGGCTCCAGTTGACCACCCGATCGATGCCGCCGGCCAGATCCACACGCGGCGGGAAAAAGATCCAGGCCAGAATCTGCATGGCACGCTTGAACGCGCTCATCGGCGATTGCAGCAAGGCGGCACCGATGGTCCCGCCGAGCACGATCAGCGCTGCCGGGCCGTTGGCCAGTGCGCCTAGGTGACCGCCTTCAAGGAAGTTGCCGCCGATGATCGCGACAAACGCCATGATGATCCCGATAAGGCTCAGAACATCCATCAGATACACGCCTCGACGATGTGCTTGCCGATATCGTCCAGACCGTATACCGCATCCGCGAGGTCAGCTTTGACGATCGCCATCGGCATGCCGTAGATCACGCAACTGGCTTCATCCTGAGCCCAGACGGTGCTGCCGCCCTGCTTGAGCAGACGGGCGCCTTCGCGACCGTCGGCGCCCATGCCGGTCAGCACGACCGCCAGAACTTTGTCGCTGTAGGATTTCGCTGCGGAACCGAAAGTGATGTCCACGCAAGGCTTGTAGTTCAGACGCTCGTCGCCCGGCAGGATTTTCACCGCGCCACGGCCGTCGATCATCATCTGCTTGCCACCCGGAGCCAGCAGCGCCAGGCCCGGACGCAGGATGTCGCCATCCTCGGCTTCCTTGACGCTGATGCGGCACAGCTTGTCCAGACGCTCGGCAAAGGCCTTGGTGAAGGCTGCCGGCATGTGCTGGATCAACACGATCGGTGCCGGGAAGTTGGCCGGCAACTGGGTCAGAACCCGCTGCAGTGCGACCGGGCCGCCGGTCGATGTACCAATCGCCACGAGCTTGTAGTTTTTGCGTTTCGGGGCCGGCGACGAAGCGCTGGCCGCTGGCGCGCGAGTCGGTGCAGGCGCAGGTGCCGGACGGGCCGGTGCGCTGCTGTGACTGCTGAAGCTCGACGGCGCGGGAGCCGCCGGTGCAGGCGTCGGTGCAGCGGCAGGCGTCGGCGCGCTGTAGGCACTGAAACGACGGTTGCTGCGCGAGATGCTGTGAACCTTCTCGCACAGCAGTTGCTTGACCTTCTCCGGATTGCGGGAGATGTCTTCGAAATTCTTCGGCAGGAAATCCACCGCGCCGGCGTCCAGCGCATCCAGGGTGACCCGGGCGCCTTCGTGCGTCAGCGAGGAGAACATCAACACCGGCGTCGGGCAGCGCTGCATGATGTGCCGCACGGCCGTGATGCCATCCATCATCGGCATCTCGTAGTCCATGGTGATCACGTCCGGCTTGAGGGCCAGGGCCTGATCGATCGCCTCTTTACCGTTGGTTGCCGTACCGACAACCTGGATGCTCGGATCCGCTGAAAGAATTTCCGAGACGCGGCGGCGGAAAAAACCCGAATCGTCCACCACCAGGACTTTGACTGCCATAAACACTCCATTAGGTGCGGCGGGACGTCGTCGCCCCGCCGCCCCGGATTCAAATACGCCGTGCGGCGTAACGCTTGAGCATGCTTGGAACATCGAGAATCAGCGCAATACGGCCGTCACCGGTGATGGTGGCGCCGGACATGCCCGGGGTTCCCTGCAGCATTTTGCCCAATGGCTTGATGACCACTTCTTCCTGACCGACCAGTTGATCGACGACGAAGCCGATCCGCTGGGTGCCCACCGAAAGGATCACCACATGGCCTTCGCGCTGCTCTTCGTGAGCCGCGGAGCTGACCAGCCAGCGCTTGAGGTAGAACAATGGCAGCGCCTTGTCCCGCACGATCACCACTTCCTGGCCATCCACCACGTTGGTGGTCGACAGGTCGAGGTGGAAGATTTCGTTGACGTTCACCAGCGGGAACGCGAACGCCTGGTTGCCGAGCATCACCATCAGGGTCGGCATGATCGCCAGCGTCAGCGGTACCTTGATGACGATCTTCGAGCCCGCGCCCTTGGTCGAGTAGATGTTGATCGAACCGTTGAGCTGGGAAATCTTGGTCTTCACCACGTCCATGCCCACACCGCGGCCAGACACGTCGGAGATCTCGGTCTTGGTCGAGAAGCCCGGGGCGAAGATCAGGTTGTAGCACTCGGTGTCGCTCAGGCGATCGGCAGCATCCTTGTCCATCACACCGCGTTTCACGGCGATGGCGCGCAGGACGTTCGGGTCCATGCCTTTGCCGTCGTCGGAGATCGACAGCAGGATGTGGTCGCCTTCCTGCTCGGCCGCCAGGATCACCTTGCCGCCACGGGCCTTGCCCGACGCTTCGCGTTCTTCCGGCGACTCGATACCGTGGTCAACCGCGTTGCGCACCAAGTGGACCAGCGGGTCGGCCAGTGCCTCGACGAGGTTCTTGTCGAGGTCGGTCTCTTCGCCCACCAGTTCCAGGTTGATCTCTTTCTTGAGCTGACGAGCCAGATCGCGAACCAGACGCGGGAAGCGGCCGAAGACTTTCTTGATCGGCTGCATCCGGGTCTTCATCACCGCGGTCTGCAAGTCGGCAGTGACCACGTCGAGGTTCGACACGGCCTTCTGCATCGACTCGTCGCCGCTGTTCAGGCCCAGGCGCACCAGACGGTTACGCACCAGCACCAGCTCGCCGACCATGTTCATGATTTCGTCGAGACGCGCGGTGTCCACGCGAACGGTGGTCTCGGCTTCGCTCGCCGGTTTTTCCGGTGGCGGTGTCGCCGGAGCACGGGCCGGAGCCGGTGCAGCAGCGGCAGCCGGTTTGGCCGGTTCGGCTTTCGGCTCAGGCGCTTTTGCGGCAGGTTTCGCCGCAGCGGCCGGGGCTTTGGCGGCAGGCGCTGCAACCGCCGAAGCATTGCCGGCAGTCACGACGGCACCGGTGGCGACGTCAGTGAACTTGCCTTTGCCATGCAGATCGTCGAGCAGCGATTCGAACTCGTGGTCGGTGATCAGATCGCTACCGGCCGCCGCCGCTGCCGGGGCAGACGTCGCAGGAACCGAAGCAATCGCCGACTCCAGCGCATCGACAGCAAAATTGCCCTTGCCGTGCAACTGATCGAGCAAGGCTTCGAATTCGTCGTCGGTGATGTCCGAGCTGTCGCCCGCCGCCGGAGCAGCAGGTGCAGCAGCCGTCGGTGCCACGGCGTCCGCCGCGAACTGGCCCTTGCCATGCAACTGGTCGAGCAGCGACTCGAACTCGGCATCGGTGATTTCATCGCTGGCCGCTTCATCGGAGGCAGGCGCAGCGGCAGCCGCCGGAGCTTCGGCTTCGGCCTTGACGGCGTTCAGCGAGTCCAGCAACTGTTCAAATTCGTTATCGGTGATGTCGCTGGAGTCCCCGGCCTCGTTCTCAACGACCAGTTCTTCGATCATCTCGGCAACGGGCGAAGCCGGGGCTTCATCCGCCGATTGCGGCTCGGCCAGACGCGCCAGGGCGGCCAGCAGTTGCGGGGTGGCGGCGGTGATCGGACTGCGATCGCGGACTTCGCTGAACATGCTGTTCACCGCGTCCAGCGCTTCGAGCACCACGTCCATCAGTTCTGCATCGACGCGTCGCTCACCCTTGCGCAGGATGTCGAACACGTTTTCGGCGATGTGACAGCACTCCACCAGCTCGTTGAGCTGAAGGAAGCCGGCGCCCCCTTTTACAGTGTGGAAACCGCGAAAAATTGCGTTGAGCAGATCTGCGTCATCCGGGCGGCTTTCCAGCTCGACCAGTTGTTCGGACAGTTGCTCAAGAATCTCGCCGGCCTCAACCAGGAAATCCTGAAGGATCTCTTCATCGGCGCCGAAGCTCATTAATGGGGTGCTCCTACAGGTCTAAAAACCTAAACTCAAAATCCAAGGCTGGATAGCAAATCGTCCACATCGTCCTGACCGGACACAACGTCTTCTCGTTTATCGGCATGAATCTGCGGACCTTCACCCTGCGAGAGATGTTTTTGTGGATCTTTTTCAGCAAGCATCGCCGCACGGTCATGTTCGATGCCCGCAAAGCGGTCCACCTGGCTGGCCATGAGCACGAGCTTGAGCAGGTTGCTTTCGACTTCGGTGACCAACTGGGTCACGCGCTTGATCACTTGACCTGTGAGGTCCTGGTAATCCTGGGCCAGCAGAATGTCGTTGAGGTTGCTCGACACCGCGCGATTGTCCGCGCTGCTGCGTGACAGAAAACCGTCGACCCGGCGCGCCAGTTCGCGGAACTCTTCAGCCCCGACCTCACGACGCATGAAGCGGCCCCAGTCAGCACTCAACGCCTGGGCTTCGTCAGCCAGACCATTGACCACAGGGGTCGCGCTTTCCACCAGATCCATGGTGCGGTTGGCCGCGGCTTCGGTCAGCTTGACCACATAGCCCAGACGCTCGGTCGCATCAGTGATCTGCGACACTTCCTCGGCCTGCGGCATGTGCGGATCGATCTGGAAGTTGACGATCGCACTGTGCAGTTCACGCGTGAGCTTGCCCACTTCCTGGTACAGGCCACGGTCACGGGTCTGATTGAGCTCATGGATCAGTTGCACAGCGTCGCCGAACCTGCCCTTTTCAAGGCTTTCGACCAGTTCGACCGCGTGTTTTTTCAGGGTCGACTCGAAGTCGCCCTGTGAAGATTCTTTATGCTCCATAGCTCCCCCGCGCGTCATCAGCCGATGCGTTCGAAAATCTTCTCGATTTTTTCTTTCAGCGCCTGAGCCGTGAAAGGTTTGACCACGTAGCCGTTAACGCCGGCCTGGGCCGCTTCGATGATCTGCTCGCGCTTGGCTTCAGCGGTCACCATCAGCACTGGCAGGTGCTTGAGTTTTTCGTCGGCGCGCACGTGACGCAGCAGGTCGATACCGGTCATGCCGGGCATGTTCCAGTCGGTCACCAGAAAGTCGATGCTGCCGCTGTTGAGCACCGGAATGGCGGTGGTGCCATCGTCGGCTTCAACGGTGTTGGTGAACCCGAGGTCACGCAACAGGTTCTTGATGATCCGCCGCATCGTTGAGAAGTCATCAACGATGAGGATTTTCATGTCTTTGTTCAATTCGACCTCCAAGCAGTCTTAAACGCGCCCAGCACCTGGACGCGCCATTTCAATCAATCCGGCAAAGCACTCGACGACTGTCTGGAGCACAACAGAGCAAGACCGGTGCCGTTCACCACCGCACCAGCCTCGTTCGCAGTGTCCCCACACTGCCTTCAGCGCGCTCGCCACTCTCCCAAACGCCCCCGCAAACGGGCCGCGCACTGGCTGTGTAACTGGCTGACCCGCGATTCACTGACGCCAAGGACTTCACCGATTTCCTTGAGGTTCAGTTCTTCGTCGTAGTACAGCGCCAACACCAGTCGCTCACGCTCCGGCAAATTGGCAATCGCGTCCGCCAGCGCCGCCTGGAAGCGCTCGTCTTCCAGGTCACGCGACGGCTCAAGATGAGCACTGGCGCCATCCTCGTGCAGCCCTTCATGTTCGCCGTCCTGCAACAGGTCGTCGAAACTGAACAGTCGGCTGCCCAGGGTGTCATTCAAAATCCCGTAGTAATCGTCGAGACTCAATTGGAGTTCGGCCGCAACCTCGTGATCTTTAGCGTCACGTCCGGTTTTAGCTTCAATCGAGCGAATCGCATCGCTGACCATTCGGGTGTTGCGGTGAACCGAGCGCGGCGCCCAGTCCCCCTTGCGCACTTCATCGAGCATCGCGCCACGGATCCGGATGCCCGCGTACGTTTCGAAACTGGCGCCCTTGCTGGCGTCGTATTTGGTCGAGACTTCGAGCAGGCCGATCATCCCGGCCTGAATCAGGTCCTCGACCTGCACACTGGCCGGCAATCGCGCCAGCAAGTGGTAGGCAATGCGTTTGACCAGCGGCGCGTAACGCTCGATCAGCTCGTACTGCGCGTCACGCGCCGACTTCTTGTAAAGATTCATACCGCTGGCGGTCATAGCACAGGTCCTGCCGTTTGCTGCACGAGGCGCTCGACGAAAAATTCGAGGTGGCCGCGCGGGTTGGCGGGCAGCGGCCAGGTATCGACCTTTTGCGCGATCGCCTTGAATGCCAGTGCGCACTTGGAACGCGGGAAGGCTTCATAGACCGCACGCTGCTTCTGCACCGCCTTGCGCACGCTCTCGTCGTAAGGCACCGCACCGACGTATTGTAAGGCGACGTCGAGGAAGCGATCCGTGACCTTGGTCAACTTGGCGAACAGATTGCGACCTTCCTGCGGGCTCTGGGCCATGTTGGCCAGGACGCGGAATCGGTTCATGCCGTAATCGCGGTTGAGCAGCTTGATCAGCGCGTAGGCGTCGGTGATCGAGGTCGGCTCGTCGCAGACCACCAGCAACACTTCCTGGGCTGCGCGAACAAAACTGACTACCGAGTCACCAATACCCGCAGCGGTGTCGATCACCAGCACGTCGAGATTGTCGCCGATGTCGCTGAACGCCTGAATCAGACCGGCATGCTGGGCCGGGCTCAGGTGAACCATGCTCTGGGTGCCGGACGCGGCCGGCACGATGCGGATCCCGCCGGGGCCTTGCAACAGCACGTCGCGCAGCTCGCAGCGGCCCTCGATCACATCGGCCAGGGTACGTTTGGGGGTGAGGCCCAGCAGAACGTCGACGTTCGCCAGCCCCAGGTCGGCGTCCAGCAGCATGACCCGACGGCCAAGCTCTGCCAGCGCCAGGGACAAGTTCACTGACACGTTAGTCTTGCCGACGCCACCTTTGCCGCCGGTCACCGCGATCACCTGTACGGGATGCATGCTGCCCATGTTATTTCTTTACCTTGTCTTGCATAGACGGAGGCCACATTACTGGCTGCGCGTTCACAACCGGAACAATGCATGGCAGACCATCGATGTAGGTACAAAAACGGTTCATTACCTCAGCCAACCTGCTTGGTCGGACTGTGGTAGATATCAGCGAACATGTCAGCCATGGCTTCTTCGCTGGGTTCTTCCTGCATTTGCACGCTGACGGCGCGGCTGACCAATTGATGACGGCGCGGCAGATGCAGATCATCCGGAATCCGCGGGCCGTCGGTCAGGTAGGCGACCGGCAGTTCATGACTGATCGCCAGGCTCAGCACTTCGCCAAGGCTGGCCGTCTCATCCAGTTTAGTCAGGATGCACCCGGCCAGCCCGCAACGCTTGTAACTGTGATAAGCGGCGGTTAGAACCTGTTTCTGGCTGGTGGTTGCCAGCACCAGATAATTTTTCGACCGAATGCCACGACCGGCCAGGCTTTCCAGCTGCATGCGCAGTGCCGGATCGCTGGCCTGCAGGCCGGCGGTATCGATCAGCACCACGCGTTTGCGCAGCAGTGGATCCAGCGCCTGCACCAGGGACTGGCCC
This sequence comes from Pseudomonas sp. 58(2021), assembly GCF_017491585.1. Classification (NCBI taxonomy): domain Bacteria; kingdom Pseudomonadati; phylum Pseudomonadota; class Gammaproteobacteria; order Pseudomonadales; family Pseudomonadaceae; genus Pseudomonas; species Pseudomonas sp. 58(2021). The sequence continues at coordinate 117,739 of NZ_JAFGYZ010000012.1, forward strand.
GGATCGACGTGGGTCACCGACACATTGAGGATCCGGCCCAGGGTTTTCAACTGTTCCTGAGCACCAATGCGGAAACTGTCCATGCTCACCAGCGCAATGTTCTGCGCGCCGTACTTGAGCACGTAGCGGGCAGCGAGCTTGGCCAGAGTAGTGGTCTTGCCCATGCCGGCCGGGCCGACCATGGCAATGATCCCACCCTCTTCCAGCGGCTCGACTTCCGGTACGGCAATCATTCGTGCCAGGTGCGCCAGCAGCATGCGCCAGGCCTGACGAGGTTCGTCGATCTCGGTGATCATCGACAGCAGATCACGGGACAGCGGGCCCGACAGACCGATGCGCTGCAGACGACGATACAGATTCGCCTGAGCCGGGCGGCTGCCTTGCAGCTGGTTCCAGGCCAGGGTGCCGAGCTGTACTTCCATCAGCTCGCGCAGGCTGTTGAGTTCGAAACGCATCGAATCCAGCGCACGCGGATCGACACCAGCGGCCGCCGGCGCAGGTGCCGGGGCTGGACGGGCCGGAGCGGCATACGTCGGTTCTGTCAGAGGCTCGGCTGCGGTCAGCGGCAGGCCGGCGGTCAATGGCAGCCCGGCGAACAGCTGGCGATTGGTGTTGCCGTCGGCTTCGCCACGCAGGCTCAGTTCGGCCTGGGCGGTGACGATACGCGACTGGGTCTTGCGCAGCTCGTCCTCGAGTTCCATGTTCGGAACACGCGGGGCCAGCGCCGACAGTTTGTAATCCAGCGCCGCCGTCAGCTCGACACCGCCGGCAATGCGGCGGTTGCCAATGATGGCGGCATCAGCGCCCAGCTCATCACGAACCAGCTTCATGGCCTGACGCATATCGGCGGCGAAAAAACGCTTAACTTGCATAAACCACTACCTCAGCCGTTGGGCCCTACTGTCGCAACGATGGTCACTTGCTTGTTGTCCGGAATTTCCTGGTAGGCCAGCACATGCAGTCCAGGAACTGCCAGGCGGCCGAAGCGCGAGAGCATCGCGCGAACCGGGCCTGCTACCAACAGGATCACCGGTTGTCCTTGCATTTCCTGACGCTGCGCCGCTTCGATCAGCGAACGCTGCAGTTTCTCGGCCATGCTCGGCTCCAGCAGAACGCCCTCTTCCGAGCCTTGTCCTGCCTTCTGCAGACTGTTGAGCAATATTTGTTCCAACCTTGGTTCCAAGGTGATCACAGGCAGCTCGGAGTCAGTGCCTACAATGCTTTGGACGATGGCGCGGGATACGCCAACGCGCACGGCAGCCACCAGCGCGGCGGTATCTTGACTCTTGGCGGCGTTGTTGGCGATGGCTTCGGCAATGCTGCGGATGTCGCGCACCGGCACGTGTTCGGCCAACAGCGCCTGCAAAACTTTGAGCAACTGCGACAACGTGACCACACCCGGCACCAGCTCTTCAGCCAGTTTTGGCGAGCTCTTGGCCAGCAATTGCATGAGTTGCTGCACTTCTTCGTGGCCGATCAGCTCGCTGGAGTGCTTGTACAGAATCTGGTTCAAGTGGGTGGCGACCACGGTGCTGGCGTCCACCACGGTGTAACCGAGCGATTGCGCCTGGGCGCGCTGGCTGACTTCGATCCACACCGCCTCCAGGCCAAAAGCCGGATCTTTGGCGGTGATGCCGTTGAGCGTGCCGTAGACCTGCCCCGGGTTGATCGCCAGTTCGCGATCCGGATAGATCTCGGCTTCGGCCAGGATCACCCCCATCAGGGTCAGGCGATAGGCGCTCGGCGCCAGGTCGAGGTTGTCGCGGATGTGTACGGTCGGCATCAGGAAGCCAAGGTCCTGGGAGAGCTTCTTGCGCACGCCCTTGATTCGCGCCAGCAACTGGCCGCCCTGGTTGCGGTCCACCAGCGGAATCAGGCGATAGCCGACTTCCAGGCCGATCATGTCGATGGGCGTCACGTCGTCCCAGCCCAGCTCCTTGGTTTCCATGGCACGGGCCGGCGACGGCAGCAGTTCCTGCTGACGCTTGACCTCTTCCAGCGCCTGCACCTTGGCCACGTTCTGCTTTTTCCAGAACAGATAAGCACCACCGGCGGCCAGCGCGGCCATGGTCAGGAACGAGAAGTGCGGCATGCCCGGCACCAGTCCCATGACCGCCATCAGACCGGCGGCCACCGCCAGCGCCTTGGGCGAGGCGAACATCTGGCGATTGATCTGCTTGCCCATGTCTTCCGAGCCGGAAGCACGGGTCACCATGATCGCTGCCGCTGTCGATAACAACAGTGATGGCAATTGCGCCACTAAACCGTCACCGATGGTCAGCAAGGCGTACACCTTGCCGGCGTCAGCGAAGGACATGTTGTGCTGGAAGATACCGACGGCCATGCCGCCGATCAGGTTGATGAACAGAATCAGCAGGCCGGCGATGGCGTCACCGCGAACGAACTTGCTGGCACCGTCCATCGAACCGTAGAACTCAGCCTCTTGGGCGACTTCGGAACGACGGGCCTTGGCCTGGTTCTGGTCGATCAGACCGGCGTTGAGGTCGGCGTCGATCGCCATTTGCTTGCCGGGCATCGCATCGAGGGTGAAACGCGCGCTCACCTCGGAGATCCGCCCGGCCCCCTTGGTCACTACGACGAAGTTGATGATCATCAGGATCGCGAAGACCACGATACCGACCACGTAGTTGCCGCCGATCACCACCTCACCGAAGGCCTGGATCACCTTGCCGGCAGCGGCGTGGCCGTCCTGACCGTGGAGCATCACCACCCGCGTCGACGCCACGTTCAGCGCCAGCCGCAACAGCGTCGCCACCAGCAGGATCGTCGGAAACACCGCAAAATCCAGCGGCCGCAAGGCGTACACACAGACCAGCAGCACGACGATCGACAGGGCAATGTTGAAGGTGAAGAACACGTCGAGCAGGAACGGCGGCACCGGCAACATCATCATCGCCAGCATGACCAGCAGCAACAGCGGCACACCCAGATTGCCCCGACTGAGATCGGCAATGTTCGAGCGAGCACTGTTGATTAACTGAGAGCGATCCACCGGTTTTCCCCGTTCCTTTAAAGCAAACTTTTGACGCCCGAAGCAGGCGCACGGCGGCTACTGCAAGAAGCCTTCCAACTTTTGCCAAGGCTTGAAACAGAGGGGTGATGAATGCACAAAGGGGCGGCACGCACGTCGTGCGCCCGCCCCTGTTCAGCGATGCTCACTGAGATGAAACCCCGATAGTCAACTGGCTACCAGAATGTGCGCCGAAGTGATCGGACCGAAAGAGAGGGCTGCATTATCCAGATAGCGCGTGCCCCTGAACACGCTGTGACCATCGACATCGACAACGTCCTCCTCCGTAGACATCAGTACCACCATGGTGACAGGCGCGACATCAGTGGACTTCGCATGACCCTTCATCAGATTAAATGCCCATTCGAAGCGAATGAATGGCAGGTCCCTGATTTCGATCGGAGGAGCCCCCGCATCCAGCCGAAAGTACTGCCGCGACGTGATGCGCAATTGGTTGCCGACCAACGTGAATGAGGGTTTTCCATATCGTCGCTCTACGGGCCCGCCATCAGTCGCCCACTGGTCCATGTAATAACCACGGTCGGTGAAGAGAGCGAACAACGACGGGTTATTGCTGATATTACCGGCGGCGCCAAAGAAGTAGTTGTAGGAGTAGTGATACGCAAACCCGGCCAGTTCAGGCCGGATCGCATTGATGGGGTTATCCAGATAATTCGGAATGTACTGATTGGCCATGACCAGAAAATTGAGAAAGTCCAACTTCAGGTCGCACGTCACCTCATAGACGATGGCCCGCTCGCCTGCGTCCCTTTCCAGCTTCCCTGAAACGAACTCCATCTCCATGCCCGGCAGTTTTCGGTAAACGCGCCCTGTCATGTTCTATCCCCTACTTCAAGTGAATGAGTTATCAACCACTGCGTTCGCAGAGTGCGAATAGGCAACGGCGTGAATTCCGGATTTATAAGGCGCCCGGGAACAACACGCGTCTACTGTCAGAACTAACAGGTCGCGGGACGTTTCAGACCGACGGCACCCATTGTCTTTTAAACTCTGGTGTTTAAAAGACACCTCCAGACACGCCTTCGAGGCTACGAATTCTTGCGCCATTGCCTACAGCTACGCCAGAATCCGCCGGCTTGTGCGCCTTGGGGTCGGGTTCTATTGTGGATCGGTCGCTGACGAATCAGCGATCGGGTTTAGCGACTCGAATCATAAATAGGTGCACCAGCGCTCCATGCCTTGTCGCAGACTCAATGTCTGCAACTCCGCTATGGTGGCTGTATGCGGGAGACCCTCGGGTCTGCCGGGTGCCTATAACCGGTTCGCTAACCCGCGTACAGCCGCCACCTTTCTGTTTAGCGACAGTTTCGTGCGGCTCCACTCTTATAGGAGCTTCACCATGATCAAACCAACACCCAACCCACCCGAAACCAACCCCGCCTCGCCCTACGAATCCCTCGATTCCAGAAAGCTTCACGAAGCCGCCGACCGCGCGCTCGATCACTATCTCTGCCCGCCCGGCGCCACGCCACCACCGCGCAGAACCCGCCGGATGTTTGCCGTCACCGCAGACTTCAAAAACGAAGAGCTGCTGGTCGAGCTCTGCGAAACCCTCGCTTCAGCCAGAACCATCGCCAATGACTTTGCTCACCTCATGCCCGCCTCGCAGCGCAGGACGCTGACGGGTATTGGGCAATTGATCATGCTCGGGGAACTGGCAGCGAATCGGGTGCTGAATAATCTGGAACTACCGCCGTCGCAGACCTCAGTGTAAAGGCTTGAGAAATGCGTCGTAGCGACTGACGCCTTCGCGAGCAGGCTCGCTCCCACAGGGAAACGCATTCCCAATGTGGGAGCGAGCCTGCTCGCGAAAGCGGCCTCACAAGCAACACAGGTCATCAGGCGTAAAAAAACCGCCACCGGGTTCAACCGGAAGGCGGTTTTTTTCATCACCAAAAAATCAGGAATCGCGCCGCAGATCCGGCGGAATCGGCAGGTCGTCCTTGAGCGGTTCCAGCCCGCGGAAGCGCCTGCACAAGTGCGTTCTTCATTAATGACCACTCGTCGCCACCTGTAAGATCTAACAGGTGCGCAAATCTCTCGCTGCGAGCTAAATCACTCCATGCCCACACATCGTTCGGAGTCCGTAGCATGAATGGTCAGAAACTGCCTGTTCCCCCCCTGGCCCTGAAGTCACTGTATTTTCCGTCCCAAGTTACCCTCAACCCCGCCGAACACTATGACGCAGGCATTCCCATCAGAGCCGTGGAAGGCGGTCTGCAAGGCATCATCCCCGCCTGGTTGATCATGTCCATTGGCGATCTGGTCGAGGTGTTCTGGGGCAATGACAGCGCAGCGATCTGGAGCAAAGAACTCTTAAACGCCGACGAGCTCGACAAAGATGTGGCATTCACCATTGCCAAGGGCCAAGTACATGAGGGGGATGCCACACCCGTGTTCTACCGGGTTACACGCAAGAACCAGACCCCGGAGGACTCGACGCCCTTCCAGACTTTACTGGTCAAACTCTCGCGGCCCGGCGAGTACGATGACGATCCGGGCGAGGACGGCCACTCCGATCTCAAGTTCACCCTCTCTCATAAGGAGGTCGATGAAAACCTGCCACCCGAGGGGGTGACGATGCATATCGTGCCCTACCGCAACCTCACCCGATACGACCGCATTCTCGCCCGCTGGGGCAGCCAGCAACGGGTGCATGTCGTTACGCCGGAACAGGCCCAGGACCCGATCAAAAACCCGATCGAGGTCGTTTTCAGCCGCGCCCTCATCGACGCCGCCGGGGACGGCGATCGTGTCGCGGTGGCGTATCAGCCCATTGATCGCTGCGGTAACTACCCGGACGAACGCGCGCCGTGGTCGGCGACGCATCACGTGTTGGTGGACCTGGGGGGCAATCGGCTGGATGCACCGCAGGTGCTGGTCAACGGCCAGCCGACCGATCGGGTGGACCTCGACACACTGGGTGACGACGATGTCATCGTTCGCGTGTACACGCCGACGAAGGACTTTGCCGTTTACGACGAAGTGCTCCTGACCTGGACCGGCACCCCCGCGCAAGGCTCGCAAATCATCGTCGGGCCGTTATCGATGCGAGTGGAGTTCGTGCCCTTTCATCTCGACTTCACGATCCCCAACGCCGCCGTCAAAGCCATCGCCAAAGGCGCAGCCTCGGTCGGCTATGTGCGCCGTCGCAGCGATGAAAGCGACCGCCGCTCAAAAAATGCCAGCGTCACCGTGATTGGCGACATCAGCCAGTTAGTCGCCCCTACCGTCGTCGAGGCAACGGGCGGAACGTTGCCATCCGAAACGAAGTGGGCGACCGTGCAGATCCCTTGGTATCCCGGTCGCAACAGCAGCCACCTGATCAACCTGATCTGGTCGGCCCAGAAGCCCGGCGGTGACAAGGTTTACTACGAGGATCCCCGCACGGTCGGCGACGTAGCGGACAATCAACCCGTCCTGCGCAGCGTGAGCAATGCCGAAATCCAGCGCTTCAACGGCCTGAACGTCACGGTCTATTACGTCGTCTCCGACAGCGAAACGGGGCTGTTGAGCGTTCGCGAGTCGCTGCCGTTCAGGATGCAGGTCGGCGTGGCCTTGCCGACGTTCAAGCGACCGGAAGTCGAGGGCACAGGTGCCAACGACGTGCTCGATCCGGAAAACGTGCCACCGACCGGTGCCGTGCTGGTGGCGCCGCACCTCGACACCCGCGACAAAGATCGCGTGAACTACCGTTGGCGCGGCTCCGCCAGCGGTGGCAGCACCAATGGTCATGTCGATCTGATCCCTGCCACCGCTGGCCGGCATGTGCGCATTACCGTGGATAAAAAATATGTGACCGCCAACCTGAACGGTACGGTGGTTGCCGATTACAACATTCAGCGGGCGGGCGAGACGCTGGGACATTCTCATGAATTGACGTTGCGCATCGGGACAGCGCTGGAGGATCTACTGCCACCGTTTCTTGTAGCACCGGCAGAAGATCCTATTGATGTTTTGGCCTATCCGGAAGGAATTACGGTGCGCATCGAATTCCTTGAAGCACTGAGCGGCGATCGGGCACGGCTGGTGGAAGTCAATCCACCAGCGGGGTCGCCGCAGTTTCCTTTGGTGGAGTTCAACAGCAACAAGCGAGTGAACACCGTATTGAGCCCTGCATTTCTTGCCGCGCGGCATGGTCAAACGATCCAACTGCGCTGGAATTTGAATCGCAACAACGCCCAGTTCGGCAAATCGCCGATTCTGCCTTTGAACGTGTTGAAGATTGCAGATGAAGATGCACGGTTACCCTCGCCGAAAATTCCACAAGCACCGGATGACAAAGTGCTGAATTTGAATTCTTTTGACGGAAATGCTCAGGTTACCGTGCTGCCATGGACAGGTATCAGCACTGAAAACATTGTGCAACTAAAAATCTCTGGAAAAGACAACAACAACAGCGACCAGACATTACCAATACTAACCAACCATAAGATAACAGCAACAGAAGTGAGTTCCGGAATAAAAGAAACACTAACCAGAGAGCAATTATTAACTCTGAAACATGATACTGAATTCAATGTATCTCTTGAAGTATTGCCAGGCACCACCAACAATTTGGCACCCATTGCTTTCCCGACCTTGACTTTAAACTTATTGAAAAACACTTTAGTGATCTTAGAGGGTTTCGAGACAGGCATAGTGGGTGAAAAGCCCGTTGGCACAGTCATGGACTTCCCCAGCATGACCGTTACGGTAGTAGCAGCACGCGTAGCTATCGGTGATAACGGCAGTTTTTATGCCCCCCCTATAACAGAAAAGTATTTATACATTAGCCCCTTCGCAACTCTAAGACTCACACTAAAACAACCAGCAAAAAGCATTAGATTCGGAATTGCCGACGGCTCTAAAATCCCGTCACCATACAAATGCTACGATGAAAACCTACAACTAATTAAAGCCGGGTCCACCCCATCATATGGTGGACAGGACCAAGTATGGGTTGACATAACAGAAACACCAAACAGAAAAATTAAATTTATAGACATAACTGATGGAGGAGGCGACTCATACCTAGATAACTTCTCAATGTTCTATTGAGCGCTTTTTACTTTATCAAGTCCTGAAATAGGTCTACACCTGTTTCACCGCCAGTGCCCGATGCATCGCATCGGGCGTTTCGCAAAAAAGGGGCGTATTTATTAACCTGCTAGCTCGCTCCCGCAGAGAAATGCATTCCAAATGTGGGAGCGACGATGCGACTTGCTCGCGAAGAGACCCGAGAAATCAGCACAAAGTGCCTTTTAAACTCAGCCGTTTAAAAGACACTTTCAGTCACGCCTTACAGGCTACGAATCCTTGCGCCATTGCCTACAGCTACGCCAGAATCCGCCGGCTTGTGCGCCTTGGGGGCGGGTTCTATTGTGGATCGGTCGCTGACGAATCAGCGATCGGGTTTAGCGACTCGAACTTTCTCAGCGCATCAGCGTTCATGGCTTCGTTGTGGGACTCTTCGTCCGCAATAACGTTATGGTGGCTGTATGCGGGAGACCTTTGGGTCTGCCGGGGTGCCTGAGACCGGTTCGCTAACCTGCGTACAGCTGCCACCTTCACTTGTTTAGCGACAGGCGAAAGTGGCTCCATAACCTCAGGAGCTTCACCATGATCAAACCAACACCCAACCCACCCGAAACCGACCCCGCCTCGCCCTACGAATCCCTCGACTCCAGAAAGCTTCACGAAGCCGCCGACCGCGCGCTCGATCACTATCTCTGCCCGCCCGGCTCCACTGCACCGCCGCGCAAAACCCGTCGAATGTTTGCCGTCACCGCAGACTTCAAAAACGAAGAGCTGCTGGTCGAACTCTGCGAAACCCTCGCTTCAGCCAGAACCATCGCCAATGACTTTGCTCACCTCATGCCCGCCTCGCAGCGCAGGACGCTGATGGGGATCGGGCAACTGATCATGCTCGGGGAGCTGGCAGCGAATCGGGTGCTGAATAATCTGGAACTACCGCCGTCGCAGACCTCTGTGTAAAGGCTTGAGAAATGCGTCGTGGTGGCTGACGCCTTCGCGGGCAAGCCCGCTCCCACATTTGGAATGCATTTCCCTGTGGGAGCGGCGGTGCGACGATTCGACTTGCCCGCGAAGGCGTTCTCACAAGCAACACAGGTCATCAGGCGTAAAAAAACCGCCACCGGGTTCAACCGGAAGGCGGTTTTTTTCATCACCAAAAAATCAGGAATCGCGCCGCAGGTCCGGCGGAATCGGCAGGTCGTCCTTGAGCGGTTCCGGGAACTTGCCCTTGCCCGCGCGGTGCTGGCGGATCTGGTAGACGTACGCCAGCACCTGAGCGACCGCCAGGTACAGACCGCCGGGAATCTCTTCTTCCAGCTCGGTGGAGTAATAGATCGAACGCGCCAGGGCTGGCGATTCGAGCAGCATGACTTCGTTGGCCACGGCGATCTCGCGGATCTTCAGTGCCAGGAAGTCGCTGCCCTTGGCCAGCAACACCGGCGCCCCGCCCTTCTCCGAATCGTACTTGAGGGCCACGGCGTAGTGCGTCGGGTTGGTGATGACCACATCGGCATCCGGGATCGCCGCCATCATCCGCCGCTGCGACATCTCGCGCTGCACCTGACGGATCCGCTGCTTGACCTCCGGCCGGCCTTCCTGATCCTTGTGCTCGTCGCGCACTTCCTGCTTGGTCATCTTGAGCTTCTTGATGCTCTCCCAGATCTGCACCGGGACGTCGACTGCCGCGATAATGATCAACCCGCACGCCATCCACAGGGTGCTCCAGCCGACCACTTGCAGGCTGTGGATGATGGCCCGGTCCATCGGCTCATGGGCGATGCGCAACAGGTCGTCGACATCCCCGGACAGCACCACCAGCGCCACGGCCAGAATGATCAGAAACTTGGCCAATGCCTTGAGCAGTTCGACCACCGACTTCATGGAGAACATGCGCTTGAACCCCGAAGCGGGGTTCATCCGACTGAACTTGGGTGCCAGAGAGCCCGCGGCGAACAGCCAGCCGCCGAGCGCGATCGGCCCGAGAAACGCAGCCAGCAGCAAAGTGATCATGATCGGCTGGATCGCCACCAGCGCTGTCAGCCCGGAGCTCATCAGGAACTTGCCCATGGCCCCCTGATCCATGATCACTTCTCGCGACAGCGTGAAGTTCATGCGCATCAGTTCCATCAGGTCCTGCGCCAGCATGCCGCCAAACACCAGCAGCGCACCGGAACCGGCGAGCATGATGGCCAGGGTGTTGAGCTCCTTGGAGCGCGCAATCTCGCCCTTTTCCCGGGAGTCCTTCTTGCGCTTCTCCGTGGGGTCTTCTGTTTTATCCTGACCGCTCTCGCTCTCTGCCATGACTCAGCGCGCCTGTGCCAGTTCACGTAGCAGCTGCAAGGCTTCGACGGCCAGCGGCTGATACTGATTGAGAATGTCTGCCAGACCGACCCAGACGATGAACAGACCGAGCACGAGGGTCAGCGGAAAACCGATCGAGAAGATGTTCAGTTGCGGCGCCGCACGGGTCATCACACCGAACGCAATGTTGACCACCAGCAGCGCAGTGACCGCTGGCAGCACCAGCATCAATGCCGCGCCCAGCACCCAGCCGAGCTTGCCGGCCAGTTCCCAGTAATGCGCGGTCATCAGGCCTGCACCCACCGGCAGCGTGGTGAAGCTTTCCGTCAGCACCTCGAAGACGACGAGGTGACCGTTCATGCCGAGAAACAGCAACGTCACTAGCATGGTGAAGAACTGCCCGATCACCGCCACCGACACGCCGTTGGTAGGGTCGATCATCGAGGCGAAGCCCATGCCCATCTGGATCGCAACGATCTGCCCCGCGATCACGAAAGCCTGGAAGAACAGTTGCAAGGAGAACCCGAGCACCGCCCCGACCAGGATCTGCTCGGCGATCAACAACAAGCCACTGAGATCCAGCGGACTCACCGCAGGCATGGGCGGCAGGTTCGGCGAGATCACCACAGTGATCGCCAGTGCGAGGTACAGGCGGATGCGTTTGGGAACCAGCGTGGTGCCGAAGACCGGCATCACCATCAGCATCGAGCCGATGCGAAACAGCGGCAGCATGAACGTCGCCACCCAGGTGCTGATCTGGGTGTCGGTCAACTGAAGCAGCGATTGCATGACCTAGCCGATGACCAGCGGAATGTTTTTGTACAGCTGGATGATGTATTCCATGAAGGTCTGGATGATCCACGGACCGCCGACGATCAGGGTCACCAGCATCACCAGCAGACGCGGCAGAAAGCTCAGGGTCTGTTCGTTGATCTGCGTCGCGGCCTGGAACATCGACACCAGCAGGCCCACCAGCAGACTCGGGACCACCAGGATCGCGACCATCATCGTGGTCAGCCACAGCGCTTCACGAAAGATATCGACCGCAACTTCCGGCGTCATGGCGAAACACCTCCGAAGCTACTGGCCAGGGTGCCGATGATCAGCGCCCAGCCATCCACCAGCACGAACAGCATGATCTTGAACGGCAGGGAAATGATCAGCGGCGACAGCATCATCATACCCATCGCCATCAGCACACTGGCCACCACCAGGTCGATGATCAGGAACGGAATGAAGATCATGAAGCCGATCTGGAACGCGGTTTTCAATTCGGACGTCACAAACGCCGGCACCAGAATGGTCAGCGGCGCCTGATCCGGCGTCGCGATATCGGTGCGCTTGGACAGACGCATGAACAGCTCGAGATCGCTGGAACGGGTCTGCGCGAGCATGAAGTCCTTGATCGGCACCTGGGCCTTTTCCACCGCTTGCTGGGCGGTGAGTTTCTCCGCCAGGTACGGCTGCAAGGCATCGTTGTTCACCCGGTCGAACACCGGCGCCATGATGAACAGGGTCAGGAACAGCGCCATGCCGGTGAGAATCTGGTTCGACGGCGTCTGTTGCAGGCCCAGGGCCTGACGCAGGATCGAGAAGACAATGATGATCCGGGTAAAGCTGGTCATCAGAATGACGGCAGCCGGGATGAAACTCAGCGCCGTCATGATCAGCAGGATCTGCAGGCTGACCGAATACTCCTGCGCCCCGTTGGCATTGGTGCCCAGGGTGACCGCCGGGATCGACAACGGATCGGCGGCAAACGCCAGTGGCGCGGCCAACATCAAGGCCAGGGTCAAGACGATGCGCAACGCACCCATTACTTCTTATCCTTCTGATCCTTGCCGAGGATCTTCAACAGATGCTGGGCAAATTCCGGAGTCGCTTTTTCGGAGGTGGCCGGGACGTCCACCGGCTCCTTGAGCACATGCAGCGCGGTGATGGTGCCGGGGCTCAGGCCAAGCAGAATCTGCTCGTTGCCGACCTGCACCAGCATCAGACGGTCACGCGGGCCGAGCGCTCGGGAACCGATCAGCTCGATCACCTGCCCCTTGCCCGCCGGTCCCGCGTTCTGCACCCGGCGCAGCAGCCAGGCGAGGAAGAAGATCAGCCCCAGCACCAGCAACAGGCCGAATACCAACTGCGTCAATTGCCCGGCGACACCACTGCTGACTGCCGGAGCAATCGCGGGCGCCGCAGGAGACGCTGCAGCAGCGGTCGCGGCCGCAGGCTCTGCAGCCATGACAGTCAATGGCAGTGCCAGCACCGCGGCCAGCAAGGAACCCAGAACCTTTTTCACTCAGCGCAGCTTCTTGATGCGTTCGCTTGGGCTGATCACGTCGGTCAGGCGGATGCCGAACTTTTCGTTGACCACGACCACTTCGCCGTGAGCGATGAGGGTGCCATTGACCAGCACATCCAGTGGCTCACCGGCCAGGCGATCAAGCTCGATCACCGAACCCTGGTTGAGTTGCAGCAGGTTGCGGATGTTGATGTCGGTGCTGCCCACTTCCATGGAGATGGAAACCGGGATGTCGAGAATCACATCCAGGTTTGGACCGTCCAGACTGACCGGCTCGTTGCTCTTCGGCACGCTGCCGAACTCTTCCATCGGCAGACGGTTGGAGCTCGAAGTGCCAGCGTCGGCGGCCAGCAGTGCGTCGATGTCGGCCTGGCCGCCATCACCGGTCTCTTCCAGGGCCGCAGCCCATTCGTCGGCCAGTGCCTGATCGTCCTGGGCGTTCATTTCGTCGTTCATCATTTGTCCTCGGCGGGCAACAATTCAGTTAAAGGCGTAAGGGGTGTTGCGTCGCTTCAGCGACGCTCGATCGGCTCGATCACCTGCAACGCAAGGTTGCCTTTGTGCGAGCCCATCTTGACCTTGAAGGCCGGCACGCCGTTGGCGCGCATGATCATGTCTTCCGGCATCTCGACCGGGATCACGTCACCCGGCTGCATGTGCAGGATGTCGCGCAGTTTCAACTGGCGGCGAGCCACGGTGGCGCCAATCGGCACGTCGACATCGAGCACGTCCTGACGCAGGGCGTTGACCCAGCGCTCGTCCTGGTCGTCGAGGTCCGACTGGAAACCGGCGTCGAGCATTTCGCGCACCGGCTCGATCATCGAGTACGGCATGGTCACGTGCAGGTCGCCGCCACCGCCATCGAGTTCGATGTGGAACGTGGAGACCACGATCGCTTCGCTCGGGCCGACGATGTTGGCCATGGCCGGGTTCACTTCCGAGTTGATGTACTCGAAATTGACTTCCATGATCGCCTGCCAGGCTTCCTTCAGATCGACGAACGCCTGTTCCAGCACCATGCGCACCACACGCAGTTCGGTCGGGGTGAATTCACGCCCTTCGATCTTGGCGTGACGGCCGTCGCCGCCGAAGAAGTTGTCCACCAGCTTGAACACCAGTTTGGCGTCGAGGATGAACAGCGCGGTGCCGCGCAGGGGTTTGATCTTGACCAGGTTGAGGCTGGTCGGCACGTACAGCGAGTGTACGTATTCGCCGAACTTCATCACCTGCACGCCACCGACGGCAACGTCCGCCGAGCGGCGCAGCATGTTGAACATGCTGATGCGGGTATAGCGGGCAAAACGCTCGTTGATCATCTCCAGAGTCGGCATGCGTCCACGGACGATGCGATCCTGGCTGGTCAGGTCGTAGCTTTTGACACTGCCGGGTTCGGCAGCGTTATCGGTCTGTACCAGACCATCGTCGACGCCATGCAACAGCGCGTCGATTTCATCCTGGGACAGCAGATCCTGCACGGCCATGTCGTGTTCCTACTGCAGTACGAAATTAGTGAAAAGCAACTGTTCGATCACCACTTTGCCCAGCTCTTTCTGCGCCACTTCCTGGACGCTGGCCGTGGCCTTCTGGCGCAACATCTCCTGACCGACCGGCGTCGCCAGTGTGGCGAAGTCCTGACCGGAAAAGAGCATCACCAGGTTGTTGCGGATCACCGGCATGTGCACTTTGAGCGCGTCCAGATCAGCCTGATTGCGCGCCAGCATGGTGATACTCACCTGCATGTAGCGCTGACGGCCGTTCTGGTTGTAATTGGCCACAAAGGCGGGCGCCATCGGCTCGAAAATCGCCGGCTGCTTGCCGACCGGAGCGGTTTCCACTGCAGCCGCAGGTTTGCTCTGGGCGCTGTGCATGAAGAACCAGGTCGCCCCCACAGACGCGCCGATGGCCAGCAGCAACCCGAGAACGATCGCAATGATCATCTTGAGTTTGCCTTTGGTTGCGGGGTCTTTTACTGCTGCTGCTTCGCTCTTCGCCATGCCAATAATCCGTCACTAATCGGGTTTTCACAGTCGCACGGCAAGGCAAGAGCAAGTGTTATGCCAGAAGTGTCGGAGCATCGTGGAGAGCACCACAAACCAATGTGGGAGCGGGCTTGCTCGCGAATGCGGTTAAACATTCAACAGATGTGTTGTTTGTCTTACCGATTTCGCGAGCAAGCCCGCTCCCACAGGAGTACAGCGTCGTGTCAGGCGTAGTAGTCGACGGCGCTGCTGCCGATCACGCTGGTGGTTTGAGCGGCGGCTTCAGCCACGGCCGCCGGCGTCAACTCTTCTTCGGCCGAATCCAGGCGACCGCCGGCGGCGCTGGTGCGACCAGCCTGCCCCTGCTGCGCCTGTTCCTGGCCCTGCCCTTGCCAGCCACGGTTCTGGTCGGACACGTTGACATCGACCTGCCCCATGCCCTGCTGCGTGAACATGTCACGCAGGCGATGCATCTGGCCGTCGAGCGCTTCGCGAACACTCGGGTGTGCGCTCATGAATGTCACCTGGGTCTGCTGGTCCGGCACCATGTTCACCCGGATATCCAGACGACCCAGCTCGGCCGGCTGCAACTGAATATCGGCAGCCTTCAGGTTGTTGCTCGACAGGTACATGACGCGGTTGACCACTTCTTCGGTCCAGCCATTCTGATGCATGGCGATCGGCTGGTTCACCGGCACCGCGTTGGCGGTTTTCGGCGTGGCCGCCTGAGTCAGTGCCGCCAGACGGTTGGCGAAATCATCGACGCGGGTATCGCTGGTGGCGGACTTCAAGTCCTTCAGACCATCGTCGATCAGGCCAGTGAAGGATTTTTCGCCACCCTGGCTGGTGCTGTCCTTGTCAGCCTGCACATCCAGCATGCTGACCATGCCGGCGGCAAACGTCTGCGCCGAAGTCAGCTCGCCATCAGCCTGGGCTTGCGCAGGCGTCGCCTTGGGCTGCGATTGGCTGGAAGCGGAAATGTGACCACTCTGCTCCATCGCCATACGCAGCACCGGCAGCGCATCGAGCGGATCGGCCTCGGGATCGAAATCACTGTCGGCGGCAGGCGTCGCCGTGGCAGCCGCCGGCAACGCAGCCACCGCCGGCGCCTGGGTCTCAGGCTTCGCTGGCGTTTCAACGACAGGTGCCGCCACGACCGGCGGCGTGACAACCGGCTGCACGACTTGCATCAGCGCCGGATCCAGTGCCGGATCCACAACAGGCGCAGTGTCGGCGACCGGCGTGGCCGGGGTGTCGGATGCATCGTCGCTGGCAACCTTGTCGTCGTCCGAGGGGGTCGACGACGTTTTGTCGGCGGGCAAGGCTTTGCCGCTATCGGCAACCGTCGATGCAGCAGCGGCAGACTGATCCTTGCCGGCGTCCGCCTTGCCCACGCTGCCCGAGTCCTTGTCGCGTGCAGGTGCCACCGAGTTATCGGTGGCAGCGCAAGGCTTGTTCTGCCCCTGATCGGCAAATACTTGAGCGAAGCTGGAGGCCTTGTCCCCGGGCACTGCGGCCACCGCTGACGACTTGGCAGAGGCGGCTTGCGCCTTGGCCTGGGCGGCAGTCTGAAGAAGAATGTTAGGGGTTGCAGGCATGGCACGGTCTCCGCTGCACTGGGATCAAAGGTACAGTTGAACGAGATGACTGCAAGTGCCGGGCCAGTTTCGTCCGGCATCGGACAAAAGCGCCGGACGGCTGACTCAATGGGCAGGTGAGCGCTGTCGCTCGGCCTCATAGACGGGGCGCACATGCGCGAATTCGTCGTGGATTTCGGCCACCAGCTTGATGATTTCGGAGGGGCTCCTGTCCTTGGCGTGCTGTTCCAGCTCCTGGCAAAGCTCGGCCAGGCGGGTCGCCCCCATATTGCTGCTACTGCCTTTGAAACTGTGGGCGACAGACGACAAGGCGTCGGCATCGGCGTTTTTTTGCAATTCACACAGGCGCGCTTCGGAATCTGCCAGGAACGTATCCAGCAATTCCGGATAGCCATCCTCCATGACTTCTTGCAACGCGCTCAGCACGTCGCGATCTACACAGGCATCAGTCACTTGTTCACTCCTTGATCAAGAATGCGCGGATTATGCCAGAGCCTCCCAGAAAAACTCCACGCGAGCACTGCGACCATCGTCGGACCAGCTCGGGTTTCTGCTCAATTGCCGGATCAGGCTGACGCCACGTCCCGACAGACGGACATCGTCCAGCGGACGCTCCATCACCCGCGCCACGTCAAAACCCTTGCCGCTGTCTTCGACACGCACCACCAGACAACCACCTTCACCTTGCGGACGAACCTGCAGATGCACACGCACATAGCCGTCCTGCAGGGCATCCAGACGCTTGTTGCGCTGTTCATAGTAACGCGCAAAACCCGAGGCATCGCGCTTGAGACTGGAGTCCAGCCCCAACACCCCATGCTCCAGCGCATTGGAGTAAAGCTCGGCCAGTACACTGTACAACGCTCCGCTCTGGGTGCGCAGACCGTGCACCTCCAGCAGCAATTGCAGCAGGTAGGGCAACGGGTTGAAGCGTTTGAGCGTAGCGCCGCGAAATTCAAAACTCACCGACCAGTCCAGCGGACAGGACTGGCCGCTGTCGGAGTACACCGGAGCCGGCGGATTGACCTGCACCACGTCCAGCAGGCTGACCTCGACCATGCTCACATCGTCCCGGGCTTCGCCGCGAAAATCCTGCAACGCCTGCTCGATTTCGGCGAACAGGCGATCCGGCTGCCGGTTACCGGCAAACACCTGCTGCAAGCGCTCGACGCCGAACAACTGATCATTGGCATCGCAGGTATCGATCACGCCGTCGGACAGCAGAAAAACGCGATCCCCCACCGCCATCGAGAACACCTCGGTGCGATCATCGAAGGCCTGAGGACTGAGCACTCCCAGCGGCAGATGCCGTGCCGCAAGGGGCACCCGCTCCCCTGTGGCGATGCGATGAAGGTAACCGTCGGGCATGCCGCCGTTCCAGATTTCCACGCTGCGTCGTTGAAAACTCAGACAGAGCAGCGTGGCGCAGCAGAACATGTCCACCGGCAGGATGCGCTTGAGCTTGGCATTCATTTCACGCAGGGTTTCGGCCAGACCGTAGCCCTTGGCGGTCATGCCGTAGAACACTTCTGCCAGAGGCATGGCCCCCACCGCCGCAGGCAAACCGTGACCGGTGAAGTCACCCAGCAACACATGCATGTCGCCGGCAGGTGTATAGGCCGCCAGCAACAGATCACCGTTGAACAGCGCATAGGGTGATTGCAGGTACCGGATGTTCGGCGCACTCAGGCAACCGGAGTGCGCGACTTTGTCGAACACGGCCTTGGCGACCCGTTGCTCGTTGAGCAGGTAGTCGTGATGCCGGGCAATCAGGTCGCGCTGCTGAAGGACCGTAGCCTGCAGGCGCCGCAAGCGGTCCATCGCCTTGATTTTGGCGGACAGGATCACCTGGTTGTAAGGCTTCGCCAGAAAATCGTCACCCCCCGCCTCCAGGCATCGCGCGAGGGCTTCGCTTTCGGTCAGCGACGTGAGGAATATGATCGGCACCAGGTTTTCACCCGCCAGCACCTTGATTTGCCGCGCGGCCTCGAAACCATCCATGACCGGCATCATCGCGTCCATCAGCACCAGATGGGGCTGCTGGCTGGAAAACACCTCAACGGCTTCGGCACCGTTAGCGGCCGTGAGCACGGCATGCCCCTGACGACGGACGATGGTCGACAACAGCAACCGGTCGGCGGCGCTGTCCTCGGCGATGAGGATCGTCAGCGGCTCTTGCGGCTGCATGGCCGTCAACTGATGTCGAACAGTTTGTCGAAATTGGAAATGGCGAGGATCTTGCGCACATCCGAATTGCTGTTGACCACGCGCACATCCGAGTCGTCGCCTCCGGCGTGATCACGCAGCAGAAGCAACATGCCCAGAGCCGAGCTGTCGAGGTAAGTGGCGTCCTTCAGATCCACCACGATGGAGTCGGGCTTCCTGTCGAGTCGTTCATAAGACTCGCGAAACTCCTGATGGCGACCGAAATCGAACCGCCCCTTGATCGAAATCGTCAGCTTTTGACCATCGGGAGAGACTTCTGTAACGACTGACATGTACTGGCTTCCTTGTCATTGACGAACGTGTACAAGGTTTAGCACTTGCAAGGGCCATGGGCAAGGCAGGAAGCCGCCGGAGACTGTCAGAGATCCCCCCGTCAATAAGCATCGCGGCGCGGCAGGCGCTGGGACAGTTCGTCCAGCAGCTTTTGCTCGCGCTTGTCTTCGACTCGCTGGGCTTCATCTCGATAGCGTTGTACAAGTTTTCGCAAGCCTTCGACGCGGGCGAACGCCTGTTGCCAGGCCTCGCGGGCCTTGTCCAGATTGTTCTGGTGCCATTGCAGGCTTTGCCGTTGCTGGTCCACCGCCGTGTCGAGCTGGGTCAGAAACCCCTGAAACCCGAGCAGCCACTGACCGGTCACGCCGGTGCTGCCGCGTACGATCCATTGCTCGGAGTAATCCAGACGAAAGGCATGCAGGTCGGCAAGTTTGCTTTCGGCCACTTTCACCTGCCCCTGGAAATACCCGAGACGCTGCACGGCGGTTTTCTCGGCCTTTTCGGCCATTTCCACCACCGGTGCCAGACGCGCGGCGCGGCTCAGGGCCATGACCGGTTACCCGCCGGTCGCAGGGGCGAGGATTGTTTCGAGGTACGCCTCGCTTTCGCCCAGACTGATGCTGTCGTTCAGCCCCTGGCGCAGGTACCTGACCAGTTGCGGCTGCAGATTGATGGCAAGGTCAGTCTCGCGATCACCACCGGCGACATAGGCACCGACACTGATCAGGTCGCGACTCTGCTGATAACGGGACCACAGCTGTTTGAAGTATTGCGCCCGGACCATGTGATCAGGCGGCACCACGGCCGGCATTACCCGACTGATCGACGCTTCGATGTCGATGGCCGGGTAATGCCCCTCCTCGGCCAGACGCCGGGACAACACGATGTGGCCGTCGAGCACGCCCCGCGCCGAGTCGGCAATCGGGTCCTGCTGGTCGTCACCCTCGGACAGCACGGTGTAGAACGCGGTGATCGAACCCCCGCCCTTCTCCGCGTTACCGGCGCGCTCCACCAGTTTCGGCAGTTTGGCGAACACCGACGGCGGATAGCCCTTGGTCGCCGGCGGCTCGCCGATGGCCAGGGCGATTTCCCGCTGGGCCTGGGCGAAACGGGTCAGGGAATCCATCAGCAACAGGACATTCTTGCCCTTGTCACGGAAATACTCGGCAATCCGCGTGCAGTACATCGCCGCCCGCAGACGCATCAGGGGCGCATCGTCCGCCGGCGATGCCACTACCACGGAACGCTTGAGGCCTTCTTCACCGAGGATGTGCTCGATGAACTCTTTGACTTCTCGACCCCGCTCACCAATCAGGCCAACGACGATGATGTCGGCCTCGGTGAAGCGGGTCATCATGCCAAGCAGGACGGATTTACCGACACCGGTACCGGCGAACAGGCCCAGACGCTGGCCTCGACCGACCGTCAACAAACCGTTGATGCAACGGATGCCGACGTCCAGCGGCACGCTGATCGGGTCACGGTTGAGCGGGTTGATCGTCGGGCCGTCCATCGGCACCCAGTCTTCGGCCTTCATGCCGCCCTTGCCGTCCAGCGCACGTCCGGCGCCGTCCAGCACACGACCGAGCATGCTCATGCCCATCGGCAGGCGACCGGTATCGGCCAGCGGCACCACACGGGCGCCCGGCGCAATACCGGCAACACTGCCAACAGGCATCAGGAAAACCTTGCTGCCGGAGAAGCCCATGACTTCGGCTTCAACCTGGGACGGGTGGTAGCTGTCGTCGTTGATCACCATGCAACGGGTGCCCATGGCAGCGCGCAGACCTTCGGCTTCGAGGGTCAGGCCGACCATGCGCAGCAGGCGTCCTTCGAGGATCGGCGCGCCGGGAATTTCGGTGGCCTCGGCGTAGGTGCTCAGGCGCTTGGCGAAACTGGTGCGTTCAAGGCGCATCGGGGGCGTCCGCGAGCGGCTCGTCAGTGACCGGTGCCGGTTTCGGCGTTTGCGGCAGATCCAGGCTCAGGTCCGGTTCGGCCGGGTGCAGGGCCTGTTCGTGCAGTTGATCGAACAGTTTGGCCATGACCTGGCCGACACGGGTTTCGATGCTCGCATCGATCCGGCTGTGTTCGGTTTCAACCCGGCAACCGCCCGGCAACAACGATTCGTCCTCGACGATACGCCAGGTTTCCTCATGGCGTTCGCGCAGGGCTTTGACCTGCTCGAAATCCTGCGGATTGACGTACAGCCGCACATTGCCCACGCCCAGCGGCAACAGCTTGAGGGCGTCGCGCATGACGTGCTCGATCTGCGTCGAGTCGATGGCCAGCTCGCGCTGGATCACCTGACGGGCAATGTGCTGCACAAGGTCGACCAGCGACTTTTCGATCTGCGTGTCTTGCTCGGCGATGGGCTCGAACAGGTTCGCCATCAACTGCTCGAGGCTGTTGACCTTGGCTGTGAGGACCACTTCGGCTTCCTGACGCACCTTGAGGGTGGCGCTGTGAAAACCTTCTTTTTCGCCGATGGCGAAACCCTCGTTGTAAGCCTCCTGACGGATGCTTTCGAGCTCTTCCAGGGTCAGTGGCTGGACTTCCTCCAGCGGCACTTCTTCCATTTCCGGCGGTTCGGGCTCCGGTTCCGGCTCGGG
This sequence comes from Pseudomonas sp. 58(2021), assembly GCF_017491585.1. Lineage (NCBI taxonomy): Bacteria > Pseudomonadati > Pseudomonadota > Gammaproteobacteria > Pseudomonadales > Pseudomonadaceae > Pseudomonas > Pseudomonas sp. 58(2021). The sequence goes on from NZ_JAFGYZ010000012.1 coordinate 139,092, forward strand.
TTCCGGTGCCGGCGGATCGAAGCTCGGGATCGCCCACGTTTCGAAACCACGGACATCCCGGGCACGGATCAGGTCCGTCACATCGTCGTCGTTCTTGACCATGGTGTTAGATCATTTCCTCACCGCCCTTGCCACCGAGCACGATTTCTCCGGCTTCGGCCATACGGCGGGCGATGGTGAGGATTTCCTTCTGCGCCGTTTCCACGTCGCTGACGCGCACCGGGCCTTTGGCCTCGAGGTCGTCGCGCAGCAGTTCGGCAGCACGTTTGGACATGTTCTTGAAGATCTTTTCCTTGACGCCTTCGTCCGAACCCTTGAGGGCCAGCACCAGCACATCGGAGGACACTTCGCGCAACAGCGCCTGGATACCGCGGTCGTCGACATCGGCCAGGTTGTTGAACACGAACATGAGGTCTTCGATCTGACCGGACAGGTCTTCGTCGACTTCGCGGATCGAGTCCATGAGCTGGCCTTCGATCGAGCTGTCGAGGAAGTTCATGATGTCCGCCGCCCGCTTGATGCCACCCAGGGTGGTGCGCGAGGCGTTCGAGTTGCCGGAGAACTGCTTCTCGAGGATCTGGTTCAATTCTTTCAGTGCCGCCGGCTGCACGGTGTTCAGCGACGAGACGCGCAGGATGATGTCCAGGCGCACCTTGTGGTCGAAGTTGCCCAGTACTTCACCGGCCTGATCCGGATCGAGGTACGCGACCACGATCGCCTGGATCTGCGGGTGCTCGTAGCGGATCACGTCGGCAACGGCACGCGGTTCCATCCATTTCAGGCTGTCGAGACCGCTGGTGTTGCCACCCAGCAGGATGCGGTCGATCAGGCCGTTGGCCTTGTCTTCGCCCAGGGCCTGGGTGAGCATTTTGCGCACGTAGTCGTCGGAGCCGACGCCCAGGCTGGTCTGGTCGCCGACAATGTCGACGAACTCGCTCATGACCTGCTCGACCTGCTCACGGTGGACGTTGCCCATCTGGGCCATGGCCACGCCGACCCGCTGAACCTCTTTGGGGCCCATGTGGCGCAGCACTTGTGCAGCATCGGTCGAACCCAGGGACAGCAGCAGAATCGCGGCTTTATCGACCCGGGACAATTTGGCGACGGCGGCTCGGTTATCACTCATCTGCGTTAATCCACTCTTTCACGACCTGGGCCACACGACCCGGGTCTTCTGCCACCAGACTCTTGATTGCGTTCAACTGAGCGTCATAGCCTTCGCTCGGGCTCGGCAGCAGGATGCTGGTCGGGCCACCGAGGCTGACGCGATCGCCGGACAGTTCACCGTCCAGACCGCCCATGCCACCCAGTTCCACGTCACCGCCCAGACCGGCCAGTTCCTTGCCTTTGCCGCCGCCGGTGATGTTATTCAGCACCGGACGCAGCACGCCAAACACCAGCACCAGGATGAACAACACACCCAGCACTTGCTTGACGATGTCCCAGAACCATGGCTGGGAGTAGAACGGAATGTCGGCAATCACTTCACCGCGCTCGGCGGAGAACGGCATGTTGATTACGCTGACACTGTCGCCACGGCTGGCGTCGAAGCCGACGGCGTCCTGTACCAGACGGGTGAAGCGCGCCAATTCGTCGGCGCTCCACGGCGCACGAGTGGTTTCGCCGTTGGCCGGGTTGATCTTGACCTGATCGTCCACCACCACCGACACCGACAGGCGATTCAGGCGACCCTGCTGCTGTTTGGTGTGGCTGATGGAACGGTCGAGTTCGAAGTTCTTGGTGGATTGCTGACGCTTGTCTGCCGGGTACGGCGCGAGCATCGGCTGGCCGGTGGCCGGGTCCATGATCTGCTGACCGTTGGCGTCAACCAGTGGCTGGCCTGGCTGCACCATGCCGGTGGAAGCCTGGGCGCCACCGGTGGTTTGCGGCGCCGACGCCGGCGACGGTGGCTGATTGCTCAGGGCGCCCGGCACGCCTTGCGGGCCATTGCTGGCGGTGCGCTGCTCATTGACCGACTGCTCGCTGCGCAGCGCCGGCTGATCGGGATTGAACTGCTCGGCGGTGGATTCGACGGCACTGAAATCGATATCGGCCGACACTTCAGCCTTGTAGCGATCGTTGCCCAGTACCGGTTGCAGAATGTTGTGCACGCGCTGGGTGAGCATGCTTTCCATGCGGCGGCTGTAGTCGAACTGCTTGCCGGCCATGGTCATTTCGGAATTTTCCGCCTGATCCGACAGCAGGTTGCCCTTCTGGTCGACGACGGTGATCTGCGATTTGCTCAGCTCGGGAACGGAAGTCGCCACCAGGTTGATAATGGCAACGACCTGGCCTGGCTCCAGCGAACGACCGGAGTACAACTCCACCAGTACCGATGCGCTTGGCTTGCGTTCGTCACGCACGAACACCGAACTTTTCGGGATGGCCAGGTGAACGCGTGCGCCCTTGACGTTGTTCAGGGCGGAGATGGTGCGGGCCAGTTCGCCTTCGAGGCCGCGACGATAACGGGTCGCTTCCATGAATTGGCTGGTGCCCAGACCCTGTTCCTTGTCGAGGATTTCAAAACCGATGTTGCCGTCGCTGGGAGTGACACCAGCGGCCGCGAGCTTGAGCCGCGCACGGGACAGGTCATCGGCCTTGACCAGCAAGGCGCCGGAATTCGGTTCGACGGTGTAGGGAATGTCGGCGGAGGCCAGAGTGTCCATGACCTGCTTGGCGTCCATGCCGGCAAGGCTGCCGTACAGAGGCCGGTAGTCCGGTTGCTGCGACCACAGCACCACGGCAAAGCCAATCGCCACGCTCGCGGCCAGGCCGACCAACAGGCCCACCTGACGCAGCACGGTCATCTCGGAGAGGTTTTCCAGGAAGGACAGGCCGAACAGCGGCGGTTTGCCGTCTATCGGGGTGGCCTTGGCCGGAACGTTATCGGCGACTGCTTCTGCCATGACTCAATCTCGTCCTTAAACCGGCATCTGCATGATGTCTTGATAAGCCTGAACCAGCTTGTTGCGCACCTGGGTCAGTGCCTGGAACGACACGCTGGCCTTCTGCGAGGAAATCATCACGTCCGTCAGATCGACGCCGCTTTTGCCGATTTCGAACGCGTTGGCCAATTGGCTCGAGGCCTGTTGGGTATCGTTCACTTTGTTGATGGCCTGACCGAGCATGTCGGAAAAGCTGCTGCCTGCCACTTCAGGGACGGCGGCAGTCGATTTCGGCTTCGACATGGCGTCCATTTGCATGGCCTTCATGTCCATCATCAACCGATTAAATTCAATACCTTGGCTCATGGTCTACTCTCTTGGGCGGCCCGCAATTTTTTGACACTCACTCGGCGGGTACTCAGGTGTTAGCAACAACGGTGCCAGCTCACGGGCACCGCTTCGAGAAATGCGTTTTCAAACGTTTGCACCACCCTTCAGGTAGCGAACAGATAGCCTTCGACGTCCATCCCCGCATCGCGCATTTGCGCCAGTTTGTAGCGCAGCGTACGCGGGCTGATACCGAGTTTTTCGGCAGCCTCCTTGCGTCGACCGCGCTCGGTGCGCAGGGTGTCGATGATCATCTGGAACTCGCGACGACGCAGGTCATCGCCCAGCGCACCGGCCGAATCCGCCTCGATCTCGACTTCACGAATGACGGGAGTGAGTGGCATCGCCACCGGCAAAGGGGCGAACAGCGCAGGCCCGGAGAGGCAGAAATCCTGCGGCTGAATCAAGCCGCCCTGCTGGAGGATCAACGCCCGCTGGACCGCGTTATCCAGCTCGCGCACGTTGCCCGGCCATGGATAACCGATCAGGCACGCCTGCGCCTCGGGCGAGAACTTCGCCATCGCATGCTTCATTTTATTGACGTGCTTGGCCAAAAGACGCTCGGCCAGCGGCAGGATGTCGGCGGTCCGCTCACGCAGCGGACGCCAGGCCAGTGGAAACACCGACAGACGATAGTAGAGATCTTCACGGAACCGCCCCGCCGCCACTTCACCCGCCAGATCACGGTTGGTGGTGGCGACTACGCGAATGTCGAGGGTGATCGGCTTGCGCGCACCCACCCGCTCGACCTCGCGTTCCTGCAAGACCCGCAGCAGCTTGGCTTGCAGACCCAGGGGCATTTCGGAAATTTCGTCGAGCAGAATGGTGCCGCCGTCGGCCTGCTCGAACTTGCCGGCCTGCGCCGCGATGGCGCCGGTGAACGACCCCTTCTCGTGACCGAACAATGTCGCTTCGAGCATATTGTCCGGGATCGCCGCGCAGTTGATCGCAATGAACGGCTGACTGGCACGATTGGATTGCTGGTGAATGTAGCGCGCCAGCACCTCTTTACCGGTGCCGGACTCGCCGGAAATCAGTACGGTGGAATCACTGCGGGCAACCCGCGCTGCCAGATCCAGCAACTGGGCGCTGGCCGGCTCGACCGCGACCGGCCCTTCGGCATCGCTGGCACCAAGGCTGCCCAAGGCGTGACGCGCTACCAGATCCAGCAGGGCCTTGGGCTCGAATGGCTTGACCAGATAATCCGCCGCGCCCTGACGCATGGCATCCACCGCGCGCTCGACTGCACCATGAGCGGTCATCAGCAGCACCGGCAGCTGCGGCTGACGGGCGCGCAACAGGCCGAGCAATTGATGGCCGTCCATGCCCGGCATGTTGACGTCGCTGACCACCAGACTGAACGCTTCGCGCTCGACAGCGTTCAACGCCTCTTCGGCCGAACCCACTGCATGATAGTCGTGACCGGCCAGCAACAGCGTATCGGCCAGCGCTTCGCGCAACGAGCGGTCATCTTCGACCAGCAGAACCTTGATGCCCATGACCTTCACTCAGCTCCCTGTACAACGGAAAACATCGGCAGGACGACCTGCGCGCACGTGCCGCGCCCGACTCGCGAACGCAGTTGCAATTCTCCCTGATGCGCACGGGCCACAGCCTTGACCACGGTCAGGCCCAGGCCGGTGCCGGTGACCTTGGTGGTGAAAAACGGCTCGCCCAGCCGCGCCAGCACCGCCGGCTCGATGCCGCCACCGTTATCGCTGACGCACAGGCGCAGGGTGTTGTCGCGGGTGTAGCAATGCACTTTCAGGCGCACATCACCGCCACTGGCCTGAATCGCGTTTTCAATCAGATTGAGGACTGCCCCGACCAGCGTGTCGCGATTGCACAGCAACTCGCCCGCATGGCTGTCGCATTGCCAACGGATCGGCAGATCCTGCACATGGGTCAGCGCCGCCGCCTGCAACGACTGCATCAAGGCATTGGGCGTGATGCGGTCGGTCAGCGGCAATTCACCGCGAGCGAACACCAGCATGTCGCGCACTTGGTGCTCCAGCTCATGCAGACGCTCCTTGAGGCGCCCGGCAAAGCGCTGCTGGGTGGCGACCGGCAGCGCCTGCTCAGTCAAATGACTGGCATACAACAGTGCGGCGGAAAGCGGAGTTCGGATCTGGTGGGCCAGCGAGGCGACCATACGCCCCAACGACGACAGCCGTTCGTGGCGCGCGAGCTGATCCTGCAAGTGACGGGTTTCAGTCAGGTCGTTGAGCAGCACCAATTGCCCCGGCTCGGCATCCAGCGAACGGGTGGCAATCGACAGGCGTCGACCGTTTCTCAGGGAGATTTCATGACCGTCGTCTTCACGGGGCGCAAAGCAACGGGTAATCACATGCCGCCACAGCTCGCCTTCCAGCGGTAAACCCAGCAGATCGATGGCGGCGGGATTGGCCTCGCACACGATGCCGTGGCCATCGATGACGATGACGCCACCCGGCAACAGATCAAGGAGATTTTGCAGACGGTTGGCCAGACGTTCTTTTTCCGCCAGCTCCTGCATGCGCTGGGCGCTGACCACGGCCAGCTCGCCCTTGAGCTCGGTGACCCGCGCTTCAAGCATGCTGTAGGAGTCGGTCAATTGACTCGACATCTGGTTGAACAGCGCAAACGCCTGCTCAAGCCCCTGGCGACCGGCCTGCTCTACGGACGGCAGTTGCCCCGAGGACTCGGGAACAGAAGACATCTGGGAGGCTTGGGGCATTGTGCTCTCTCGCTTGGCTGACCGTCAGTTAAACGGAACGTTGCGAGGGACTTAGCAATACCCGTGCCTAAAAAAAACTGCTTATAAATGAAGCCGTTGAAAAACAGGCGTCAATCATCCGCCTGTTCATCACCATCGCGTCGGCTCATGCCGTACTTGCGCATCTTCTCCACCAGCGTGGTGCGACGGATGCGCAGACGCTCGGCGGCACGGGCCACGATGCCGTTGGCATCATCCAGCGCCTGCTGGATCAGGCCCTGTTCCAGACCACCGAGGTAGTCCTTCAGATCAAGCCCTTCCGGCGGCAGCATGGCGTTGGCAGTGAAGTCAGGCGTGTGACCGTTGATTGCCACGCGCTCTTCCAGATCGCTGCGCAGGCTGTCGACCATTTGCTCGTCTTCGTCGTCGACGTAGCGGAATTTCTTCGGCAGCTCGACCACGCCGATCACCCCGTACGGATGCATGATCGCCATGCGCTCCACCAGGTTGGCCAGCTCGCGGACGTTGCCCGGCCAGCCGTGACGACACAGGGACATGATGGCGGCGGAATTGAAACGGATCGAACCGCGTTTCTCGTGCTCCATGCGCGAGATCAACTCGTTCATCAGCAACGGGATGTCTTCGACGCGCTCACGCAGCGGCGCCATCTCGATCGGGAACACGTTCAAGCGATAGTAGAGATCTTCGCGGAAGGTGCCGATCTCGATCATGCTTTCGAGATTCTTGTGGGTCGCGGCAATGATGCGCACGTCGACGCTCTGGGTCTTGTTGCTGCCCACGCGCTCGAAGGTGCGTTCCTGCAGCACGCGCAGCAGCTTGACCTGCATCGGCAGCGGCATGTCACCGATTTCGTCGAGGAACAGTGTGCCGCCATTGGCCAGCTCGAAGCGGCCGGCACGACTGGTGATCGCGCCGGTAAAGGCGCCCTTCTCGTGGCCGAACAGTTCGCTTTCCAGCAACTCTGCCGGGATCGCCCCGCAATTGACCGGTACGAACGGCGCGTCGCGACGCTTGGAATGGTAATGCAGGTTGCGCGCAACCACTTCCTTGCCGGTGCCGGACTCGCCGAGGATCAATACACTGGCGTCGGTGTCGGCCACCTGCTGCATCATCTGGCGCACATGCTGGATCGCCCGGCTGGTGCCGACGAGGCTGCGGAACAGGTTGGGTTCGCGATGACGGCCGCGCTCGCGGGCCTGGTCATACATTTCGCGATAGACCTGGGCACGGTGCAGGGAGTCCAGCAATTTGCTGTAGCTCGGCGGCATTTCGAGGGTCGAAAGCACCCGGCGGCGCTGGTCTTCGGGCAGGTCCACCGAAGAATTATCGCCCATCAGCAAAACCGGAAGGAACTCATCCCAGGTTGAGAGTGTCTTTAGCAAGCCCAAAAGCGCACCAGGAGCATTGACCGTCCCGATCAGTACGCAAATGACCTCACGACTAGACGACAAAGAGCCGACTGCCTGCTGCCAGTCATGGCTTCCGCAGGGTAAATTTTCTTCGCCAAGAAAATTTAAGATCACCGCCAGGTCGCGGCGGCGGACGCTATCGTCATCGATCAGCAGAATTTTGGTTTCACGCCACATGCAATAGCAACTTCCCTAGTCAACTCAATGCCCAAAACGAGGGGCAAGCGAGACGCTTGCAGGACACCGTGTGCCTGTAGACGCCTGAAATCTGAAAACAGCCACTAGTTAAGTCAAAAAACCGTGCACAGTCAAATTTATGGCGCACATGTCTGGATTAACTGAGGGTTAATTAACCAAACAGATGGTAAACCTTTGCCGCGTTCTGCGCTTGGGTGATCTGCGACATCTCGTCGACTATCGCCTGACGTTCACCCATGGCGACCTCAAGAAGCTCCTTGTAGACATGCAGCAGCTCCTCAAGATTGTCGCGTAGCGCCACTTCATCCACCGAAGTCTCACTCAAGACATCTTCCATGCAGGAACGGCAATCGAGGTCCAGTTGACCGATCGCCTCCCAGTTGCGCTCGGCCAGGGCACCGACCAACGCTTCTCGGGTTTCTTCGATTCGCTGCAATACAAGACTCATGGTGATCTCCTTAGAACTGAGGAGCTGGCGTAGGCGCGATGGCGTCCCAGCCTTCTTTTACCGTGCTCAGCAAGCCGGCGACTTCATCCAGAATACGCGGATCGCTGTTGATGTTGGCCTCGGCAAGACGCTTCATCATGTAGATATACAGCCCGTCCAGATCAGCCAGCGTATCGGCGGACTTCTCCAGATCCAGGCCTTCACGCAAGCCGCTGACGATGCCAATGGCCTTGCCGATCGCCGTGCATTTTGCAGGGATGTCCTTGCGCTCGATCGCGCCCTTGGCCTGCGCAATGCGCGCCAGACCACCTTCCATCAACATTTGTACCAGACGGTGGGGGCTCGCTTCGGACGTCTGAGCGTGGGCGCCAACTTTCTGGTATTGCCGAAGGGCTAACATCGGATTCATGTTCTACCTCATTTGCCACAATGACTCGCATGACCAGTGTATCGCCAGCGAGCCGAAAAACTTTAGACCACAAGACAAAAACCCGGCACACGCTCGAAAGCGTAGCCGGGTTTTTGTCGCTCTTACATGTTACTTCGCAGATTGCTGAGCGTTCAGCGAGCTGAAGAACGACGTAATGCTGCTCGCCGTGGCCTTCATTTGCCCTACCAGCAAGTCCATGGCGTTGTATTTTGCAGTCAACGTCTTGGTCATGCCGGCAACGCGTATATCCAGTGCCGTTTGCTGGGCGGTAAGGCTGCGCGCGTTACCGTTCAGGATGGTCATGCGCTGATCGAGCAAACCGGGAGATACACCATCCGCCCCTTTGAGGTACGGATCCACCGCCTTGCTCATGCGCGCCAACAAACCGTTTTTATCGGTGGTGCCAGAGAACATCTGCTGCACCTGGCCGGTCATGCCTGGCGTGCTCATCGTTTTGTTGAACGCGACCGTGTCGAAAGTCAGGTTACCGGTGAGCTTGTCAGTCATGACGCCCAGCTGCGACAGGTAGGCCATCGGACCGCCGGTGGTGCCGCTTGGCATGGTCAACTGGCTACGAATATCGGCAATCAGCGAACGCGGCAGGGAATCCCCAGTGAAAGCCGCCTGAACGGTCAGCTTGCCATCTTCGTCCGGCGTTGCCTTGGACAAGGTGTCGACAGTACTTTTCAAGGTGTTGTAGGCATCAACGAAGGCCTGAACCGACGTCTGCAATCCCTTGGTGTTGGCGTCAACACTCACCACAACTGGCGTGCCAGGCGGATTAGGGACAGTCAGCAGGTTCATCGACAAACCACTGATGGCACCCGTCACATTGTTGCTTTTGCTGGTCACCACCAGGCCATCGATGGTCAGCGACGCATCCTTGGCGAGCCCATTGACCGCTCCGGAATCACCCGCCGCCGGGGTGGCACTCATCGGTTTGGTGCCATCGATTTCCAGACCGGCAATACCGCTGACCGTCATGTCCGAGCCCGCGCCTGTCTTGCTCGAGCTGATGACCAGACGCGACGAACCGGTGCTATCCGTCACGATGTTGGCAGAAATACCATTGATACCCTGAGCCGTGTTGATCGCGTCACGAGTAGTCTGCAAGGTCGCATTGGCTGGAATCGTGACATTGTAATCAGTGCCATTCTGACTGATTTTCAGAGTACCACTCGGAATGGCACTGGCAGCACCGCCGGCAAAGGATGCGCTGGCTATTTTCGAGCCGGTAGCCAGATTGTTCACAACAACACTGTAAGTGCCCGAGACCGCAGTGTTATCCGAAGTCACGCCCAGAACAGTCGGAGTACCCGAAGTGGCCGTGTAACCGGAAAACGCCGGATTGGTCTTGCTGCCCAGGTTGGTCATCGCCGTCTGGAATGCGGTCAGCGCACTCTTCAGCGTACCGACACCGGAAATCTTCAGCGTGTTGGTCTTGGTACTGGCATCGATCTGCGTCTGTTTCGCCGACTTGTCAGCGTTGACCAGCGCAGTAACGATCGCACCGATGTCCAGGCCGGAACCCAGGCCGGAACCCGGTAAAATTGGACTTGCCATGTGCATCTCCCTTGGGGTTGTTGCCAGTCTTTTGACCCTTGTGGGGTCTAAAGAACTTCAAACACGATTCATGCCAGCTATCAGACTTTGGCGTCGAACAACACGTGGCTCGCATTGGCGAGGCTGTCTGCCAGCTTGAGAGCTTCTGCGGAGGGGATCTGTCGTACGACCTCGCCCGTCTCGCTTGCGATCACCTTGACGATGACCTTTCCGGAATGCTCATCGATCGAGAACTCCAGGTTACGCTTGATCGACTGAACAAACTTCTCGATCTCCTGCACCGCCAGCTTCAATTTGGTTTCATCCGTTTCCTGACTCTTTTTCGAATCAGTAACAGCATCAACCACATGAGGCTTGGTCTCCGACGGCTTGTCGGTGACGGTACTGGCTGGCTTGGGAGCCGGATAAGTCACGTTAAGCTTTACGCTCATGTCCATGCTCATCACCTCTTAACGTGAAAAAGCGAGAGAGCACGCAAGCGCACTCCCCCGCCAAAACTCATTCCGAAATTACTGAAGCAGCTTCAGTACAGCGGAAGGCAGTTGGTTGGCTTGAGCCAGAACAGAGGTCGAAGCCTGTTGCAGGGTTTGCTGCTTGGTCAGGTTAGCAGTCTCTGCGGCGAAGTCGGTATCTTGTACGCGACCTTGTGCAGCAGTGGTGTTTTCGTTGATGTTCTGCAAGTTCTGGATGGTGCTGTTCAGACGGTTTTGCGAAGCACCCAGGCTGGCACGAGTTGCACCGATTGCAGCGATAGCGGCGTCGATTGCAGTGATAGCGTTGTCGATGTTCGAAGCGGCGGCAGCCGAAGTAGCACCGGTCAGAACAACAGTACCGCTACCTACCGACAGGCTGGCGGCGTCGAACTTGGAGCTCAGTACCAGGTCGATGTGGTTAGCCGAACCGGTGTTTGCGCCAACTTGCAGGGTCACAGTACCAGCCGAACCGTCCAGCAGGTTTTTGCCGTTCAGGTTGGTCGAAGCCGAGATACGGGTGATCTCGTCGGACATTTGTGCGAATTCAGCGTTGGTAGCGGTCTGGTCAGCAGTGCCGTTGGTACCGTTACGTGCTTTAACAGCCAGTTCACGCATACGCTGCAGAATGTCGGTAGTAGCTTGCAGAGCGCCTTCAGCGGTCTGAGCAACGGAGATACCGTCGTTGGCGTTCTGGATGGCCTGGGTGTTACCGCGGATCTGGGAAGACATACGGTTGGAGATTTGCAGGCCAGCAGCGTCGTCTTTAGCGCTGTTGATTTTCAGGCCGGAAGACAGGCGCTGCATCGAAGTCGACAGAGCGTCGGAAGCGCGGTTCAGGTTCTTCTGAACGTTCAACGACGTGGTGTTGGTGTTTACTGTTAAAGCCATGACGAATTCCTCGTTGGTTGGGTACTGCGGCTTCCGGCCCTGGCAACCGCCGGGTATGGCCTAGAGAACCTTCGTAATAGTTATCGTCGGGTTTGCAGGTTGCTTGAGGGCTTTTTTGAAAAAATTTGCCATCACCCTGCCACCCCCTAGAAAACAAAGACTTAGCAGCACTTCACCCTCGGAAAAATGACGCCATGAAACCGTCTGCAGCGCAAACCTGCGGGCCAGCGCCCTCGGCATTTTTCAGGACGCCGAACTTTCCAGTAACCGGATCAATTCGTACTCCATGAAGTCGGCGAGCCCGAGCCAATCCTGGCGCTCCTGACAATCGAGCATTTGTGTGAGCACTTGCGCCCACGACTGCTGGATATCCGGCGAGGCGGACACCAGCAAATGCTGCGCACCTTCGAATACATCAACCATGTCCAGCGCTGCTTCGACATCACGCCCCAGACGAAACAGGCCGGCACACCGACGGCATTCGTCGACACTTCGTTGCATTGCACTCATTGCACGAACTCCTGATTGAAGCGCGTCCCGGCAATCAACGCTCCTGCGCGACTACTGTTGAAAAACTCGACGTGCGGCTGGCTGGCGATGTATCGCTCCAGCACACACAGATAACCGCGGAAATTGAGCTGCGTACTGACGCGCTCACCGAACCCGTCACGCACCCAGTGCCGCGCCTGATTCACCGACGGCCCAAGATCACCATCGTTCCAGCCGGCGTGGGTCTTGTTCATCGGGAAAGCGAAGTCGGCGCCGAACAGGGTGATCTGCGCAGCCCCCATCTTCACCGCCAGATCCACCGCGGGGTGAATCACGCTGCCACCCACATGCAGCAGTGCCCGTGGATGTTGCTCTCGCAACGCTGCGTAGACCGGGCTAAGCGAATAACCGCCATAGCGTTTGCCCTTCCAGGCCCTCAACACCTCAGGATCGCTCATGGGCAGATACACCAAGGGAATGCCGTCGGATTCTTCGAAAGGCAAATGCCGAAAGCTGATGCGCTGATCGATGCTCACTACATAGTCGGGCACAATCCCGTGCTCGCGCAGCGGCCGGTAAGCGGTGTCGACGCAAATGAACAAGGGGCGCTCGTCTCGCTCGCGAATCGTGGCCAGTCGCTCGAAATGCTGCTCAAGCGTCGGCCCGGTGCCGATCACGTAGATTTCCCGGCCAGTGCAAGTGCCGAACAATTGCGCCACATCATCGTCAGCGAGCAGCACCGGCAAGCAGTCCTGCAGACGCTGCAGAATGAACGGCGACTGCGGATCGAACTCACGATTGTTGAAACTCAAGTGCACTTCACTGACCAGCCGATCACGGATCTTCGCGTTGAAGTCATCGGCCAGCAGCATTTCGGCAGGCAAGGCAAAGAACGGCGTGCAGATGTCCGGCATGTCCCCGGCGTACAGAAGCTCTACCCTCGAGTCTTCCAGCCATTGCCGCTGATCGAGCAACTGCAACACCAGCGCAAACAGCGCGCCATTGAGGATGTGTACATACAGCCGCTCGAGCCCGGCACGCTCCAGCAGAACCGTCGGCAGATCTCCGAGGCCGGTGCCATAGACGTGCAATCGCGACTTGTCCGCCGGCAGGCTGGCGGCCTGAACCCGGGCCTCATGGACGCGGTCGTGGCGACTGGTGAGCTGAATGCCGTTGATGCTCAGCGTCGAACCCAGCCCCTGTGTCAATCCGGCGTCGATCACCGAACTGTCTTCGTTCAGCAATCGCGCGAACAGCGCCGGCCAGCGTCGCTCAATGACGTGGGCATTGGCCTGGAAAAACTCGCTCATGGCGCCTCGCGCTCCCTTCAGGCAAAAAAATAGCGTTCAAGGTTAACCCTTGAACGCTATTTTTGTATCCGCCGTTTTTAACAGATTCAAGGACGATAAATAATCGCCGAACCCCACGACAGACCGACACCGAAACCACTGATCGCGATACGGTTCCAGTCGGAATCCATCACGTGTTTTTCCAGCAGCAGCGGCACACTGGACGACACGGTGTTGCCGGTCTCGACCATGTCCTTGATGAACTTCTCCGGCTCGCCTTCGAAGCGGCGCGCCACGGCATCGACAATCGCCGCGCTGCCCTGGTGAATGCAGAACGCATCGATGTCATCGGCGTTGAGGCCCGAATCGTCGAGCAACTCATGCAAGTGCGCCGGGACTTTGAGCAACGCAAAGTTGAACACCTGACGCCCGTTCATGAAGAACACGCCATCGGTAACTTTCAGGTGCGGCGCACCGGAACCGTCGGTGCCGAACTTGGCCTTGCCCAGCGCCCAGGTCGGGTCTTCGCCCATCCAGGTCGCGGTGGCGGCGTCGCCGAACAGCATGGTGGTGTTGCGATCTTCCGGATCAACGATCTTCGAATATGGGTCAGCGGTGATCAGCAGGCCGTTCTTCAGGCCGGCAGCTTCCATGAAGCCCTTGATCGCGTAGATGCCATAAACGTAACCGGAGCAGCCCAGGGAAATGTCGAACGCGGCGACATTGGTTGGCAGACCCAGTTTGTCCTGGACGATTGCTGCGGTGTGCGGCAGGCCTTCTTCGTCACCGTTCTGGGTGACGACGATCAGTGCATCGATGGATTCACGTTTCAGTTCAGGGTTGCTGGCAAACAGCGCATTGGCCGCTTCAACACACAGATCGGAAGTTTCCTGTTCTGCGTCTTTACGTGGCAGGAAGGCCGAACCGATCTTGCCGAGGATGAATTCTTCATCCTTCTCGAATTTTGCACCTTGTGCGTAATTGTCCACGCCGGCTACAGGAACGTAGCTCGCAATGCTTTTTATGCCAATCATTACGGCTTCCCAATAATAAACAGCCCAATACCACCGCTCGCAAGGATTCGAGGGGCGCCGACAAACAGAAAACGGCCGCCACAACGGGCAGCCACGGGGAGCGCAAAGGGCTATCACTGCAACCGATAACGGGCCAGGCGCCATCTCCCCGGTCAATACAATACAGTGAAGATGCGCGTTATGACTCGCAGGTCACGCTATTTTGCCGAATCGGTGCAGATCGGGTTATTCGACCAATGACCATTCCAGCGGCGTACCGCGCTTGATCGGCGCCCGCGCGCGGCGGCCCAGGACGGCATCGGCGTGCTTGGGCGGCAGACCGAGACCGGGACGAATGGCGCGCAGATTGGCCGCCGTGAAGGGTTCACCGGCCGCCATGTCAGCCGTCACGTACAGCGACCGGCGGTAAACCAGCGACTTCTGCTCAGCCTCGGTCACGCCGTAATGCACCTGGCCCATGGCCTGCCAGGCGCGCTCGGTTTCGACCACAAGGCTGGCCAGTTCCGCTGGCTCCAGCGAAAAACTGGCATCCACCCCACCCGCCGCACGGTCGAGGGTGAAGTGCTTTTCAAGCACCGTCGCGCCCAGCGCCACGGCGGCCACCGACACCCCGACGCCCATCGAATGATCGGACAGCCCCACCTGACAACCAAACAGTTCTCGCAGATGCGGGATGGTGCGCACATGGCTGTTGAGCGGCGTCGCCGGGTAGGTGCTGGTGCACTTGAGCAGCACCAGATCCTTGCACCCGGCCTCGCGGGCGGCGCGTACGGTTTCGTCGAGCTCGGCGATGCTGGCCATGCCGGTGGAAATGATCAGCGGCTTGCCGGTCGCCGCAACACGCCGGATCAGCGGCAGATCGGTGTTTTCAAAACTGGCGATCTTGTAGGCCGGCACCTCGAGGCTTTCAAGGAAGTCCACGGCGCTGTCATCGAACGGTGTCGAAAACGCGAGCATGCCCAGCGCTTTGGCCCGGGCGAAGATCGGCGCATGCCACTCCCAAGGCGTGTGGGCCTTTTCATACAGGTCGTAAAGCGAAGTGCCCGCCCACAGGCTGTTCGGGTCCTTGATGAAGAACTCGCCTTCAGCCAGATCCAGAGTCATGGTGTCGGCGGTGTAGGTTTGCAGCTTCAAGGCGTGAGCACCTGCCTTGGCCGCCGCCTCGACAATCTGCAGGGCGACGTCCAACGACTGATTATGGTTGCCGCTCATTTCGGCAATGATGAACGGCGGTGCGTCGGCACCGATCAGGCGATTGCCGATCTTGAAACTGCTCATGGACGGGATTCCTTCAAAACCTTGGTGAACGCGCAGGCACTTTGTGTGTACCCGGCGTCACGGAAAACATTCATCGAGGGCCGATTGGCCGGCAAGACCCGGGCAGTGATGGCGGTCATTTGCGGCCAGTGCGCAGCCACGAAAGCTTCACCCTGCGCCAGCAGCGCCCTGCCCCAACCAAGGCCGAAACGCCCTTCGAACAGATACAGCGAAACTTCTGCCTCGAAGCCACGCAAATCGTAGCGCAGGACGCCGACCGGGCCATCATCCGCCTCGGCCACCAGCAGCAACCGCTGAGGATTGCGCAGACTCGCGCCCAGCCAGTTCACATGTTGCGTCCAGTCAATCGCAGCGCTGTACAGCGACCAGCGACGCACCACCTCGGCATTGCGCCCGTCGAACAACATCTGCGCATCGTCCAACGTCACTGCGCGCAACTTGAGCACCGCGCCGGCCAGTGCCGCCGCAACCCGCAGCGCGCCGCGCCCGTCCACCAGTTGCCGCGAACGCTCGGCCAGGCTCTGGCGCAGATAAACGTTGCCCACGACAAAGCCGATGGCATCGCGCAGTTGCTCGACGCTGACCTGCTCCCGGGCGCCCATGAACACATGTGCCCCGGCCGCGGCCATCACCTCGCCGTTGGCCTGCTGGTTGTTCGACACCGCGATGCAGATCGTCGGCAGGCCCATGGCTGCGCGCTCCCAACTGGTACCACCGCCGGCGCCAATGAACAGGTCGGCTTCAGTCATGCGTCGATGAAAATCGCTGACGAAACTGTGCAGGCGCCAGTTCGGCCGTGTCTCGGCGAGTGCCTGCATCTCTGCCCATGCCGGGTTATCGGCACCGGCGACGAAGTCCACTTCAAGCCCGGAAAAATCCGCCAGCGCCTGCATCGCGTGATGGGTCTGCCGGGCAGCGTCGAAGCCGCCGAAGTTCACCAGCACCCGTCGCGCCACGGGTTTGATGTCGATGGCCGGGCCGCTGAACTCCTCGCGCAGCATGGCGAAGCGTGGACCGAGCAGCGTTCGGCAGCCTGGCGGCAGCAGCGGCTGATAATTTTCACTGAGACCGGAGAGGTTCTGATTGAGCAGCAAGTCCACGCTGTACCGACGGGTCGCCAGATCGTCGACGGCGGCGATTCGTGGCGCGAAGCGACGGGCCGCAGTCTGCCAGTGATGATCGAGGCCGTAGTGGTCGGCGATGACCCAGTCGAATCCGGCCTGACCGTCCAGCTGCTTCGCCAGTGCATCGATATCCGCCTGCCAGGGCAGCATCGATTCGATGGCCTGCTCCGGGTCTTCACCGGCATAACGATCCGGCAACGCGAACGTCTCAAAACCTTCACCCTGCAACGCATCAAGCCGATTGCCCGGCAAACGACGACAGGCAAACGCCACATGACTGCCCTGAGCGCGCAACACCCGCGCCAGCGTCAGGCACCGGGCGATGTGGCCACTGCCGATGGTCGGCGAGGCGTCGGCGCGGATCAGCACTCTCATTGCAGCTCTCCACCAGCCTTGAGGGCGGCGTAAAGGTATTCGGCGCGCTTCCAGTCTTCGACGGTATCGATGTCCTGCACCAGATACCGGGGCAGGATCACCGGCAGACTGGCCGGCGAATACAGCACCTCGCCACGCAACCAGGCCTCGCTGCGCCCCCAATAGAACTGGCCGGCATCCTGAAAGGCAGCGGGCAGATCCTGCGAACGGGTATTGCGAAACTCGGGATACAACGCCGTCAGCGCGCCCTGCCCGTCGAGGGTCAAGGCACGCTGCACCGGAAAGCCGAAATCGGTGACCGAAAAAGCAAAGGACTTGTCGGGATACTGCTCCAGTAACTCAAGCCCTTGGCGCAAAAACCGCGTCTGCAACAGCGGCGCCGTGGCGTACACGCAGCAGGCGTAATCAAAGCGCGGCAGTTGCCGCAAGGCATGCACGATCACCGCAGCGGTGCCGGTGAAATCATCGGCCAGCTCCGCCGGCCGCAAGAACGGCACCTGCGCACCATGGGCCTGCGCCAGTTCGGCGATTTCTTCGTCATCGGTGCTGACCACCACCTGATCGAACACCCCCGAATCGAGCGCCGTGCGAATCGAACGGACAATCATCGGCACGCCGTCGAACGGCTTGAGATTCTTGCGCGGGATGCGTTTGCTGCCCCCGCGGGCCGGGATGATTGCGACGTTGTTCAAGGACGTTTTTCCAGCAGAAACCAAGTGATGTCGTCCACCGGAAATTGCGGATCGCGGCGATAACCGAATCCGTAATCCAGCAGTTGCAGATCAGGATAGCGATCGAGCATTTCCCCGGCGAAATCACGCTTGAACAGTTTGCCGCTGTTGCCGCGATAGGACACTTCCACCGGCGACGGATTGTAGTACTCGGCGATCAGGATGTAGCGCGAACTCAACTCATACAACTGCGCATAGGCCGTCGGCAACAGCTCCGGGGCCAGGTGAATCAGCACGCCTTTGCTCAGGGTCAGGTCGTATTGGCGCTCACGGGGAAAGTCGAACAGCGAACCGTGCCAGATGTTCGCAATCTCCAGCGCACGCGCCTGGGCGCAGGCACTGGCATTGATTTCGACCCCGAACAGCTCGCAACGCGGCAACAGCTGACGCAGCGCCTGCAGGTTGTTGCCGGCGTTGGTGCCCAGTTCCAGCAGGCTGTCGATCCGCCCGGCCCGGGTCAGCGCCTTGGCGAACAACGCCAGATTGGCGGCCACCAGCGGTTGCCCGACGTTGCGGTCGACGTACTGGTTACCGAATTCGCCCTGCCAGAATTGTTCCTGTTCGCTCAGATCACGCATTGCCGTTTTCCATCCACCGCCGCAGCGGCAATCATTCAGTCAACCGACGCAATTGCTCGACCACGTAATCCTGTTGTTGATCGCTCAGCAACGGAAACAGCGGCAGGCTGATCGCTTCGGCGTAATAACGCTCGGCCTCGGGGAAGTCACCCTCGGCAAAACCCAGGTCACGATAGTACGGCTGCAAATGCACCGGAATGTAGTGCAGGTTCACGCCAATGCCGGCGGCACGCAAGCCTTCGAACACCTGACGGTGGCTGAGGTTGATGCGATCGGTCTGCAAGCGCACCACGTACAGGTGCCAGGCCGATTCGGCCTCCGGCTGGGCGCTCGGCACGGTGACCGGCAAATACGCCAGCAAACGGTCGTAACGTGCGGCGAGCGCCCGGCGACGGGCGATGAAGTCGTCCAGTTTGCTCAGCTGTGACAGGCCCAGTGCCGCTTGCAGATCGGTGATTCGATAATTGAAACCCAGCTCGACCTGTTGGTAGTACCACGGCCCATGACTGGGCTCGGTCATCTGCTGCGGATCGCGGGTCATGCCGTGGCTGCGCAGGCGTTGCAGACGCTCGGCCAGCTCCGAGCGATTGGTCAGCACCATGCCGCCTTCGCCACTGGTGATGATTTTCACCGGGTGGAAGCTGAACACGGTCATCGCGGCAAATTCACCGCAACCCACAGGGCGACCGGCGTAACTCGCGCCGACCGCGTGGGAAGCGTCTTCGATCACGGTGAAGTTGTAGCGTTCGGCCAGTTCGGCAATGCGCCGCATGTCGCAGCTCTGCCCGGAAAACGCCACCGCCACCAGCACTTTGGGCAAGGTGCCGTCGCGCTCGGCCGCGTCGAGTTTGCTGGCCAGCGCCTCGGCATCGAGGTTCCAGGTCAGCGGATCGATGTCCACAAAATCAACGTCGGCGCCGCAGTAGCGACCGCAGTTGGCCGACGCCAGAAAGGTGTTCGGCGTGGTCCACAAGCGGTCGCCCGCTCCCAGCCCCGCCGCCAGACAGGCAATGTGCAGCGCCGCCGTGGCGTTGCACACCGCGACGGCGAAATCAGCCTGGCAACGCTCGGCCATCGCCTGTTCGAAACGCTCGATGGTCGGTCCCTGGGTCAACCAGTCGGACTGCAACACCTCGACGACCGCGTCGATGTCCGTCTGGTCGAGGCTTTGCCGACCGTAGGGGATCATACCGACAGCTTCGCGTGCAGGTCGGCGATCTGCCCCACCGAGAGGAAGTGCGGGTTGGTGTCGGAGCGGTACTCAAAGTCCTCGCCCACCGGCCGCCCGTGCTCGCCAAGTTTATCGACGGCAAAATCGACATCGACGCTGGTGAAGCGGATCGAAGGCTGGATCGTGTAGTGATCCTCGAACTCCAGGGTCATCCGCGCATCGTCCAGCGGCACCATCAGTTCGTGCAGTTTCTCGCCCGGACGGATGCCGACGTTCTTGTGCGGCAGATGCTCGGCCATGCCGCGAGCCAGATCGACCACACGGATCGACGGGATCTTCGGCACGAACACTTCACCGCCGTGCATCCGCGCAAAGCTGTCGAGGACGAATTGCACGCCGTGATCGAGGGTGATCCAGAAACGGGTCATGCGTTCGTCGGTGATCGGCAGCTCTTTCGCGCCATCGGCAATCAGTTTGCTGAAAAACGGCACCACTGACCCGCGCGAACCGGCCACGTTGCCGTAGCGCACCACGGCAAAACGCGTCTGTTGTTCACCGGCGATGTTGTTGGCCGCCACGAACAATTTGTCCGACAGCAACTTGGTGGCGCCGTACAGGTTGATCGGGCTCGCCGCCTTGTCGGTCGACAGCGCGACGACTTTCTTCACGCCGTTGTCGATGGCAGCGGCGATGATGTTCTCCGCGCCGTTGACGTTGGTGCGGATGCATTCGGTCGGGTTGTATTCCGCCGCCGGCACCTGCTTCAACGCCGCGGCATGCACCACGTAGTCGATGCCGCGCATGGCCTGGCGCAGACGATCGGCGTCGCGCACGTCACCGAGGAAGTAACGCATGCACGGCGCGTTGAACGTCTGCTGCATTTCGTATTGCTTGAGCTCATCCCGGGAGAACACCACCACGCGCTTGGGCTGGTATTGCTCGAGCAGGCGCGCAATGAACTTGCGCCCGAACGAGCCGGTGCCACCGGAGATGAAAATCGATTTACCGTTGAACATGTCTTGAGTCCTGTTCCCTGTCGACCTAGCCGATCAACTGCGCCCAGTTCAGCGAAGCGCTGTCATTCAGAACAAAGCCTTTGCCACTCAGGCTCAGGTTCGCGTTGTAAGCCTGATCCTGGGCGAAAGCCGCGGCCCATTTTTCCTGCAGGGCAGCCAGTGCCCGGGTTGCCGGGGCAATTTCGGCCTGGTGAATGACTTGCACCGAAGGCGTCCAGACCGTGAGGAAGCCTGCCTGAGCGGCTTTCAGGCACAGATCGACATCGCTGAAACCGTCAGAGAATGTGACGTCGTCCAGACCGTCCAGCGCAACGAACAGCTCTTTGCGCACCATCAGGCACACATTCGAAACCGCCGAGTAGTTCTGATCCACGGACAACCGGTACAGGTAACCCTGGGCATCGTGTTTTTCGCCGACGAATGCCGAGCCAACCCCGCCGTTCATGCCGAGAATCAAACCGGCCTGGCTGATTTTTCCGTCACGGTCGACCAGTTTCGGGCCCACCACGCCGACTTCCGGACGCAGGGCATGGTTGAGCAACGAGTCGAGCCAGTTCGGGTTGACTACCTCTGCGTCAGCCGCGAGCAATACCAGATACTCGCCCTGCGCCTGCTGGCTGGCGGCGTTGTACAACGCCGGTGCACTCAGCGATTGATCGGCACGCAGTACCCGGACTTTCGGATGCTGATACGTGCCAAGCCAGTCATTGACCTCAGCCGACTGCCCGGCGTTGATGGCGACCAGAATTTCGTACTTCTGATAGCGCGTGCGTTGCTGCACCCCTTCCAGGCAGCGCTGCAGGGCTGGCAGATCGTCGCCGGCCGGCACAATGATCGACACCAGAGGACGATCGCTGTGGTGGTAATCGATCTGGTAAATGCCCGGCACGGACGACGTGACCTTGGCCTTGTAGCCACGGTTGCCCAGGTGACGCAGCAGGGCCAGACGCTCGTGAGCGTTCTCCTCCAGCACTGGCGCCTCGGTGATCAGCAGCGGCTCATCAAGGTGGGCCAGACTGTTGAGGCCATCCTGCTCGATGATGCGCAGCAGCAGGTCGAACTCCAGCGCCTTGCTGAAGTCAGCCGAATAACCACCGGCCTCCACCAGCGCATCGCGACGAATCAACCAGTGACGCGCCATCATGGCCGGCAGGCTCAGCAGCAGGTCCAGGTTGAAACCCGGACGGAACACGCCCACCAGCGCACCGTTTTCCGCGCGCTGGATTTCGTCGGTGGAGACGGCACGGCAATCGCCGGCGTTCATCAGTTCCAGGCTGGCGCGCAACAGGCCGCTGGCGGTGAATTCATCCCCGGCTTGCGCCAGAAGCACCCAGTCGGATGGTGACTGACGGGCACTCTGGTTGAGTTTGTCGATCAGGTTGCCTGGCGTCACGCGGACAAAATGCAGGGTGTTCTGTGCGGTGGTGGCCGCCGGGGCTTCACCGGTGGTGAACACGACGATCCTGAACGTCTTGCACTGGCCTTCAAGCAAGCTGTCGAGGCTGACTTGCAGCTTGTCGATATCGTTGTCCATATCCAGCAGGAAAATGCCGAACTGCTGACCGCCACCGTTGACGGCCAGATGCTCGGCAATCGCCTCGACCTGCCCGGCTTGCGGTTGACGCGAATCCAGCCACTTGAGCAGCCGGCCGGACTGCATGGCGTCGAACGTGCGATGGTGATCTTCCACCGTCAGCGCATCGAGGCGTGCAATCCAGTCACGCATTTTTTGCGCTTCTTCGTCTTCGCCCGCCAGTTCCAGTTGCGCCACCAGACGCTTGTTCACGGTACGGTTGAAGGCATTGAGGTCGTGGGCCTGCCACAGACGCTCAAGCACGCTGTCCTGCGTGTCGTTGTTGCGTGCCTGGAGCAGATGCGCCTGACGCGTCCACACCCCTTCGAGCCCCTGCAATTGAACGCGGCCGGCGGGCATCGCGTGCAGCATGAATTCGAATTGCGCCAGACGATCGAAGAATGCCTGGTTGTAGAACGGCATTTCGACGTACTGCAACGGCCCGAATCGACGGTCCGGCACCTTGAGCACCTGGTTCCAGGTGGACTGGACAATCAGTTCCGCCGTCAGCGCCCGGCCGCTTTGCAGGCTGTCGACCATGGCCTCGAAACTTTGCAGGACAAACGCTTTGCTCTGTTCTGCATCCAGGCCCTGGATCGCAGTAGGCAACCCGGCGAGGAACTCGGCAAAGGCTTCACGCTCGGCCACGGATTTGGCGTCGGCGTACGTCAGCGAGTGGTACACCTCGGTGCTGTGCTCGGAGTTGCCGTAGTTGATCTCGCGTACCACGTAAGGAATCGGCAGGATCCGCGCCTTGGCGCTGGCCAGCAAGAAATACACATGGCCGATTTCCTGCCATTGGAAACTGGTGCCTGGCGGCAATGCCGAATGCCAGGTCTTCATCAGGTCGGTACGAGTCACCGCGTAGAACGGCGGGATGTACTGACTCATGTAGTCAATCACTCGATCCTGGGCTTTCTCGGACGAATAATCTTCCATGACTTTCTTGTCGCGGCGGTAGTAGCTCACGTCACCGGCCAGCGACAGGTACATCAGGCAATAGCCGTGGCACATGCCGTAATCCTGGTTCGCTTGCAGGAAGCTCACCGACTCGGCCAGCGAGTCATGCAGGATGAAGTCGTCGTCGGCCGCCAGCACCATGTACGGCGTGGTCAGTTGCTCGACGCCGTAAGCCAGCTTGGCCTGCATGCCCCAGTAGGCGAACTGCGGCACGTGGTGATAATCGACCGCAGAAAAATCGCCTTCAGGACGCTCGGCCGTGGAGTCCAGCACCATGATCTTGCAGGGCAAGCTGCTGTAATACTTCACCGCCCGGCGCAGAAACGCCGGACGATTGTGAGTAATCAACACCACGGTCAACAGCTCATTGAGCGGCAGCGCTTGTTCAGAACTGTACTTGCCTTGCATAACCTCTCCCCACAACCGGCAATTTGCCAAAATGACGCTTTGTTGATTTGCGAATTAACGAACGCGACGCAGGTAACCGTCCGGCGCCACGGTGATCAGCAGCTTGTTCTGCAGCTGAACGTCGATTTCGAAATCCTTGTTCTCTTCCAGGTATTTCCACACGGCGGTCTTCGGGTTGTCGCCCGGGCCCCATGGACGATCCGGGAAGAAGTCGGCCGGCATGTCTTCAACCACGGTGTCCATCACCACGCAGTAGCTGTCGACCGAAACCAGTGGTGCGTAGAGGCGCAGCTCTTCGAGCACGTGGTCGTGGGTGTGGTTGGAGTCGAGTACCAGAATGACTTTCTTGCCTTCGGCAGCAGCGCGCACCTGAGCGGCGATGGCCGGGTCGATGCTCGAACCTTCGATCATTTTGATGCGCTTGCTCATCGGGTGGCTTTCGATGGCTTCGCGGTTGTGCGGACGAATATCCAGATCGATGCCCAGCACTTCGCCGTGACCTTGCAGCTCCAGCAAGGAGGCGTAGTAGATGATCGAACCGCCGTGGGCGATGCCGCACTCGATGACCAGGTCCGGTTTCACCTGCCAGATGATTTCCTGCATGGCCATCATGTCTTGCGGCAGCTGGATGATCGGACGACCCATCCACGAGAAGTGGTAGCTGTATTTGTGTTTGGCCGATTCGTTGAAGAAATCACGGGCCAGACCGGTAAGTTTCTGGTCGTCACCCTGCTGGGCGATCTGCTCGCGGCACTCGGCTTCAAAGGCTTTATTGATGCTGTTGTCGGTCATTTGAAAATTCTCAATGGTCACTGGAACGAAGCGCTGTCGACGGCGTGATAGACGTAGCGTCCACCGGTCATCCGCTTGATTTCTTCGAGGTAATTGGAGTTCATCACAAACAGGTTGGCGCCTTCGGGCAACGCATCCATCGCCTCTTGCGGCGAGGACACCCGCGCGCCGCTCAGGGGCAGGTAACGCCCCTGTTTGGCCGGGTTGATATCCACCACCCGATCCACCGCCACACCGGCGCGTTGCAGGAACAGCGAATAGATCACGCCTTTGGACGAGGCGCCCCAGATCGCCGACCCCTGCTCGGGTGCGTCCTGAATGATCTGCACCGCGCGCTCGAGGCTGGCGGTGAAATCGTCAGGCAATGCCAGGCGTGGTACCGGCTGTTCCGGGGTAAGACGCAACGTGGCAAGGTCAGCGACGATGTACAGGTATTGGCCACCGAACAGATGGCCGGCCTCATGCACCGTGCCGAACATCCGGCGCAGGTCATCGAGGCGGAAGTAATTGACATGCTCGTAGAACAGGTCGAACCAGGCGCGATGTTCGAGAATCCAGTCGAAGCACGGCACTTCGATGTAGATCTGCCCGCCACCCTGATTGGCTTCGGCGATTACCGCCAGAAAACTCACCGGATCCTGAATGTGCTCCAGCACATGGCGCAGCACGATGGCGTCCGCTTCCAGCCCCAGACCACGGGTGAACGGGGCCTTGATCACGTCGGCGTTCTCGCCTTCGTAGGCCGGGTCGATGCCGGTGATGCGATAGCCAAAGCCTTTGAGCAGCTCCAGGAAATAGCCTTTGCCGCAGCCGACTTCGATCAGCTCCTGCCCCTTGAAGTGCCGGGCAATGATGCCTTCGACATCGCTCAAGTGCTTCTGGAACTGGCCGGAGTGCGCCTGCTCGTTTTGGTAGTCGGCGTCGTAGCTGAGCTTGTCGGCGTCGAACGCCGCGTTGAAGATCAGACCGCTGCGTTCATCCTGCACCAGCAACAGGTCGGCGCTGGCCGACGCTTTCGCCGATTCAGGATCGGCAAAAGTGCGGTTCTGCAGCACCGGCAGGTCGGTGACCCGATACAACTCGTGCCTCATTGCGACTCTCCCAATAACTGTTGCAAGCGCTCGGTCACCGCCCAGAACGCCAGCGGTTCGTGGGTCGGATACGGGTAGTGGCCGAGGTTCAGGCCGATGGTTGCGCCACGCACGCGCACGCGCTCTTCGACCAGCGCACGCACCGAAACCGGCTGGCCGCTGGCGCAATTGATCGTGCCGTCGAAATCGCGCTTATGCAGGATCGCCGCGAGGTAACCGGTGGCTGTTTCAATCGCCAGGAAGTCCCGCAGCTGTTCGCCGGCCGACATGTTGAACGTCGTCTCGCCCGCATCGATTGCCCGGTCCAGCGCCGCCAACAGACTGTTGGGGTTTTGCCCGGCGCCGTGCAGATAGAACAGCCGCGCCCATTGCAGAGTGAACGGATGCTCCTGCTGCAGGTTTTGCAAAAACAGGTGCAGGGTGTGCTTGGCCAGTCCGTAGGGATTGGCCGGTTGCGCTTCATTCTGCTCACTCAGCGGGCCGCTCTGCATGCCGTACTCGAAGCAGGTGCCAGTGACCAGGACCTGCTTCACGCCCGCCTCCACCGCGCCTTTGATGAAGCGGTAGTCGGCCATCAGGTTGTGCTCGAAATGGAACAGCGCCCGATAGTTCGGCAACCCCGGCCAGGCCAGGTGCGCGAGTGCATCGACGCCCTCGGTCAACGCACCGACATCCAGATCCGCCGCGTGAATATCCGCGCTCACAAACTCGACGTCATTGATCCACGGCATGCTCGCGGCGGTTTGCACATTACGCGCGACCGCTCGCACCGTGCAGCCACGGGCCAGCAATGCCGCGACCAGATGGCGACCGACGAAGCCGGTGGCTCCGGTGACCAGAACCTTCACAGGACTTTCAACTCAGGCACGGCGATCACGAAGCGACCGTCCCACTGACGCACCTGGGCCAGTTGCTGACTGACTTCGTGCAACAGGTTCCACGGCAGCACCAGCACGTAATCCGGCTTCTCGATGTCGATCCGTGCCGGCGCGACAATCGGAATACGGCTGCCCGGCAAGAACTTGCCTTGCTTGTGCGGGTTGGCATCGGCGACCCAGGCCAGCAGATCAGGCTTGACCCCGGCGTAGTTGAGCAAGGTGTTGCCCTTGGCCGCAGCGCCATAACCGACCACACGCTTGCCATCGGCCTTGGCCTGCAACAGGAAACGCAGCAGGTCGTGCTTGATGCGTTCGGCGGCCGGCGCCAGTGTCGCGTAGTACTCGGAGGTTTTGACACCCGCGTCGAGCTCGGCCTGCAACTGCTGTTGCACCGCAGACTGCACGGCGCGGCGTTCGCCGTCCTTGCGCTGGACGAACACCCGCAGCGAGCCGCCATGGGTGGTCAGCTGGCTGACGTCGAACACTTCCAGGCCGTTGCGTTCGCACAGCGTTTGTACGGCGGTCAACGACAGGTACGAATAGTGTTCGTGATACAGCGTGTCGAACTGCGCGCCCGCCATCAGCGTCAGCAGTTGCGGGAATTCGAACGTAGCCACGCCGGTCGGTTTGAGCAGCGTGGCGAAACCGCCGAGGAAATCGTTGATGTCCGGCACATGAGCCAGCACGTTGTTGGCGGCCATCAGGTCGGCGGCCCAGCCTTCGCTTTTCAGCTGTGCGGCAGTATCGCGGCCGAAGAACAGCTCACGGATCTCCAGGCCTTTTTCCCGTGCCGCCTGCGCGGTGCTGCGGGTCGGCTCGACGCCCAGGCACGGGATGCCGCGACCGGCCACGTATTGCAGCAGGTAACCGTCGTTGGCGGCGACTTCCACCACCCGACTGTCAGCGGTCAGACCGAAGCGCTCGACCATCTCGGCCACATAGCGCTCGGCATGGGCCAGCCAAGTGCTGGAGAACGAACTGAAATAGGCGTACTCGGCGTCGAACAGGCTGTCGGCTGAGGTGTAATCCTCGGTCTGCACCAGCCAGCATTGCTGACACACGGCGACCTTCAGCGGCACCCATTGTTCGGCCTGTTCCAGCCGATCGGCGTGCACGTAGGCGTTGGACGGTGGCGAGGTGCCGAGGTCGATCAGCGGCAGGCTCAGCGGTGCGGCGCACCCACGGCAGTTCATAGACGCACTCCAGCAAAGTGTTGATCGAGCGCGGGATGGCTGGAATCACGCGCTGACAAATTATTGACAGGCAACGGCCAGGCAATCGCCAGCCGCGGGTCGTTCACCGACAGGCCGCCCTCATGCTCCGGCGCGTAGTCGGCGCTGTGCAGGTAAAGCAGTTCGGCATCCTCGGTGAGGGTCTGGAAGCCGTGGGCGAAGCCGGCCGGGATCAACAGGCTGCGACCGTCGCCGGCCTTCAGGTGCTCGGCGTGCCAGTGCAGGAAGGTCTCGGAATCCGGGCGCAGGTCCACCGCCACGTCCCACACTTCACCGCGCAGGCAGGTGATCAATTTGGCTTCCGGCGCGTCGGCGTTCTGGTAATGCAGACCGCGCACGCTGCCCTTCTCGCGAGTGCAGGAATGGTTGATCTGGCGGATGTGGAATTCGGCGCCAAACGCCTTCAGGCTGCCTTCGCAGAACAGTCGGGCGAAATGCCCGCGCTGATCTTCGAAGCGTTTGTGCTGGACGCTGAACAGCCCGACCAGCGGCAACTGTTTCAAGGAGAATTCGCTCACAGCGCGCCCCGGTACAGGTTCAGTTGGCCGAGGGTCACGGTGCGCATGTCGTCGCCGTTCTGCCAGGCCAGATGCCAGTCGAGGGTCTGGGTCAGACACTGCTGCAACGACCAGCGCGGTTGCCAGCCCAGCACCTGACGGGCGCGACTGCTGTCCAGACGCAGCAGGCCGGCTTCGTGCAGGTCACTCTTTTCGAGGCGCAGGCCACGGGCCTGAGGCCAGCGATTGGAGAGCAGTTCGACCACCTCGCCGACGCTGCACATGTCCGCCTCACCCGGGCCGAAGTTCCACGCCCCGGCGTACTCCGGGCCTAGTTCGTAGAGCCCGGCGGCCAGTTGCAGGTAGCCGGCCAACGGCTCCAGCGCGTGCTGCCACGGGCGCACGGCTTGCGGGTAACGCAAAGTCACCGGCTCGTCGGCCGACCAGGCTTTCAGTACGTCGGGAATCAGGCGCTCAGGGGCGAAATCACCGCCACCCAACACGTTGCCGGCGCGCGCGGTGGCCAGGGCCAGACCGTGCTCGGCGTACTTGTCGACCGGGAAGAACGAGGCCGCGTAAGACTGCGCCAGCAATTCGCAGCACGCCTTGCTGCTGCTGTAAGGGTCGTGGCCACCGAGGGCTTCGTCCTCGCGGTACGGCCACAGCCATTCCTTGTTGGCGTAGACCTTGTCGGTGGTCACCAGCACACAGGCCCGCACGCAACCGACCTGACGAATCGCTTCGAGCAGGTTGAGGGTGCCCATGACGTTGCTCGAATAAGTACCGAGCGGATCGCGATAGCCTTCGCGCACCAGCGGCTGCGCCGCCAGGTGCAGGACGATTTCCGGCTCGTTGTCGGCGATGATTTCCAGCAAGGCGCCGAGGTCACGCAGGTCGCCGCGCTGGTCGTTGATGCCTTCGCTGACGCGTGCCAGTTCGAACAGGCTCGGCTCGGTCGACGGGTCGAGGGAAAAACCGCTGACTTGCGCACCGAGGCTTTGCAGCCACAGGGTCAGCCAGCTGCCCTTGAAACCGGTGTGCCCGGTGACCAGAACCCGCTTGCCGCGCCAGAACTCAGGACTCAGGCCCATTGCTTCCATGGGGCCTCCCCGCTCTGCCACAGTGCTTCGAGATGGTTTTTGTCGCGCAGGGTGTCCATCGGATGCCAGAAACCTTCGTGCTCGAAGGCTTTCAGTTGTTCGTCCTGAGCCAGTTGAGCCAAAGGCTCCGCTTCCCAGGTGGTTTCGTCGCCAGCAATGTAGGACAGCACTTTCGGCGACAACACGAAGAAACCGCCATTGATCCAGCCGCCGTCGCCGCGAGGTTTTTCGGTGAAGCCGAGTACCTGATCACCATGCCGCTCAAGGGCGCCGTAACGGCCCGGTGGCTGCACGGCGGTGACGGTCGCCAGACGGCCGTGACCTTTGTGGTAGTCGACCAGTTGCGCAATGTTGATGTCGGAGACGCCGTCGCCGTAGGTGAAGCAGAACGCCTCTTCATCCTTGAGGTAACGGCCGGCACGCAGCAGACGGCCACCGGTCATGGTTTCCTCGCCGGTGTCGATCAGGGTGACGCTCCACGGCTCGCTGTAGTTCTGGTGAACGTCCATGCGGTTGTTGCGCATGTCGAACGTGACGTCGGAAGTGTGCAGGAAGTAGTTGGCGAAGAAATCCTTGATCGCGTAGCCCTTGTAGCCGAGGCAGATCACGAAGTCGTGAATTCCGTGGGCGGAATACTGCTTCATGATGTGCCAGAGAATTGGCTTGCCGCCGATCTCGATCATCGGCTTGGGCTTGAGGTGCGACTCTTCACTGATGCGCGTGCCGAGGCCACCCGCCAAAATAACTGCCTTCATCGTCTCCCCTCTTCTACGTCACAGGGCTCGGCCTCGCTGTTGCAGGCCTTTGCGGCTGAACCTTTGCCAGTCCGGGCGCAGGTGAATGACCGCGAGCGCTCGTTTTATGGCGATTTGAGGGGGACTTGCAGGAAACGCGCCAGCTCCGCCAGCCCTGCGTCGGCGAGGAAATGCAGGCATGAAAAAAGGGATGAATCCGTGGCCGGACTCATCCCTTTCATCAAGCTGTTTCAATCAATCGGACGGATCAGCCAAACATCGCGAATCCATCGATTGTGGCCGGCAGGTCGTAGATCTGGCCGTCAGCGGTCTGCAGATGCTCGATTTTGTTGTACCCGGCATACACGGCAGACTCGGCGTACCAGCCCTGCAGCTTCACGCCGCTGTCGGGAACGCCGACGCTGCCGTCGTTGGCGCCATGCAGATAGGCGTCATCACCGATGCGAGTGACGTTCAGCTGACTGAGATTGGCGACAGTATTCAGGATCAGCGTGTCATTGAGGTCCCAGCCTTCGTCCTGAATCGTTACCAGCCCGGTGGTGTTCACGACATAGGTGTCATCACCCGTACCGCCGAACGCGAAGCCGCCAGTGCCGGACTGGCCCGCCAGGTTGAGAACCAGCACGTCATGACCGCTGTCACCGAACAGCATGTAGTTGCTGCCGGTCCCGGTCAGCACGTCATTGCCTTCATCACCGTAGGCACTGCCGCGGTTGACCGTGACGGTGTCATCGCCCTCGTCTCCATGGGCCAATGTACCCAGGTCATTCACGGCACTGACGATGACGTCATCGCCCGAACCGCCAGACAGCAAGTCGGCCTGCGCGACATTTGTGTCGAGACCGGATTTCAGTCCGCCATAGAGATAGTCATTGCCATCGCCACCCACAATCTGATCACTACCAGACCCGCCTTCGAGGACGTTGTCACCCGAGTCGCCTCGCAGGAAGTCATCGAACCGGCTACCGCGCAGCCCTTCAATATCGACGTAGGTATCGTAGAGCGCGATACCGCTTTGCGGCCCCCAGCCCAGCGAGGCGCTCAACCCTTCGTTGCTGTCGTCGTAGCTGACGATGTCGATACCGGCCCCGCCCTCAAAGCGATCACCGCCCGCGCCACCCGACAGGACGTCATTGCCGGCACCGGAGATGATTCTGTTGTCTTCGTCGTTACCGTATCCGGTGAAGTCCGCCGTGCCGGTGTAGGTCATGTTCTCGATGAACGCAGCCATGTGCATCGACGACAGGCTGGTGTTCAGCTGATCGATGCCACCGGGGAAATTCTGCTCGATGATGGTCACACCCTCGCTGTTGATCGTGTACACATCATCACCCGCACCGCCCTCCAGGGTCAGGCCGCCGACGTTGGCGGTGAAGTGGTCAGCGAACGGCGTACCGATGACTTTCTCCACGTTCAGCAACGTGACATCCGGACCTGCCTGCTGACCGATGCCGATATTGACGCCATCCCAGGAGTGACGGTAGCTCACGGTATCGTAGCCATCGGCGCCATCCACGATCATGGCGTTATCGAGCAGATACACCACGTCATCGAAATTCGATCCCTGAATCGCCTCGATGCCGGTGAAGGAGTCGCCATAGGCGATGGTCAATGCGTCGAAGTTCTCGAAGTCCAGGACTCTCACACCTTCGAGGCTGTCGGAATAGCTGACGGTATCGAAGCCTTCGCCACCCACGAAGTGATCAGCGCCGGCGCCGCCCCACAGCCAGTCGTTGCCGGCGCCACCGATGATCTCGTTGTCGCTGGCATTGCCGTAACCCTTGAAATCGCCCGTGCCGGTAAAGGTCAGTTTCTCGATGAACGGGTCCATCTTGATGGTGTTGAGACTGGTGCGCAGCTCGTCGTAGCCGAGATAGTTTTCCTCGATGATCGTCACACCCTCGCTGCCGACGATATACACATCGTCACCGACACTGCCTTCCAGCGTCACGCCGGCCACATTGCTGGTGAAGGTGTCATTTTGAAAAGTGCCGAAGACCTTCTCCACGCCGACCAGCGTATCGACCTTGCCGTCAGCGGCAGTGACAGTCGCCGAAGCACTGCTGAACTCGACGTTCACGCCCGAGGACAAGGCGTAATAATTCGCCGTATCAAACCCTTCCCCGCCATCCAGCAGATCATTGCCGGCGCTTGCCAGCAACACATCATCCGACTCCAGTCCATAGAGTTGGTCATCACCGTCGGTGCCCAACAGGACATCCGCATCACTCGTTCCATTCACTACTGCCATTTGCTTCTTCCTTGCATGGTTGTTGAATCCGCGAACCTGCCATCCCGTGCACACGCCGACCCTGCCTGCGTCAGCCATCCCGAATGAGCGAATAGAGAGATATCGACAGAAAAATCCCGATGCTTGAGGCCGTCGAGCAAAAAAAGTATCGCGATTGATACAAATACGATTTTTGCGGCGCAAAAAAAACAGGCGACTCGAAAGTCGCCTGTTTTCCAGAGGGGCCCGCGCGAACCGGTCAGTCCGCCAGCCAGCCCGCTTCCCAGTACCGCAGGTTGTCACCACGCAGCACGTAGTCGCGCAGTACGACTTCACGCAACTCATCACCCATGCGATAGCTGGCGTCCGAGTCGGCCAGGTGCATGCGGATCGCTTGCAGCCACTCATCCGTGGTGTTGGTCTTGATCCGCGTGCAAGGCAGGTAGCCGCGATAGGCCTCGGTGTCGGTGCAGATCACCGGGTAGCCGCAGGCGCCATATTCCAACAGACGCAGGTTGCTCTTGCAGTCGTTGAAGATGTGGAATTCCAGCGGTGCCAGGGCCAGATCGAGGTTGAGGCTGGCCAGTTTCGCCGGGTACACGTCCAGGCCGATCACACCATGGAACTCATGCATGTACGGACGCAAATCGTCCGGGCACATGCCGAAGAACACCCAGTCAACCTCGTTCGCCAGTTCGCGAACCACGTCGGCGATGACAGCAAGGTCACCGTGGTGACTGGTGCCGCCACCCCAGCCGACCCGCGGTTTTTTCGACGTGCGGCGCTGGCTGCGCAGGTCTGACCACAGGTGTTTGGCCAACATGTTCGGAACAACGCGAATATCGTTGTGCATGCTCGACAGCGCATTACCCAGCGGCGCCGTGGACACCACGACCCGGTCGCACATGCCGATCGCACGACGCACCAGCGCCTCCATCTCATCCTTGCCCGGCATGTTGCGAATGTGGGCATTGCGATGAGGAACATGGATCACGTAGTCGTCGAGTTCGTAGATCCTGCGGGCGTTGGAATACTTTTGCAGGCTCGGAATTTCGTTGATCGGGCCTTCTGAATATCGTCCCTGCAAAATGATCACATCCGGGGACTGACGCTCGACCTCGATGATGCTCGGCAGGTTGTAATGAATGCGCCCCAGCGCCCGCCCTGCCGCTTCCAGCTCGATCAGCGGTTGCGTCACGCGGTAGTGACCGATGGCCGATGCGTTGACTGGCAGCGCGAGAATTTTCGGCAATTGCGGCTGCGAAAACGGACTCCAGCCAGTACGCAGTCCCGGATCGAGACGAAAGCTCGACCCGACAATCCCGTTCAACGACAGGTTGGCGTTATACGCCGGATCGCGCGCCACAATCGGCAGCCAGCGCTTGTAGAAGACTTCCTGCTCCTGGGTGTGCAACGCCACTTCAGCGTCGTTCGCCGCTACGACCGGCTGTGCGCCGAGCGCCAGTTGGGCAAATGGCGTCCAGACCACCAGATAGCCTTCCTGACCAACGCGCAAGCACAGGTCGACCTCGTGCAGCGATTGCGCCAGATGCTCCTCATCCAGCCCGCCGACCGCTTCAAAAACCGACTTGCGCACCATCAGGCAATCGCTGCCGACAGCGCTCAGATCCTGTGTGACCAGCAGCCGGTACATGTAACCCGTCGCATGCATCGACTCGCCGTAGAACGGTACGCCCGCTGGTCCCTGCAGGCCGAGAATCAGACCGGCATGCAATACCCGACCATCCGGGTTGAAGATCTTGGCGCCCACCACGCCAACTTCCGGGCGTTGTGCATGATTGAGCATTTCCGTCAGCCAGTCACCGTGGGTGATCACACTGTACGGGTTGAGCAGCAGTACATACTCGCCGCGAGCCTGGCTGACCGTGACATTGCGCACTGCCGCCACATTGTCCTGCAGCGGGCAGTCAAGCACGCGAATCCGCTCGCTGCCCAATTGCGACATGCCGTCAAACCAGGCTTTCGCCTCGGCGGTCTCGCTGCCATTGTCGACCAGCAACAACTCATATTCGCCGTAGGCGGTTTTCTCCAGCAGGCTCTCGACGCAACGCTGTACGGCGGCCGTCTGATCCTTGCTGACGATGACGATCGACACCAGTGGCTGGCTCGCGTGGCGATAGTCCACACGGTTGAGCAACGCCGAACTGCCCCGGCGAATGTCATGCGAGATTCCCAGACGGTGCAGATGCGCCTCAAGCAATTGCGCGTTGTTGTCTGCCAGTTGCGGCTCCGACAACCACTTGGCCAGATCGAATGCCGACTCCAGCAGAATCTCGGAGATGTGACCGACTGCCTGCAAGCCGTCGTTCTCGACCATACGCAGCAAGACGTCGTGCGGGGCCAGCTCGCCGAACACGGAGTCAAAACCACCCAGTGCCAGGAAGCGTTCACGCTCGAATGCCAGCGCCCTGCCCACGTACGGATAGCTGCGCATCAGGTCCAGGTTGAAATCCGGCTTGAACACGGGCTCTGTGGATTCACCCTCGCTCAACCCGCCTTCATCGCTGTACAGACACATCAGCGTGCGCGAAAGCGCAATGCGCTCAGCCATCACCAACAACGCCGGCACGACCAGTCGATCACCGGCACGCAGCAGATAGAACCAGTCAGCGCCGTCCAGTTGCGGCAGCAGTTCATTGAGCTGCTGGCGCCAGTCATCCTGCAGCGGCATGCGCACGACCCGCTCATCCAACTGCGCTTCGGTGCAGGATGCCGACAATACGAGTGTCAGCTCAGGCACGTACTCTTGGGCGGCGAGCGATTGCAGGGTCAGTTCCAGGGCGGAAACGCTGCCCTGTTCGTCGATGATGACCGGCACGATCTTCGGAATGCGCGGCCAGTTGGCCATGGTCTCCGGGAGCAATTCACGCTGACCTTCGGTCAGGCTGCGGCACGCCAGCCATTGCGCGTACAGCTGGGCAAAGCTGACGCTGGCAATACCGACATGCCAATCCTGAGTGGTCTGCTTGGTACCCAGCGTCCGGCTCAGCGGCAACTCTTCCCAGACCCGAGGCGATTCACCCGCCTTGGTGACCGGCAGATAGCGCACCCAACCCGGCGCAGGCGCCGACTCGCCACTGCGAGCCTTGAGCATCTGCGTCAACCATTGCCGCTCGACCATGGTCGCATCGCGCATCGCTTGCTGAGCGCTCAAACGCTCGGGGTACAGGCGCTCGACACTCAGAATGTGATTGGACACCACAAGGTTTGCGCGGCGCAGCAGGCACACATACAACGCAAAATCCAGGGAAGCGACAAAACAATGGCCCGGTTGTGTCAGGGCCGGAAGCAGTTCCAGCACATCGGCCCGGCGGAACAGGGCATTACTGAAGCCGCCAAGAATATTGACCGGGAAGTTTTCGAAAATGGCCAGCAGGTCTTCGCCCTTGAACAGACCGGACACCGGAGACAGCGGAGTATTTTCCAGTCGCGACGGCAGCGGCAGGTCGTCAGCGTCCCAAAACAGGCGCTGAGCCAATACCAGATTGACATCTGTCTGATCGATGAGCGTTTGTGCCTGACTTTCGATGCAGGTGATAAACAACTGATCGTCGTCGCACAGGAACTTGATGAATTCACCCTGCGCCTGTTCCAGGCACGCATGGAAGTTGCCGACCATCCCCAGCGTTTGGACATTGCGCACGTAGCGCACCGCAACCCCGGTACGCTCGATGATCGACGCAACAGTTTGCTCGATCTCGTCGCCACGACTGTCGTCACAGACAATGATCTCAAGATTGCCGTAAGTCTGACTCACGGCACTGTTCAAGGCCCGTTCGAAAAAACGTGGATTGAAGGCAGGGATAACAAGGCTGACAAGGGGGAGTGAATTCACGGCGGACTCGCAAGCGGCGGGAACCCGCCCGGAACAGCGAGCCCTTTGAAACCGCAAAAGAAGAACAATAAGTACAGAGCAGTCAGAGCAACCGGGCGCTCGCGCGCCCGGTCAGCATCAGATCTTGTTGAACAGGCCCAACTGGCTGATTTTGCTGAATGCCAGTTGCGAGGCCTGCAGCATGGTCTGCTGCAAGGTCAGGCGGGTCATCACCTCGGCCGGATCCGAATCACGGATCGAACCCTGGGTCGTGGTGTTCGCCTGGATCAGACTCTGGTTGGTGGTGTCCTGATCATCCAGCGACTGACCGCGAGCACCGATCGAAGTGACGGCCGCGCCGATCTGCGTGGAGGCGCTGTCGAGGTTACCCAGGGCCGATTCCATGGCACCCTGGAATTTCTGCTTGGTGACCGGGTCGGCATCGACCGGCAGGTTCAGCGCCGCGACCATCTGGCCCAGGGTGTCGAGCACGTTCTGGGTCTGGTGGTTGTTGGACTGGATCGAGAACTGATCGCCCGCGCCCGGCGTGCCGCCGATGGCGAAGGTCACGCCCGCCGCCGTGGCGTTTGCACCAACCATGGTGCCCGACGAAATCGGCTTGCTGTCAGCGGTGACCGGCGCCGCGTACAGATCGAAGTCAGTGGCGCTGGTGAACTTCAGGATCGCACCGCCGCCCGACGGGAACGTGGCGTCGTAGGCGCCCTGGTTGGTCACGCTGGAGCCGGTGATGACCGCG
Organism: Pseudomonas sp. 58(2021); assembly: GCF_017491585.1. Taxonomy (NCBI): domain Bacteria; kingdom Pseudomonadati; phylum Pseudomonadota; class Gammaproteobacteria; order Pseudomonadales; family Pseudomonadaceae; genus Pseudomonas; species Pseudomonas sp. 58(2021). Next base: position 175,682 of record NZ_JAFGYZ010000012.1, read on the forward strand.
GTGGACGGGTTGCCGGGGCTGCGCGCCGTGGTGAACGAGTCCGGAGTGACGGACAGCTGAAAGCTGTGACCGGCGATGACCGCGTCCGGGTTGGTGTCACCAGGCTTGAGGTTGATGTTCAGCTTCAGGTCGACGCCACGGAAGCTGACCGTCTGGTTCGTGCCGTTGCTGTTGCTGATCAGCCCGTTCTGGCTAGCCTCGGACGTCACGTCGTTGCCCAGGGCATCGGTGATCTTCAGCTGAGTGCTGCTGAGAAAGTCCACGGTGTACGGTTGGCCGGCCGCGAACTTGGCGTTGTACGTCGCAGCGGTGCCAACGATACCGTTGGTCAGTACCACGCGACCATCGTCGACCAACGGAGCGGTCATGCTGGTCTGGGTGCGGGCAGTATTGATGGTCTGCTGGAACGCGTCCCAACCGGTAGTGTTGGTGGTCACCGACATGCCGTCGCCAATGCCCAGGTTGATCTGGGTCTGGTCGCCGTTGTAGGTGTAGGTGCCATCGACGTTTTGCGAGTACGGCGCCGTGTCGGTCTTGGAACCGGAGAACATGTAGTTGCCGTTGGCATCCTTGGAGTTCATCAGGCCCAGCACTTGTTGCTGGATTTGGCTCAGCTCTGCCGCATAAGCCTTGCGGTTATCGTCGGTGGCGATGCCGTTGTTGGCCGCCAGACCGATCTCCTTCGCGCGCTGCAATGCGGTGGTGATGGAGTTCAGCGTCGACTCCTGCACGGTCAGCGAGTTCTTGGTGGTATCGATGTTGCCCTGATACTGCTCCAGCATCGAGGCCTGCTGCCCCAGCTTGAGCAGGCGCCCGGCGCCGATCGGATCGTCGGCGGCGGTGTTGATGCGCTGCAGGCTGCTCGCCTCGTTGGCGGTAGCGACAGTCTTGCTGTAGTTACGCTGATATTGGGCAGCTTGTGTCGCGTAATACTGGGCGGTGGAAATGCGCATGAATTACGGCTCCTTAAAGACTGTTGATCAGCGTTGCGAAGGTTTCCTGCGCAGCCTTGATGATTTGCGAAGAGGCGGTGTAGTACTGCTGATACTTGACCAGGTTGCCGGTTTCTTCGTCCAGGTTGACCTGGGACAGCGAATCGCGCGCGCCTTGTGCCTGATCCAGAATCACCGTGGTGGCTGCACTGTCGGACTTGCTCTGAGCGGCCTTGGTACCAACGTTGGTCACCAGTTTGTTGTAGGCGTCGGTCAGGCTGATGCCCTTGCTTGCCGTGCCGGTATCCACGGTCTGCTTGGTCTGCAGGCCGACCAGCGCCTGCGCGTTGCGGTTGTCCGAAGAAGCGGCGCCGGTCAGGTTGATCGTGAAGGTTTCGCCTGGTTTCGGTGTCGCGCCCACGGTGGTCTGCACGGTGAAGGTTTTCTGCACGTTCGGCGTGACCGAGGTATCCATCACCGGAGCCCCGGTGGAGTCGACCATGCCGATTTTCAGGTTCAGGGTGTTGGCCTGCCCCGGCACGATGGTGCCGGTACCGATGGTGAAACCCTTGGCATCGACCATGTTGTACGACTGGCTGCCGCTGGTGACCGCACCCATGACCAGCTTGACCGGCGTCGAATACTTGAGCGCATTCTGCAACTCGGCCTGGGAGGCCGGGTTGGTGATGTCGAGGGTGTCGACCAGCGTCGGCTGAGTGTAGGTGCCGGAATTGTTGGCACTGGCCACGCCAGTCAACGGTGCTGCCGCCGCGATTTTCTTCGGATCGGTGAGCACGGTCTGAATCGTGGATCCTGCGTTGCGGGTCGGCGTCACCTTGAAGGTGTCACCGGCGCTCAGCGCACCGCCATTGAGGGCCAGGGTGAAACCGTCGATCACTGGCGGTGGCGTGGTGGTGGTGCTGAACGAACCCATGTCGGTGCCATCGGAGCGCTTGACCGAATAGTCGGTGGCGCTGGTGAAGGTGACCTGGTAATCGCTGGTGGTCAGCTTGCCGGTGTCCTTGATGGTGACGTTCAGGTTGCCCGAACCCGCGCTGTTGCCTGCCGAGGCAATGCTGCGCTGGCTGATCAGCGCAGCACTGTTGATGTCGTTGAAGATCGGCGCGCCGAAGTCACCGTTCTTGTCGATGCCCTGGGCTTGCTGGCGGTTCATCTGGTCGGCAATGACCAGCGCGACACGACCCAGTTCGTTGAGCGAAGGGTTGAGCACTTCATTGCGATAGGTCAGCAGACCGCCGATTTCACCGCCATTCATCACCGAAGTGATGTCGATGGTGCTCGAGCCACGATCCATCTGAATGGCCATGCGCGACGGGTCATCCTTGCTCGGCACGGTGCTCAGGGTGTTGGTGGTGTTGCCGACGACCAGCGGCTGACCGCTGCCGACGTAGACGTCGAAGCTGGTGCCGCGTTCGACGACTTGTGCACCGGTCAACTCGGAGAGCTGGCGCACGGCTTCGTTACGGCTGTCGAGCAGGTCGTTCGGTTGGCCGCCGCTGGTGGAGACCTCACCGATTTTCTGGTTCAGGTTGGCAATCGAGGTGGCCAGTTTGTTCACCTGGGCAGCCATGTCCGCCAGGTTGCCGTTGATCGTGGTGTTCTGATCGTTCAGCTGTTTGGCCAGGGCATTGAAGCGGCTGGTCAGCGCCTGTGCACCGGTCAGCACCGACTGACGGGAAGTGTCGTCGGTCGCCGAGGTCGCTACACCCTGCATCGAGGTGAAGAATTTCTGCAGCACACCGGTCAGGCCAGTGTTGGTATCGGACAGCGAGGCGTCCAGCGCGGTCGCCTGAGCACCGTAGGCGGCCGCTTCGCTGTTGAGCGAAGTGGCGGTGTGCAGTTGAGTCTCGAGGTAAGAGTTGTACACCCGGCGCACGTCCGCCAGGGTGGTGCCCGTACCGATGAACACGTTGCCACTCTGGATCGAGGACTTGGTGCTCTGCACGGTTTGCTGGCGTGAATAACCGGCGGTGTCGACGTTGGCAATGTTGTTACCTGTCACAGCCAGAGAGGACGAACTCGCGGCCAACCCCGACATCCCGATATTGAGCAAACTCATGATTCAAACCTTACCTTGTGTTTATAAAGGCGTTGTTGAAACGCCGGCCGCAGCGTAGCTCTGATTGACCGTCATCTGCCTGGCAATCTGCGAAATCTTCGTCGCGTAGTTCGGGTCGGTCGCGTAACCGGCCTTTTGCAATTCGCGTACAAACTGTTCTGGGTTATCGGCCGACTTCAACACATCTTGATAGCGATTATTGCTCTGCAGCAAAGTCACCAGATCGTGGAAGCTGTCCTTGTAGGAGGCGTAGGAACGGAACTCGGCCGTCTCCTTGACCATCTGCCCGTTGCGGAATTCGCTGGTGATCGCCCGGGCCGAATCGCCCTTCCAGTTGCCACTGGCCTTGATCCCGAACAGGTTGTGACTGCTGCTGCCGTCCTGGGCGCGCATGACCGACTTGCCCCAACCGGTTTCCAGTGCAGCCTGAGCCACCAGATAACGCGGATCGACGCCAATGCGCGCTGCAGCTTCCTTGGCCATCGGCAGCATGGTGTTGACGAATTCGTCGGCGTTGCTGAAGGCGCGCTTGGCCGGTGCCAGCGGAATCTGCGCCATGGCGCGACCATAGATCTGCATCTGTCCGCCAGAGGCTTTGTCTGCCTCGGCACGGGCCAGCCAGTCGCCGTTGTACAGCGGGCCGGAACCGGTGGCAGCGGCCGTCGCGGCACGCTGCGGCAGTTGAGCGGCCGCCGTCGGCGTGGCCGAAGGCACCAGGCCGGCGAGCAAGCGATCAGCCAGTTTCGGTGGCAGGGCCAGACGACGCTGGTTGATCATTTCCATGTCGTTGCGATGGGCCAGCTGGGTATTCGGCGCATGCACCGAACGCGAAGCCCACAACGGACGCTCGCCATTGAGGCGCGACAGCGGACCGCTGGTGGCCACGGTGCCGGCGGCAATCGGCGTGGGCACCGCAGCAGCCTTGGCCAGGGCCTCTTGCTGCTTGGCGGCGGACGCGGCAGCGGCCTCACCCGGCGCCATCGGTTTGTTCTTCGACATCTGCTTCATCAGCACGTCGGCCAGGCCAATACCACCGCCCTCGCGGGACAGGGAAACAGCCAGTTGCTGGTCGTACATTTCCTGATACTGCTTGGCTGCCGGGGTGTTGAGCGGATTGTCCTGGCCCAGCGCTTCAGTGGCCGAACGCATCGACTTGAGCATCTCACCAAGGAACAGCGATTCGAATTCCTGCGCCACCTTGCGCATGTTCCCGTCGCTGTTCTTGTCGCCAACCTTGAGCTGATTCAGACGATTGAGGTCGGAGTACGAACCCGAATCGCTGCTGCTGACCAGACCGCTTTTGCGCATATCCATGAGTGCGGTCCTCAGATCACGATCAGGTCGGCTTGCAACGCGCCGGCCTGCTTCAGTGCTTCGAGAATGGCCATCAGGTCACCCGGCGCCGCGCCGACCTGGTTCACCGCACGCACGATTTCGTCGAGGGTGGTGCCCGGGCCGAACTTGAACATCGGCTTGGCTTCCTGCTGAGCATTCACACGCGAGCGCGGGACCACGGCCGTCTGACCATTGGACAGCGGGCCCGGCTGGCTGACGATCGGGTCTTCGGTGATGGTCACGGTCAGGCTGCCGTGGGTCACGGCGGCCGGCGACACCTTCACGTTCTGGCCGATGACGATGGTGCCGGTACGCGAGTTGATGATGACTTTCGCCACCGCCTGACCCGGGTCGACTTCGAGGTTTTCCAGGATCGACAGATAGTCGACGCGCTGGCTCGGATCGAGCGGCGCAGTGACGCGAATCGAGCCGCCATCGATGGCCTGGGCGACGCCAGGGCCGAGCATGTCGTTGATCTTGTCGACGATGCGCTTGGCAGTGGTGAAGTCGGAACGGTTGAGGTTCAGCGTCAGACTGTTGCCCTGGTTGAAACCGCTCGGCACCGAACGCTCGACCGAGGCTCCGCCCGGGATGCGACCGGCCGACGGAACGTTGACGGTGATCTTCGAACCGTCACGACCTTCGGCATCGAAACCGCCGACCACCAGGTTGCCCTGAGCGATGGCGTAGACATTACCATCGATACCCTTGAGCGGGGTCAGCAACAGGGTGCCGCCGCGCAGGCTCTTGGAGTTACCGATGGACGAAACGGTGATGTCGACCTGCTGACCCGGTTTGGCGAACGCCGGCAGATCGGCACTGACCGACACCGCCGCGACGTTTTTCAGCTGCACGTTGCCCGATCCCGGCGGCACCTTGATGCCGAACTGCGAGAGCATGTTGTTGAAGGTCTGCAGGGTGAACGGGGTTTGCGTGGTCTGGTCGCCGGTGCCGTTAAGCCCGACCACCAGGCCGTAGCCGATCAACTGGTTGGAACGCACGCCGGAAATGCTGGCGATATCTTTCAGCCGCTCGGCGTGGGCACCAAAGGCTGCGGACATCAACGCCGCAGCGAGCATGAGGCTCTTGAAATTCAACGTAGCCACCTAGAAAGGGAACAGCGGGCTGAGGAAGAAACGGTCGAACCAGCCTGGCTGACTCGCATCGGCAAACGAACCGGTGCCCGAATAGGTGATGCGCGCATCGGCGACCCGGGTCGACGACACCGTGTTGTCGGTGGCGATGTCATCGGCGCGTACGAGACCGGCGATCCGCACCAGCTCATCACCGGTATTGAGGGTCATCCACTTCTCGCCGCGCACGGCGATGATGCCGTTGGGCAGCACATCGGCGACGGTCACGGTGATCGAACCGGTCAGGGTGTTGCCCTGGGCCGCCTTGCTGTCGCCCTTGGTCGCACGGTCGCCACTGTAGCCGACGTCCAGGCTCAGATCGTTACCGCCCAACGGGTTGTTGGTGGTGCCACTGCCGCCGAACAGCGAAGTCAGGCCAATGCCGGTCTTGCTGTTCTTGGCCACTTGCGAGTTGGCGTTCTTGCTGGCCTGAGTCTTCTCGTTCAGGGTGATGGTGATGATGTCACCGACCCGGAACGCCTTGCGGTCGCTGTACAGGTTCTGTTCGAAACCGGCCTGATAGATCGAGCCGTTGTTGGCGGCCGCCGGCAACGGCGTACGCGGCAACACCGGAGCGTAGTAAGGGTCATTGGGCTTGGGCGTCGGAGCGACGCAGCCCGCGAGCGAGACCACCCCACCCAATGCCAGAACAGATACGAAGCGCTTCATGACCCTTACCTCACGGTGTTGCAGGCGGCCTCATGACCGCCTCATAGACTTGATTACAGATTCTGCGTTACGAACGAGAGCATCTGGTCGGCGGTGGAGATCACCTTGGAGTTCATCTCGTACGCGCGCTGGGTGGTGATCATGTTGACCATCTCTTCCACGGTGCTGACGTTGGAGGTTTCCAGGGTGTTCTGCAGGGTGGTACCGAAACCGTTCAGGCCCGGAGTGCCGACTTGCGGCGCACCGGAAGCGGCGGTTTCCAGGAACAGGTTGTTGCCCACCGCTTGCAGACCGGCCGGGTTGATGAAGTCGGCGGTTTGCAGGTTGCCGATCACCTGGGCGGCCGGGTTGCCGGCAACGGTGATCGATACGGTGCCGTCGCGGCCGACGGTGAAGGTCTGGGCGTTGTTCGGGATGACAATCGCCGGCTCCAGCGCGAAACCGCTGGCGTTGACGATCTGGCCATTGGAATCGAGGTGGAAAGTACCGTCACGGGTGTAGGACGTGGTGCCGTCCGGCTGCAGGATCTGGAAGAAGCCACGACCATCGATGGCCATGTCCAGCGGCTGCTCGGTGGTTTGCAGGCTGCCGGCGGTGAAGTTTTTCTGGGTGCCGACAATGCGCACACCGGTACCCACTTGCAGACCCGACGGCAGTTCGCTGTCCTGGGTCGACTGGGCGCCTGGCTGACGCTTGATCTGATACAGCAGGTCCTGGAACTCGGCGCGGTCACGTTTGAAACCCGTGGTCGACACGTTTGCCAGGTTGTTGGAAATGGTAGTCAGGTTGGTGTCCTGGGCGGACAGACCGGTTTTGGCAACCCATAGAGCCGGAAGCATTCGATTCTCCTCGTGCGCCTGTTTTACGGCGCGACGTTCTGATAATTAGCTGATCTGCAAGACCCGAGCCATGGCCTGGTCGTCGTCTTTGGCGGTGTTCATCATCTTGACGTGCAACTCGAACTGCTTGGCCAGGGCCAGCACCGAGGTCATCTCTTCCACGGCATTGACGTTGCTCGACTCCAGGAAACCCGACACCAGTTTGACGTTGGCGTCGGCCGGCGCAGGCTGACCGTCCTTGGTGTAAATCGAACCGTCCAGGCCCTTGTTCATGTTCTTGATGTCCGGGTTGACCAGTTTGATCCGGTCGACTTCGGCCATGACGCGCGGGCCTTCGCCCATCGCACGGATACTGATGGTGCCGTCTTCACCGACTTCCACCTGCTGCTCCGGTGGAATGGCAATCGGACCGCCATTGCCCAGCACCGGCATGCCGTTGCCGGCACGCAGTACGCCGAGGGCGTCGATGTTCAGGCTGCCGGTGCGCACGTAGCTTTCGCCGCCGTTGGGGTTCTGCACGGCAATGAAGCCGTTGCCGCTGACGGCCACGTCGAGGTCACGTCCGGTCTGCACCAGCGAGCCCGGGGTGAAATCGGTGGCGGGCCGCTCGCTCATGGCAAACGCACGCGCCGGAAAGCTGTCACCGAACACCGGCATCGAACGCGCCTGCTCCAGGTCGCGCTGAAAACCATTGGTGGAGATGTTCGCCAGGTTGTTGGCATGAGCCTTTTGCGCCAGTGCGTTCTGGCTGGCGCCGGTCATTGCCACATAAAGGTACTTGTCCACACTCTTTCCTCTGCATGCCGGACGTTTGCCGCCCACCGCTGTACTGCTGACCCACAAGCAATTTGCAGACCAACTTTTTTCTGGCGGCCAGGGACCCGATAAACAAAGGACTTGAGGGAATTGGCGGGGTTTGGGGGAATGTATCGAAGACGAAAAACCGGCGGTGTCATGCCGCTTGGCGGCAAACACCTGACCCTTATCAATTGATCGTTCCCACACTGCATGAGGGATCAGCGTGGGAACGATCTGCGTGGGCGTGATCAGACGTTGCCTGACTCCTTGCCGACTTCGTACTCACGCAGCTTATTGGCAATCGTGGTGTGCGAAACCCCAAGCCGCTTGCCCAGTTGTCGACTGCTCGGATGTTCGGAATACAGTCGCTCCAGCACCGCTTTCTCGAAGCGCCCGACAATCTCGTCCAACCCGCCCTCCAGCGAGAAGTCGCCAAGCGGCTGACGCACGCCATAGTCCGGCAGACGAATATGTTCGGCCTTGACCGTCCCGCCATCACACAGCGACACCGCCTGGAACAGCACGTTCTCCAGTTGCCGAACGTTGCCCGGCCAATGGTAGTGACTGAGCCGGTCCATTGCCGTCGGCGCCAGTTTCGGCAGCGGGCAGCCGATCTGCCGGCTGGCCTGATCGAGGAAGTGCTCGACCAGCGGCGTCAAACCGTCGAGGCATTCGCGCAAGGGCGGAATGTGCAGCGACAGCACGTTCAAACGGTGATACAGATCCTGGCGAAATTCCCCTCTCGCACACAGCTCCGACAGATCCACCTGGGTGGCGCAGATCACCCGCACATCCAGATAAACCTCTTCATCACTGCCTACACGCCGGAAGCAGCCGTCCTGCAGGAAGCGCAGCAATTTCACCTGCAAGCGCGGGCTCATTTCGCCAACGCCATCAAGGAACAGCGTGCCGCCCGCCGTCAGCTCAAGCAATCCGAGCTTGCCTTCGGCCCGCGCCCCTTCAAAGGCACCAGGGCCATAGCCGAACAGCTCGGTCTCGGCCATCGACTCCGGCAGCCCCGCACAATTGAGCGCCATCAGCGGCGACTGGCCGCGCGGGCTCGCCAGGTGACAGGCACGCGCCAGCAATTCCTTGCCGGTGCCGGTTTCGCCTTCAATCAACAACGGCGCATCCAGCGGTGCCATGCGCCGGGCTTCGCGCACCACCGCCGCCATCACTTTCGAGCTCTGGAAGATGCTGTCGAAGCCACGCAACTCTTGCTTGCGCACGTTATAGATGCGCTCGCCGACGCGGTCCGCCCGGTGCAAGGTCAGCACGGCACCGGCCATGGCCTCGCTGTCGTCGTGCTCCGATTGCAGCGGGGCGATGTCGGCCAGAAAGATGTCGCCCTTGACCTTGACCCGCATGCCGTTGATTCGCGATTTGTTGGCGCGCACCAGCTCCGGCAAGTCAAAGTCTTCGGCATAACGCGAGAGTGGAATCCCCGGCACCTCGTCGACCCGAACCCCGAGCAACTGCGCCGCCGCCCGGTTGGCGGCAACGATGGAGCCGCCCATGTCGATCGACAGCACCGGAAACTCCAGCGCACCGAGCAGCGCATTCAGCTCCATGTGTCGGCGCTCGCTGGGCATCAACCCCACCCGTTTGACGCCAAACACCCCGGCGATGGCTTCGAATTTCGGTCGCAGCGCCTGGAACTGCAGGTTGATCAGATTCGGGCAATGCAGATAGATCGCGTTGCCGTGTTCACCGCCGACCTCACCGCGGGCGACGTTGATCCCGTACTCCACCAGCAGATTGAGGATGTCGCGCAGAATGCCGATGCGGTTCTGGCAGTGGACTTTGATACGCATATAAAGGCCCGAAACAGGTAAAGGGGCGGATTTTTCTCTGCCGCCCGCAAGATAGTCGTCAAGATTATGTGACAGACACTGGCCATTTCAAACCCGCTAATCACCGTAATCACGACTTATCGCACAAAGCGTAACGAAAAATTTACGGCTCAAAGAGACTTTTCCTGCCTGACCGGCCATCAACCTGGTGCAACACGGCACACGCTGGGGTATTTCTCAGTCCATCGCAGGACATAACAAGAACGAATTCCCCTCGCAGGAGAGCAGTATGAAGCAGACGCAATACGTGGCCCGCGAGCCCGATGCGCAAGGTTTTATCGACTACCCCGCCGAAGAACACGCGGTGTGGAACACGCTGATCACCCGCCAGATGAAAGTGATCGAGGGTCGGGCGTGCCAGGAATACCTGGACGGTATCGAAAAACTCGGCCTGCCCCACGACCGCATCCCGCAACTGGGCGAGATCAACAAGGTGCTCGGCGAGACCACCGGCTGGCAGGTTGCCCGCGTCCCGGCGCTGATCCCCTTCCAGACCTTTTTCGAATTGCTCGCCAGCAAGCAGTTTCCGGTGGCCACGTTCATTCGCACCCGTGAAGAACTGGACTACCTGCAAGAGCCGGACATTTTCCACGAGATCTTTGGCCACTGCCCGCTGCTGACCAACCCGTGGTTCGCTGAATTTACCCACACCTACGGCAAGCTCGGCCTGCAAGCGACCAAGGAAGAACGCGTTTATCTGGCGCGTCTGTACTGGATGACCATCGAGTTCGGCCTGGTCGACACCCCGCAAGGCAAACGCATCTACGGCGGCGGCATCCTTTCTTCGCCGAAAGAAACCGTTTATTCGCTGTCGGACGAGCCCGAGCATCAGGCCTTCGATCCGCTGGAAGCCATGCGCACGCCGTACCGCATCGACATCCTGCAACCGTTGTATTTTGTCCTGCCGAACCTCAAGCGCCTGTTCGACCTGGCTCACGAAGACATCATGGCCATGGTCAAGCAAGGCATGCAGCTGGGTCTGCACGCACCGAAGTTTCCACCGAAACCAAAAGCTGCGTGAACCGTGGCTTTTACTTACAAGTGAGTCTGTCAGTCGTCGCGGCTTTGGTTTAGCGTGACGACATTGACGACCGTAACAGCTCTTATAAAAAAGACATCCGATCTCAGGAATCAAACCATGTCCACTTTGAACCAAGCCCATTGCGAAGCGTGCCGTGCCGATGCCCCACAAGTCAGCGATGAAGAACTGCCGATCCTGATCAAGCAGATCCCTGATTGGAACATCGAAGTGCGTGACAGCATCATGCAGCTGGAAAAAGTCTTCCTGTTCAAGAATTTCAAGCACGCTCTGGCCTTCACCAACGCCGTCGGCGAGATCTCCGAGGCCGAAGGTCACCACCCGGGCCTGCTGACCGAGTGGGGCAAAGTCACCGTGACCTGGTGGAGCCACTCGATCAAAGGCCTGCACCGCAACGACTTCATCATGGCCGCGCGCACTGACGAAGTGGCCAAGACTGCAGAAGGACGCAAGTAATGCACTTCGACGCCATCGGCCGGGTGCCCGGCGATCCGATCCTCGGCCTGATGGAGGCCTACGCGCAAGATTCCAACCCGCGCAAGTTCGACCTCGGCGTGGGCGTCTACAAGGATGCCCAGGGCCTGACGCCGATCCCGGAGGCGGTGAAAATCGCCGAGGCGCGTCTGGTCGAGAGCCAAGACACCAAGACCTACATCGGTGGCCATGGCAATCCGCTATTCGGCAAAGTCATCAATGAGCTGGTGCTCGGTGCCGATTCGGCACTGATCGCCGAGCAACGTGCCGGCGCCACCCAGACCCCGGGCGGCACGGGAGCCCTGCGTCTGGCAGCGGATTTCATCGCGCAATGCCTGCCGGGCAAAGGCGTATGGCTGAGCAACCCGACCTGGCCGATCCACGAAACGATTTTCGCGGCCGCCGGGGTCAAAATCAGCCATTACCCGTACGTCGGCAGCGACAACCGTCTCGACGTCGATGCAATGCTCGCCGCGCTCAATGAAGTGCCGAAAGGTGATGTGGTGCTGCTGCATGCGTGCTGCCACAACCCGACCGGTTTCGACCTCGGTCACGACGACTGGCACCGGGTGCTGGACGTGGTGCGCAGCCGCAACCTGCTGCCGCTGATCGACTTTGCCTACCAAGGCTTTGGCGACGGTCTGGAGCAGGATGCATGGTCAACCCGGCTGTTCGCCGCCGAGTTGCCCGAGCTGCTGATCACCAGTTCCTGCTCGAAAAATTTCGGCCTGTACCGCGACCGCACCGGTGCGCTGATCGTCTGCGCGAAAAGCGCTGACAAGCTCATCGACATCCGCAGTCAGCTGGCCCACATCGCCCGCAACCTGTGGTCGACGCCACCGGATCACGGCGCCGCTGTCGTCGCCACGATCCTCGCCGACCCGGAGCTGAAACGCCGCTGGGCCGACGAAGTGGAAGCCATGCGTCTGCGCATCGCCCAGTTGCGCAGTGGCTTGGTGGAAGCGCTGGAACCGCACGGTCTGCGCGAGCGTTTTGCGCACATTGGCGTGCAACGCGGGATGTTCTCCTACACCGGCCTGTCGCCGGAACAAGTGAAAAACCTGCGCGAGCATCACAGCGTTTACATGGTCAGCTCGGGCCGGGCCAACGTCGCCGGGATTGATGCGACGCGCCTCGACCTGCTGGCCGAAGCGATCGCCAACGTCTGCAAATAACCCCAATTGTGGGAGCGAGCCTGCTCGCGATAGCGGTGCATCAGTCAGCACAAATGTCGACTGACAAGCACTTATCGCGAGCAGGCTCGCTCCCACATTTGCCCTGCGTCACCCTGTCGCACTTGTCTAGACAATCCCGCCTGTCGAAACAAATGGATTTAAAAATCTGTTTGTCACTTTTCCTGCTGTATCCTTCGCAGGCTTTCTGAAAGCGCGGATCTACCAGATCTATCAACAGACTTAGCGAGGAGCGCAACCATGCACGAGATTCCGAATCTCCCCTTCCCAAGCCTGCACGAAACTGAGCAGACGACCACGCAACAAGCCGGCGCCCAACAGCCCGAGCCGAAAGAAGCCGCCGAAAGCCGTCCGGCCGACAGCGAAGAGTAAGTAATACCCGCCGTACAGACCGTGTGGAAAGCGCTAACATGCGCTTTCCACACTGCCTGAAGCCGAGCCCGCCATGACCGAAGAATCCTTTGACGAACACCAGGCCGCAATCCTCATCGGCGCCACCGAGAAGATGATCGAGATCTGGAGCCGCCTCTCGCCCGAGAAACAGGCCGCCCTGCTCGCCCGTTTCGGCAGCGAAGAAAACGCCCTCGCGGCACTGGTCACCACGCAACTGGTCGCTCCGGCCAAATAGTTTTACTTTTCCCCGCCGCAGAATCGTCCACGCCGGTATCATGAGCAGCCTATCTATTCTGCTCTCCCCGTGGATCGTTACTCATGTCGTCCTCAATGCCAGAACCCCAGCGCCCCCTGGCGGTCACGCTGCAAGTCGTTTCCATCGTCCTGTTCACCTTCATCGGTTACCTCAATATCGGCATTCCGTTGGCCGTACTGCCGGGCTATGTGCACAGCGACCTGGGTTTCGGCGCGGTCATCGCCGGTCTGGTGATCAGCGTGCAATACCTTGCCACCCTGCTCAGCCGTCCGTATGCCGGCAAGATCATCGACAACCAGGGCAGCAAACGTGCGGTGATGATTGGTCTGGCCGGTTGCGGCTTGAGCGGTGTGTTCATGCTGATCTCCGCATGGACGCCCAACCTGCCGATGCTCAGCCTGATCAGCCTGTTCGTTGGTCGCCTGGTACTCGGCAGCGCGGAAAGTCTCGTCGGTTCCGGATCGATCGGCTGGGGCATCGGCCGCGTCGGCGCGGCCAACACGGCCAAAGTCATCTCGTGGAACGGCATCGCCAGTTACGGCGCGCTGGCGATCGGTGCGCCGCTCGGGGTGTGGCTGGTCAGCCGTTTCGGCCTCTGGAGCATGGGCGTGAGCATTCTGCTGCTCGCAACGCTGGGAGTGCTGCTGGCCTGGCCGAAGACCGCTGCGCCGATTGTCGCCGGCGAGCGCCTGCCGTTCATGCACGTACTGGGGCGTGTCTTTCCACACGGCTGCGGCCTGGCACTGGGCTCGATCGGTTTCGGCACCATCGCCACCTTCATCACGCTGTATTACGCCACCCGGCATTGGGATAACGCGGTGCTGTGCCTGAGCCTGTTCGGCGCCAGCTTCATCGGCGCGCGACTGCTGTTCGGCAATCTGATCAACCGTCTCGGCGGCTTTCGCGTAGCGATTGCCTGTCTGTCGGTGGAAACCCTCGGCCTGTTGCTGCTATGGATCGCACCGGATGCACACTGGGCGCTGGCCGGCGCGGCATTGAGCGGTTTCGGCTTCTCGCTGGTGTTCCCGGCACTGGGCGTAGAGGCGGTGAACCTGGTGCCGGCCTCCAGCCGTGGGGCGGCGGTCGGCGCCTATTCGTTGTTCATCGATCTGTCGCTGGGGATCACCGGCCCCCTGGCCGGGGCGATTGCGGCGGGCTTCGGTTTTGCCTCGATCTTCCTGTTCGCTGCCATTGCCGCACTGAGTGGCCTGGCACTGAGCATCTATCTGTATCGCCACACATCGAAGTACCGCGAAGACTAGAAATCCACCTTGCCCCGCCCGGCCTTGATACTGCCACGCTTGGTTTTCGATTCGAGCCGACGTTTCTTTGAACCCAGCGTCGGCTTGGTCGGCCGGCGCTTCTTCTCGACCTTGGTAGCGCTGAGAATCAGCTCGATCAGGCGCTCCAGCGCATCGGCGCGATTCTGTTCCTGCGTGCGGTATTGCTGGGCCTTGATGATCAGCACGCCATCGCTGGTGATGCGGCTGTCACGCAGCGCCAGCAAGCGCTCCTTGTAGAACTCGGGCAAGGACGAGGCCGGAATGTCGAAGCGCAGGTGCACGGCGCTGGAGACCTTGTTGACGTTCTGCCCGCCGGCCCCCTGGGCGCGGATAGCGGTCAGTTCGATCTCGGCATCCGGCAGATGCACGTTATTGGAAATCTTCAGCATTGCATTCTCATCGTAGAGCCTTGCGCTACGCCGCATCTGTAGAAACTACGGTCAGCAGGACCCTGGGTGTGCTTTCAGTGTTGCGCCTTTTCACTATACACGGCGACTATCAGGCGAAACGGGAAAACGTTTGGGAGAAAATGCGCCGTCAATAGGGGGGCATTCGTCAGTGCCAATGAGCGCCGTACTACGTAGAATATCGCCACGGCAATGAGCAACCGGGACAAGCCCCCCTCGATTATTGTTCGAATATTGCATTTACCCTTTCCATGCAGGAAGCATAATCATGAGCAATAAAGCAGTCATCGTATTTAGCGGCGGACAGGATTCAACAACCTGCTTGATCCATGCCTTGACCCATTACGATGAAATTCACTGCATCACATTTGACTATGGCCAGCGCCATCGCGCGGAAATTGAAGTTGCACAGCAACTGGCAAAAGAACTTGGCGTGACCGTGCACAAGACCATGGATGTGTCGCTGCTGAATGAACTGGCCATCAGCAGCCTGACCCGCGACAACATTCCGGTTCCGACCATCAACAGTTCAGGAGAAAGCCTGCCCAGTACTTTTGTACCCGGCAGAAACATCCTGTTTTTGACCCTGGCTTCCATTTATGCGTATCAGGTACAAGCCAGAACCGTCATTACCGGCGTTTGTGAAACAGACTTCTCGGGTTACCCGGATTGCCGGGATGACTTCGTCAAGGCATTGAACAAAGCCCTGGAACTGGGCATGGACTATCAATTGACCCTGGACACTCCGCTGATGTGGCTGAACAAAGCGGAAACCTGGGCCCTGGCCGACTACCATCAGCGACTGGAGTTCATTCGGGACCAGACACTGACTTGCTACAACGGCATCAAAGGTAACGGCTGCTCCAATTGCGACGCGTGTAACCTTCGTGCCAAAGGCCTCAATGAATACCTGAACAACAAAGATCGGGTTACGCACAGCCTGAAAGCAAAACTGAATCTGAACTGAATATTCGACGACACAACAAGCGCTCACCCGGTATGACAAAACCGATACACCCGGTGAGCGCCATTCTGCATTATTGCGCCTGACCGCCAGTCAGGTACTTCTTGAACAATGCCCTTGCCCCATAAGCAGGCAATACATTAAAGAAAGCGAAGCCAACCTTTATCGCAATCTGAACGTAGATCATGTTCAGTATCGCGCTGGTTTCCATCGCACCATAAAACGCGATGAAGCAGAAAAGAAAGCTGTCGATGATTACCGCAAACAACGTACTTAAAAACACGCGCAAGAACAGGAATCTGGAATTTGTGAGTTCCTTGATTTTGCACAGCAAATACGAGTTTATATTTTCGGAAACCAGAAATGAAACAGAGGAAGCTACCAGGACAGAAGACAACTGGCCAATGACATCATTGTAAGGGCCATCGAGCTTCCAGCCAGGCAATCCGGGGAGATGAGTCGTGATGGCCAGCAGGATGATGATGGCCGCGTTGCTGATGAAGGCAAAGAGAATCGCTTTTCGCGCAAGCCTGAGACCGAACGTTTCATTCAACAGATCGACGATCAGAAACGTCAGCGGATAAAGAAAAGTCCCAGGCGTTACGATAATGTCCAGAGACTCCAGATAGATCGGCTTGGTCGCGGCGATACTGGTAAAGATATACAGCGTAAACAACATGAGGTTCAGAATGATATAGATCATCCAGGAACTCTCATGGCGATCATTCAACTCATAAGCGGTGAGCGCCCCTCCCTGGGAATAAAACTTCTTGTACAGATTCTTTATTTCCAGCTTGTTCAGATTATCCATAATCTCACTATTCAACACTTCACTCAGTTTTATTTTGATTATCTTGCCTGTCGCAATCACCATGATGACAGCCAGGCTTTTACCGTTTTCAAATCCCAATAGCTTGTACTTGCTGTTTTCCATTCCAACACTACAGCCCATTAAATCGTTCCTCGATTATATCCCCGATAACACAAATACGATCCGTGGCAACGCCAGTCTCTCTGGATATCAGCAGCCTGTTCGTGGCTTTGTCATACAGCAGCTTTTCCCTGTCACTACTCGAAGAACCTTTCTGTACGATCAATAGATCGCCCGGCTCATTCAATCCACTGATCTCGTTTTCCAGCAGCACACCTATCAAATTGAAAGAGGCGCCAAAATAATAAGTCAATGGATAAACCGTGGCCAACTCGCCAATTCTCTTGTCCAGATTCTGGATCACCAGACTCTCTTTCAGAACAGGCACTGCCGCCGGATTCATGTTCCCCTGCGGCGAGATACTGCTTTCTATTATCTCCTTCTCTTCAAAATCGATGGTTTCTATTTCTTCATAGGAAACACCAAAGAAATCGGAAATCTTGCGAACCGTGGACTGCTGCACATTGACCACCTTCCCCTCGAGGATGTTATAGATGGTCGTTCTGGTCAGGCCACTGGAGTTACACAAGGACAGCTGCGTCTCCCCACGACTTTTTATCAGGTACTTGATATTGTTTTTCAGATTCTCCGATCTTTCTCTTCTGTGCATGAGTTACTGACCGCCCATTTATAACTGTAATGAAAACACACCCTGAATGATGACTCACGGGTACTCACATCAGGTCGTTGATTACAGTTGCATCCCTGTCAAAACCGCGAGAGATCATAGCATCCTCCATCCTTGAGTGACCGAAACCGGGGCGACTCATCCAGACTTGCAGACTCACCTGCAAGCTGTACTGACGTGTTAGTTCCCGCTGCCTTTCCCTTCACCACCGCAAAGCGGCGACGGTCGCCCTACAGCTTTACACCTTGAGCCCTGCAAAAAGAATCATTTTCTTTGAACAATGTTCATTTTTTTGATTAATTTTTCTCGCGTTCACAAACAAAAAAACTATGATGCTTCAAGCTGTCCCTCGTCACGGTAACCCGCAGAGGAAATCAGACAGTGGCTACCTGTACAGACGTTGGTTTTGCGCGCATCGGCGCCGGAACACGGATCCGCCTGTACAGCTTGTGGCGATACATGGATGTCGGCACACGCAAAACCAGGAAAGTCGCGCTGTTGTTCGCGGCGCGCAACAAACAGGGAAGGAATACAAAGAATGCCGGTCAATACTCAACTGCTTACGACCCAGGCCGACTTGCTGCGGCGCGGCCTGACGGATCTGCGAGTGCAAGACGCCGAACTCGCGCAGATCCTTGACGCCGAAGTCACGCGACAGCACCAGACCCTGTCGCTGGTATCTTCCTCCTGCGCAGTCAACCCACGCACCCTGGCGGCCTCTGCGTCGGCGCTGGTCAACGTGACGGCCGAAGGCACACCCGGCAGGCGCTATAACGCCGGTTGCGAGAACGTCAGCCTGGTCGAGTCGCTGGCCATTCGAAGAGCCCGGGCGCTGTTCGGCGCTCAGTACGCCAACGTGCAGCCACACTCGGCATCGAACGCCAATTACCAGGTGCTCACCGGCCTGCTCGAACCGGGGGATACCCTGCTGGGAATGGCCGTCGAACATGGCGGCCACCTCACCCACGGCAGCACCGCAGCGTTCTCGAGCGACCACTACAAAGCCATCCAGTACGGTACGACCTCCCAAGGCCTGATCGATTACGACGAGGTGCGAACGCTGGCGCTCGCTCACCGCCCGCGCATCATCATGTGCTGCGCCACTGCTTACTCGCGGATCGTGGATTTCGAACGCTTTCGCGAGATTGCCGATGAGGCCGGCGCCATCCTGCTCGCCGACATTTCACACATCGCCGGACTGGTTGCCACCGGACGGCATCCGAGCCCGATTGACGTTGCACACGTCACGACCACCTGCACACACAAGCAACTCATGGGCCCCCGAGGCGGCCTGATTCTTTGCGGCCGGGACGCCAATACCAAAGTCCCCGGCTTGCGGACGACTTTCAGCCGCGCCCTTGATCACGCCGTGTTTCCCGGCATGCAGGGCGCGCCGGCCGTCAACATGATCGCGGCCAAGGCGACGGCGCTGGGTCATGCAATGTCGGCCGAATTCGACGCTTACATGGCGCGGATCCGCCATACCGCCGATGAACTTGCCACTGCGTTTCAGGCACATGATTACGAAGTCGTGGGCGGACGCAGTGAAAATCACACGATTCTGCTTCGGTTGCGCAGCGGCATCACCGGCGCCATTGCAGAATCGGCGCTGGAACAATGCGGGATCATCGTGAACAGGCATCGTGTCCCCGGCGAGGCTCGATCATCCTCCGTGACCAGTGGGTTGCGTATCGGCACGGGCTCCATTGCCCAGCGCCACATCGACTCGCGGGGATGCCGGCAGATTGTCGACCTGATGTGCCGGATCCTCGACAAAGTGACAGCGCTCGGCGAACGGGATTACACACTGGAGCACTCCGCCAGGGAACAATTTCGCTTACAGACCGAAGCGTTGTGCACGCTTTATCCCATTGCCGACTACGCATAGAGCCTCGAACCACCGAACGCGCAAGGCGTTCGGGATCACTGTCGAAATCCGCGAAAACAAAAAACCCGGCGCCTGGCCGGGTTTGTTGTTTGGCTTGCCGCGTTATTTCACGGCAGCGTGCAACGCCTGCTGCGCACCACGCTTGTTCTTGATCACATAGCAGACCCACATGAACACGACCCACACCGGAATCGCATACACCGAGACCTGAATGCCCGGGATCAGCAGCATCACACCGAGAATGAACGCCACGAACGCCAGGCAGATGTAGTTGCCGTACGGGTACCACAGCGCCTTGAACAGCGGCTTCTGGTGGGTCTTGTTCATGTGCTGGCGGAACTTGAAGTGCGAGAAGCTGATCATCGCCCAGTTGATCACCAGCGTTGCAACGACCAACGACATCAGCAGTTCCAGCGCGTGTTGCGGGATCAGGTAGTTGAGCAGCACAGCCACCAGAGTCACAGCCGCCGACGCCAGGATCGAACGCACCGGCACGCCGCGCTTGTCGATCTTCGCCAGACCTTTCGGTGCATCACCCTGCTCGGCCATGCCCAGCAGCATACGGCTGTTGCAGTAGGTGCCGCTGTTGTACACCGACAACGCTGCGGTCAGGACCACGAAGTTGAGGATGTGCGCGGCGGTGTTGCTGCCGAGCATCGAGAACACCTGCACGAACGGGCTGCCGCTGTAGGAGTCGCCCGACGCGTTGAGGGTTTCCAGCAGGCTGTCCCACGGGGTCAGCGACAGCAGGATGACCAGTGCGCCGATGTAGAAAATCAGGATCCGGTAGATCACCTGATTGATCGCTTTCGGGATCACGGTTTTCGGCTTGTCGGCTTCGGCGGCGGTGAAACCGAGCATTTCCAGACCACCGAAGGAGAACATGATGATCGCCATGGCCATCACCAGACCACTGACGCCGTTCGGGAAGAAGCCGCCGTGGGACCACAGGTTACTGACCGACGCCTGCGGGCCGCCATGACCGCTGACCAGCAGGTAGCTGCCCAGGGCAATCATACCGACGATCGCCACGACCTTGATGATCGCGAACCAGAACTCGGCTTCACCGAAGACTTTGACGTTGGCCAGATTGATCGCGTTGATCAGCACGAAGAACGCGGCTGCGGTGACCCAGCTCGGGATATCCGGCGCCCAGTAGTGGATGTACTTGCCGACTGCGGTCAGCTCCGACATGCCCACCAGGATGTACAGGATCCAGCAGTTCCAGCCCGACAGGAAACCGGCGAAACCGCCCCAGTATTTGTGCGCAAAGTGGCTGAAGGATCCGGCCACCGGCTCTTCGACGATCATTTCGCCGAGCTGGCGCATGATCATGAAAGCGATGAAGCCGCAGATGGCATAGCCGAGGATCATCGACGGGCCGGCGGATTTCAGCACCCCGGCCGAGCCGAGGAACAATCCTGTACCGATCGCGCCACCGAGGGCGATCAGTTGAATATGGCGATTTTTCAGGCCGCGTTTCAGCTCGCCTGATTGCGAGTTTTGTCCACTCATGAAAAAGGTCTCACGCAAGGTTTGATGATGTTCAGTAGACGTTGCTGCAAGGTTGCGATTTCAACCAACCTTGATCAAACCCCAGCGCAGGCACCAGGAATTCAGCTTTTTTACAACGGTCATGCGTCACCTGTTTGTTTTTATCTGTGACGAAATCGAACCCGACACGCTCGTGACGCGACGGAGTGAACAAGACGGATAGCCTTGAGGTATGCGCGATTACGCAGAGGGTCACAGGTAAAACGCGGCGCATTGTACACCGCTAACCCCCTGCTGCCAGACCCCGCTGGATCAGCGTGTCGGTTGCCGGGATTGCGTGTGTCCACCCCGGGCGACCCGGGCGGCTGCAAAAATTGAGTCAGGCCTTTGCAGGCCATCGGCGTGGACGATGGAAAATCCGTCCCACGTAGAGAAGTGAAATTGGATATCGGCGTTCATTGCGCCTCCTTCTTGTTATGCACCTGCACGACAGGCATGGGGCGCATCTCACCCTCCAAACGGCGCTGAAACAAGCGCACCAGAGCGCTGCGCAAGGCCCGGCGGACGGGACTCCGGCAGATTTTCCTTACAGCACGCCAGAGGCAAGCGATCCACGGGACTTCAGAGGATTTTCCGTAAACATTCACTGACAGTGCGTAACGAAAAATTTCCACCTCAGACGGATAGAAGGCAGGCACGTGATTGACATTAGCTGGCTAACTATCTGAAGAACGTCAGTTTTTTTGTTTTAAAACAAGAAAAAACACATCCCAAAAAAGAAACAAAAATCCAAAAAAAAAAACGCCAACCCTGAGGTTGGCGCTTCTGTTTTTCAGCTTGAAGCTTGCCGCTCGAAGCTTACAACTGCGTTATTCCGGCTTCTTGCGACCGAAACCCGGACGCTGGCCGGAACCGGCCGGTGCGCCACGGCGCTTGCCCGACGGCTTGTCGTCGTCCGCCAGCTTGATGCCTGGACGCTTCGGCGCCGGTTTGGCCGGACGCCTGGCCTCGGCTGGACGATCCGCCACTGGCGTACCGCGACCGGCCGGTGCACGACCTTCACCACGCTCGGTGCGCCCACGCGGAGCGCGCTCGCCATCCGGACGCGCCGCGGGCTTGCGACCCGGACGCTCGCCTTCGATCTGCGGCTCACGCACGGTACGCGGGCCGGCCGCCGCCGGTGCGCCGTTGGCCGGACGCAAGGTACGCACGCGCTCGGTGCGAGGCATCGGCCGCGACGATTTACGCTGCATGCGGTCGAGCTTGTCTTTGCTCTTGGCATTCAGTTGCGGCATGGCCACCGGGGTCAGGCCGACTTCGGCGCTCAGCACGTCGACTTCGTACTGGCTCATTTCGCGCCAGCGGCCCATCGGCAGGTCGGAGTTGAGGAACACCGGACCGAAACGCACGCGCTTCAGACGGCTGACCACCAGGCCCTGGGATTCCCACAGACGACGCACTTCACGGTTGCGACCTTCCATCACCACACAGTGATACCAGTGGTTGAAGCCTTCGCCGCCCGGTGCCTGTTGAATATCGGTGAAGCGCGCCGGACCGTCTTCCAGCACGACGCCGGCCTTCAGACGCTCGATCATCTCGTCATCGACTTCGCCGCGAACACGGACTGCGTACTCGCGGTCCATCTCGTAGGACGGGTGCATCAGGCGGTTGGCCAGCTCACCGTCGGTGGTGAACATCAGCAGACCGGTGGTGTTGATGTCGAGACGGCCGATGTTGATCCAGCGCCCTTCTTTCGGACGCGGCAACTTGTCGAACACGGTCGGACGACCTTCCGGGTCGTCACGGGTGCAGATCTCGCCGTCCGGCTTGTTGTACATGATCACGCGGCGGACCGACTCGGCAGCCTCTTCGCGCTTGATGACCTTGCCATCGATGGTAATGGCATCGTGCATGTCGACGCGCAGGCCAAGGGTGGCGTCTGTGCCATTGACCTTGATCCGGCCCTGGCTGATCCACGCTTCCACGTCACGGCGCGAGCCGACGCCGATACGGGCGAGGACTTTCTGCAGTTTTTCGCCTGCTGGGCCGATTTGCTGGTCGTCTTTCTGGTTGTCACTCATCTGGGCACCTCCCGGTGTGGTCTGTTCAGCGGCTCTGGATTGGGCCTGCCGAAGCATTGAAATCTGGGTTTTCGGGCGAAGGGATCGCCGAAGGGTCGCGAATCATACGCGGATGTGGCCGCGTGCGCATCAGAGACTAGTCGATCAAACCAAGGTTATTTCTTTTTCCGCCGACCGGTGGCGCCGAGCTTGATCAGGCGCAGCGCAGCTTCGGCCAACACCGTGCGCTTGTCGTCCTTGTCGAGTTTCTTCCAGGCCCTGATCTCGCGCTTGCTGCGGCCGCAGCCCAGACAGATGTCATCGCTGAACTTGCAGAGGCTGATGCACGGGTCTTTGGTCGAGCTCATGCTCAATCTTCGAACTCGCGGCGTTCGGCTTCGATGGCTTCGGCCAGTGCCCGGGCTTCGGCTTCTTCTTCGCTCAGTGCTGGCTCAGGTTCTGGTGCGGGTTGTTCGAGGCGAGCAACGGCGGCCAGCAGTTTTTCCCGGGCTTCGGCCACGCCGAGCACATCGTCTTCCAGTTCAGGTTCGGACTCAAATTCAGGCTCGAATTCAGGCTCAAAGTCAGATTCTGGCTCCCCCTCAACCGGCGGTTCGACCGGATCGGACTCACCCCCTGTCGGCATCGATTCGCCGCCCACCCCGTCACGCAGCAAGTCGTCGAAGTCGGTCTTGATCCCCTCCTCCATGCTGTCCAGCTCCAGCAACAGCGTGTGGAAACTGGTTTCCTCTTTCTGCTCTTCCGGCTCGGCACTGGCATCGGCCAGCTCCTGCAGGCCAGGCGGCACTGGAGCATCGTCGAAGTCGAGCACCGGATCCGGCTCGATCTCGCGCAGTTCGGCCAGTGGCGGCAACTCGTCAAGGCTCTTGAGGTTGAAGTGATCGAGAAACGCCTTGGTGGTGGCGAACATCGCCGGTTTGCCCGGCACGTCGCGATAGCCGACGATGCGGATCCACTCGCGCTCCATCAGCGTCTTGACGATGTTGGTGTTGACCGCCACGCCCCGCACATCTTCGATCTCGCCACGGGTAATCGGCTGGCGATAGGCAATCAGCGCCATGGTTTCCAACAGGGCCCGGGAATAACGCTGCGGGCGCTCTTCCCACAGTCGGCCAACCCATGGCGCGAACTTCTCGCGGATCTGCAGGCGATAGCCGGAGGCGACCTCCTTAAGCTCGAACGCCCGCCCCTCGCAGGACTTTTCCAGCAGGGCCAGGGCTTTCTTGAAGACCGGCGGCTCCGGCCGTTCGCCTTCCTCGAACAACTCGTACAGACGTTCAAGGGTTTGCGGCTTTCCCGAGGCCAACAGAAAGGCTTCAAGCAGGGGCGCCAGCTCGCGGGGTTCACTCAGGTTCATGTTCGGACTCGTTATTCGACTCGGGCTCGCACGTGGATCGCGGCGAACGGCTCATTCTGCACCAGCTCGACCAGGGATTCCTTGACCAGTTCAAGGATCGCCATGAAGGTCACTACCACCCCGAGCCGGCCTTCCTCGGCGGTGAACAGCTCGACGAACGGCACAAAGCCGCCGCCCTTGAGACGCTCCAGCACGTCGCTCATGCGTTCGCGGGTGGACAGCGCCTCGCGGCTGACCTGATGGCTTTCGAACATGTCGCCACGGCGCAGCACTTCTGCCATGGACATCAGGATTTCTTCCAGCGCCACGTCCGGCAGCAACTTGCGCACCGTGGCCTGCGGCGCGTCGAGTTTTGGAACGATCACGTCGCGACCGACCCGGCTCAGGCCATCGATGCCTTCGGCCGCAGCCTTGAAACGCTCGTATTCCTGCAGACGGCGGATCAGCTCGGCGCGCGGGTCTTCCTCTTCATCCTCGACGGTTTCGGCCCGGGGCAGCAGCATCCGCGACTTGATCTCGGCCAGCATCGCGGCCATCACCAGGTATTCGGCGGCGAGCTCCAGGCGCACCGACTGCATCAACTCGACATAACCCATGTACTGACGAGTGATTTCCGCCACCGGGATGTCGAGGATATTGATGTTCTGTTTGCGGATCAGGTACAGCAGCAGGTCGAGCGGGCCTTCGAAGGCTTCGAGGAAGACTTCCAGGGCGTCCGGCGGGATGTACAGGTCCAGCGGCATTTCCGTGACGGCCTGGCCATAGACCATGGCAAACGGCAGTTCCTGCTGGGCACCGGCCTGGGGATCAACGGTTTCCACTGCGGACATTCAGGCCTCGACCATGAACGGAGCCGGATCGCCGCAACCGACGCGGACCACTTCCGGATCGTCGCCGGTCAGGTCGATTACGGTGGAGGCCTTGATGCCGCCGAAACCGCCGTCGATGATCAGGTCCACCTGATGCTCCAGCAACTGGCGCATTTCGTACGGATCACTCAGCGGGTCTTCATCGCCGGGCATGATCAGGGTCACGCTCATCAGCGGCTCGCCCAGTTCGGCAAGCAATGCCAAGGCAATCGGATGGCTCGGCACGCGTAGGCCGATGGTGCGCTTCTTCGGATGCAGCAACAGCCGCGGCACTTCACGGGTAGCGTTGAGAATGAAGGTGTAAGGCCCCGGCAAGTGGGCTTTCAGGATTCGAAAGGTCCCGGTGTCGATCTTGGCGTAATTGCCCAACTGCGACAGATCGCTGCAGATCAGCGCGAAGTTGTGCTTTTCGTCGAGCTGACGCAGGCGTCGAACGCGCTCGATGCCGTTCTTGTCGCCGATCTGGCAGCCGATCGCGTAGGAAGAGTCCGTGGGATAGACCACCACCCCACCCTTGCGGATGATCTCGACCGCCTGTTTGATCAGGCGCGCTTGCGGGTTTTCCGGATGAATCTGGAAAAATTGACTCACATTCTCTACCTGTTCAGACGGCGGCAATAACTGTGTCATGTTTGAACCGACACCACAGGGGTGAAAGGTCCTCCGGCACCGGCCGGTACTGGCCGATCTCGGACCAGCCACCAGGGCCATGGAAATCACTGCCGGCGCTGACCAGCAGACCGAACTCACGGGCAAGAATCGCAAGGCTGCCCACCTGTTCCGCAGGCTGGTGACCGTTGACCACTTCGATCGCCTGCCCGCCCGCTTGAATATAGTCTGCAATCAGCTTTCGGCGCTTGCTGCGGGTGAAATCGTAGTGCCACGGATGCGCCAGGCTGACCCAGGCGCCGGCGGCGCGCAGCGTGCCGACGGTGTCTTCGAGGGTCGGCCAGTGTTGCTTGACGTCCCCCAGCTTGCCGGCGCCGAGCCATTTGCGGAACGCTTCGGCGCGATCCTTGACGAAACCTTTACGCACCATCCAGTCGGCGAAATGCGGACGGGCCGGTGCGTTGCCGCTGTCGCCCAGTTCCTGCTGGATCTGCCGCGCGCCGTCGAGCGCGCCGGGCATGCCCTTGAGGGCGAGCTTGCGGCTTATTTCTTCAGACCGCAGCCAGCGGCCATCGTGCAGACTGGCGATCGCCTCGACCAACGGCGCGGCGTTGACGTCGAAACCGTAGCCCAGCACATGAATGGTCGCGCCGCCCCAGGTGCAGGACAGTTCGACGCCGTTGACCAGTTGCATGCCCAGCGCTTCGGCGGCCGTGCGCGCTTCGGCGAGGCCTTCGAGGGTGTCATGGTCGGTCAGGGCCAGGACTCGCACGCCATTTTCGAACGCACGCGCAACCAGTGCCGCAGGCGCCAGGGCGCCATCGGAGGCCGTGCTGTGGCAGTGCAAATCAACATTCACGGGGATGTGTAACCTCAAATCAGCCGGCGCTATCGCGCGCCCATATGTTTGTTATTATGCCGCCACATCCAGCTTCTGGCTCTCACTGTGAAACAATTCATCGATTTCATCCCGCTTCTGCTGTTTTTCATCGTCTACAAACTCGATCCACGCACCGTCGACGTTGCCGGCAATGAGTTGACCGTAGGCGGCATCTACAGCGCCACCGCCGTGCTGATCATCAGCTCCCTGGTGGTCTATGGCGCGCTCTTCATCAAGCAGCGCAAGCTGGAAAAGAGCCAGTGGCTGACCCTGATCGCCTGCCTCGTGTTCGGCAGTCTGACCCTGGCTTTCCACAGCGAAACCTTCCTGAAGTGGAAAGCCCCGGTGGTCAACTGGCTGTTCGCCCTGGCCTTCATCGGCAGCCATTTCATCGGTGACCGCCTGCTGATCAAGCGCATCATGGGCCACGCACTGACCCTGCCGGACGCCGTCTGGACGCGCCTGAACATCGCCTGGATCGGTTTCTTCCTGTTCTGCGGCGCCGCCAACCTGTTCGTCGCGTTCACGTTCCAGGACTACTGGGTGGACTTCAAGGTGTTCGGCAGCCTGGGCCTGACCGTGCTGTTCCTGGTCGCTCAGGGCATTTACCTGTCCCGTCACCTGCACGACGCCGATACCACAACGCCAAAAACCGAGGACTGACATGCTCTACGCCATCATTGCCACCGACGTCGCCAACTCCCTGGACGCGCGCCTCGCCGCCCGCCCGGCGCACCTTGAACGCCTGCAAGTGCTCAAGGGCGAAGGCCGCATCGTCCTGGCCGGCCCGCACCCGGCGGTCGACAGCAATGATCCGGGCGCGGCGGGTTTCACCGGCAGCCTGATCGTTGCCGAATTCGATTCCCTGAGCGCGGCACAAGCCTGGGCCGATGCCGATCCGTACATCGCCGCCGGCGTCTACGCCAACGTTGTCGTGAAGCCGTTCAAGCAAGTCCTGCCGTAGTCCTTCCCCACGCGATGAACCTTGTCGGTTCATCGCGTTCTCAATCGCTCATTATTCTCGTTTGCCGGCCGACAACCTGCCCAATATCCATTTGGTAACAGGAGTCGCGATGCGCAAGGGTCCGTTGTGTCTGATGCTGGTCACGTTGTCGATCATGGCGCCCGCCCATGGTGAGGAAAGCAGCGAAAGCGGTAATTCCACGCCGTTGTCGTTAAGCGCCGGCAGCCAGATCACCGAGTTGCAGCAGCGCCTGAAGGCCAGCGAGCAGCAGCGGGAAGCACTGAGCAAACAACTGCAGGATGCCGATAGCACCCGCGAAAGCGCCCAGCTTGCCCGGTTGCGCCAGGAGAACCAGCGTCTGAAGCTGCAACTCAAGGAAGCCCAAGCCAGCCCGCTGCCGCGCCTGCTGACCGAACAGCAGCAATGGTTCGTCACCGGCGCCGGGGTAGCGCTATTGGCCCTGCTCTGCGGTATCTTTGCCAGTGGTGCAAGTCGAAAACGTCGACAATGGCTAAATTGAGTGAGTCATGAGCGAGCTGTTACTGATTGATGATGACCAGGAGCTGTGTGAGCTTCTGAGCAGTTGGCTGAGCCAGGAAGGCTTTCAGGTCCGTGCGTGTCACGACGGCCAGAGCGCCCGCAAGGCCCTGGCCGAGTCCGCCCCCGCCGCCGTGGTGCTGGACGTGATGCTGCCCGACGGCAGCGGTCTGGAACTGCTCAAGCAACTGCGCAGCGATCACGCCGATCTGCCGGTGCTGATGCTTTCGGCCCGTGGCGAGCCGCTGGACCGTATCCTCGGCCTGGAACTCGGTGCCGACGATTACCTGGCCAAACCCTGCGACCCCCGCGAGCTCACCGCCCGCCTGCGCGCCGTGCTGCGCCGCAGTCATCCGGCCGCCGTGTCGACCCAGCTGGAGCTGGGCGATTTGAGCTTCAGTCCGGTGCGCGGTGTCGTCAGCATCGACGAGAAGGAATTCACCCTCACCGTTTCCGAAAGCCGTCTGCTCGAAGCTTTACTCAAGCAGCCGGGCGAGCCGCTGGACAAACAGGAACTGGCGCAGATCGCCCTCGGCCGCAAGCTGACCCTGTACGACCGCAGCCTGGACATGCACGTCAGCAACCTGCGCAAGAAAATCGGCCCCCACGCCGACGGCCGCCCGCGCATCGTGGCCTTGCGCAGCCGTGGCTACTACTACAGCCTCTGATCGTCCGTATGTTTTGTCAGGTCGGCGCGAAAACGTGTTTACCCAAGCTTTACACAGCGCTGACCGCCGCTGACCTTGATCTCCGTAATCTGTACTCATCCGGAACGTACCGGGAACGAGACAAAGGAGATACACCATGCGCAAGACTCTTATCGCTCTGATGTTTGCCGCTGCCCTGCCGACCGTCGCCATGGCCATGCCACCACAGGATGGCGGCCCGATGGGTGGCCCGCTGGACGGCCCGCGCCACGGCGGTCAGATGCACGGCATGCACGGCAAAGGCCCGTACAGCGAGCTGGACCTGTCCCGCGAACAGCGCGAGCAGATCCGCAAGATCATGGGCGAGCAGATGCAAGAGCGTCACCAGACGGTCGAAAAATACCTGGAGAAACTGTCGCCAGCCGACCAGAAAGCCATGAAGGACGAGATGGCGGCCAACCACAAGAAAGCC
The DNA here is from genome assembly GCF_017491585.1 of Pseudomonas sp. 58(2021). NCBI lineage: Bacteria > Pseudomonadati > Pseudomonadota > Gammaproteobacteria > Pseudomonadales > Pseudomonadaceae > Pseudomonas > Pseudomonas sp. 58(2021). Next base: position 204,687 of record NZ_JAFGYZ010000012.1, read on the forward strand.
GAGTCCGATGTCCGCGCCGTGTTGAAACCGGATCAACAGAAGAAATTCGACGAGATCCAGAAGAAACAGGCTGAACGTCGCGCCGAATGGGCCGAGTTCAAAGCCTGGAAAGCGCAACAGCCGCAAAAGGCGCAATAATGTTCTGACCCGACGGTTCACGCCGTCGGGTCTTTTTTCACCCAGCCCGATGTGGGAGCGAGCCTGCTCGCGATAGCGGTGTATCAGACAAGACTGAGCTGTCTGACACTACGCTATCGCGAGCAGGCTCGCTCCCACAGGTTTTGCGCTAGTTTGAGGATTTTCTGTGCGTTCATTGTTCTGGCGTATCCTCGCCAGCTTCTGGCTGGCCATCGCTCTGGTTGCAGGGCTTTCCATTCTGCTGGGGCACATGCTCAACCAGGACGCGTGGATCCTCAGCCGCCATCCGGGCCTCAACACCCTGGCTGCCGAATGGACGCAGACCTACGAAGCCCAGGGCGAAGACGCCGCCCAGGACATCCTCGAACAGCGCAAACGCCAGTACCACATCGACGTGCAAGTGCTGAACGAAAGCGGCGACCCGGTGGTGCGCGGCACCTTCCCCCGGCGCGCGGCCGCCTTCGAGGCGCGGCAGAACAACGATGACCGACGCCTGCCCTGGCGCCGTCTGACCGACGAGTTCACCAGCGAAAAAAGCGGTGACACCTACCTGTTCATCTACCGCATCCCGCACCCGGAACTCGACGCCTGGCACCGCGAAAGCCTGCTCTGGCCGTTGAGTGCGCTGGGCATCGCGCTGGTGGTGCTGACCCTGTTCAGCCTGCTGGTGACGTTTTCCATCACTCGCCCGCTCAGTCGCCTGCGCGGTGCAGTGCATGACCTCGGCCAGACCACCTATCAACAGAACAGCCTGGCGCAACTGGCCAACCGCCGCGATGAATTCGGTGTGCTGGCCAACGACTTCAACCGCATGGGCGCACGTCTGCAAAGTCTGATCGGCAGTCAGCGCCAGTTGCTGCGCGACGTCTCCCACGAATTGCGTTCACCGCTGGCACGACTGCGCATCGCCCTGGCACTGGCCGAACGGGCCAGCCCGGAAGAGCGGGAAAAACTCTGGCCGCGCCTGACCCGTGAATGCGATCGGCTGGAAGCGTTGATCAGTGAAATTCTGGTGCTGGCACGAGTCGATGCCGACAATGCCAGCGCCGAAGCCGTGGATTTGAATGCCCTGCTGGGCACTCTGCAAAAGGATGCGCAACTGGGCTCACCCGAACAGACCGTCCGCCTGGAAGCCGACCCGGCGCTCAATCTGACAGGCTGGCCGACCATGATCGAACGCGCCGTGGACAATCTGCTGCGCAATGCCCAGCGCTTCAACCCGGTCGGGCAGCCGATTGAAATGCAGGCGTCACGTCAGGGCGAACGAATCGTGGTCAGCGTGCGGGATCATGGGCCGGGGGTGCAGGCCGAGCACTTGAGCCAGTTGGGCGAACCGTTTTATCGGGCGCCGGGGCAGACCGCTGCAGGCCATGGCCTGGGCCTGGCGATTGCCCGGCGGGCGGCGGAACGGCATGGCGGGACGCTGGTGCTGGCCAATCACCCGCAGGGCGGGTTTGTGGCCAGTCTTGAATTGCCGCTGGAACCGGGGGCGGTGGTCCAGCCCTGATTGAATCAGGCCTTTGCCGGCCAGGCGCTGACAAACTCCGCCAGATCAACCTTCTCGGCCACCCGCGGTTCTTTCTGCGGCGTACCGAGGTACAGGAAGGCAATCACTTCTTCGTCATCCGTCAGGCCCAGGCCCTTGGCTACATGTTTCGAGTAGGCCAGATCACCGGTGCGCCAAACGGCACCAATCCCCTGCGCGTAGGCCGCCAGCAGAATGCCGTGCGCCGCACAGCCTGCGGCCAGCAACTGCTCGGCCTTCGGGTATTTGACGTGATCCTGAAGTTTGGCGATGACCACGACCACCAGCGGCGCCCGCAGCGGGCCGTTGCGCGCCTTGTCGATCATCGCTTCGGTGACTTCGCCTTCCTGCATCTGCGCCGCTTCGGCCAGCAACTGACCCATCTGCTCACGCGCCGCACCTTCGACGGTCAGGAAACGATACGGCTGCAAATGGCCGTGATCCGGTGCGCGGGTCGCGGCGGCAAACAGCACTTCGCGCTGTTCGGCGGTGGGGGCCGGATCGATCAGTCGTGGAACGGAAACACGGTTGAGCAAAGCGTCGAGAGCCTGCATCGGCCACCTCCTGAAAAAAATGTCCGGCTATTCTAGCGGCAAGTGATCCGGCCGCGTCGGTTTACATGCCTTGCCCCGCAGGTAGAATGGCGCCCTTCCCACATCAGCCCGAGCGGACTTCATGGCGTTGCCGACCTTACGGATCATTGGTTTCATCATCGGCATCTTCCTCATCACCCTGGCCATCGCCATGGTCGTGCCCATGGCCACCCTGGTGATCTTCGACCACACCGGCGATCTGCCGTCGTTCCTCTGGGCGAGCATGATCACCTTCGTCGCCGGTCTGGCTCTGGTGATTCCCGGACGTCCGGAACACATTCACCTGCGGCCCCGCGACATGTACCTGCTGACCGTCACCAGTTGGCTGGTGGTGTGCATCTTCGCCGCGCTGCCGTTTCTGCTGACCCAGCACATCAGCTACACCGACTCGTTTTTCGAAAGCATGTCCGGCATCACGGCCACCGGGTCGACCGTACTCAGCGGGCTGGACACCATGTCCCCGGGCATCCTGATGTGGCGCTCGCTGCTGCACTGGCTCGGCGGCATCGGCTTTATCGGCATGGCGGTGGCGATTCTGCCGCTGCTGCGCATCGGCGGCATGCGTCTGTTCCAGACCGAATCCTCGGACCGCTCGGAAAAGGTCATGCCCCGCTCGCACATGGTGGCGCGGCTGATCGTGGCGGCGTACGTGGGCATTACCATTCTCGGCAGTCTGGCGTTCTGGTGGGCGGGGATGAGCCCGTTCGATGCGATCAACCATGCGATGTCGGCGATTTCCACCGGTGGATTCTCGACCTCCGACCAGTCCCTGGCCAAGTGGACGCAACCGGCAGTGCACTGGGTGGCCGTGGTGGTGATGATCCTCGGCAGCCTACCGTTCACCCTGTACGTGGCGACGCTGCGCGGCAACCGCCGGGCGCTGATCAAGGATCAACAGGTGCAGGGTTTGCTCGGCATGTTGCTGGTAACCTGGCTGGTGCTCGGCACCTGGTACTGGTGGACCACCAATCTGCACTGGCTGGACGCGCTGCGCCATGTCGCGCTGAACGTGACCTCGGTGGTCACCACCACCGGTTTTGCACTGGGGGATTACAGCCTGTGGGGCAACTTCTCGCTGATGCTGTTCTTCTATCTGGGCTTTGTCGGCGGCTGTTCCGGCTCGACGGCGGGCGGGATCAAGATCTTCCGTTTCCAGGTCGCCTACATCCTGCTCAAGGCCAACCTTAACCAGTTGATACACCCGCGCGCGGTGATCAAACAGAAGTACAACGGTCATCGCCTCGACGAAGAAATCGTCCGTTCGATCCTGACCTTTTCGTTCTTCTTCGCCATCACCATCTGCGTGATCGCCCTGCTGCTGTCGCTGTTGGGCGTGGACTGGATGACCGCGCTGACTGGCGCCGCCAGCACGGTGTCCGGCGTCGGCCCGGGGCTGGGTGAAACCATCGGGCCGGCGGGCAATTTCTCCACGCTGCCCGATGCCGCCAAGTGGATCCTGTCGTTCGGCATGCTGCTCGGCCGACTGGAGATCATTACGGTGTTTGTGCTGTGTATTCCGGCGTTCTGGCGTCACTGATCGCGTTCGGCGCGTCCAGCAAACGCGCCCGGTAATCGCCGGGCGTGGTGTCGAACCAGCGGCGGAAGGCGCGGAAGAAATTGCTCGGGTCGGCAAACCCCAACAGATAGGCGATTTCCAGCAGGGTCATGCTCGGCTGCGCCAAGTATTGCTCGGCGAGTTCGCGGCGGGTGTCATCCAGCAACTGCTGGAAACTGGTGCCCTCCTCCTGCAACCGCCGTTGCAAGGTGCGCTGCGACAGGTGCAGGGTCTGCGCCACCGTATCGCGCTTGGGTTCGCCCTGAGGCAACAGACGGCACAACACCTGGCGCGCCTTGTGGGTCACGCGACTTTCGGAAAACCGCGCCAGATATTCCCCGGCAAACCGGTCGTGCAGCAGCGCCATCGCCTCGTTGGCGGTGGGTAACGGCGCTTCCATGTCGGCGCGTTCGAAGATCAGCGCGTCATACGGCGCGTTGAACACCAGCGGTGCATGGAAGGCTTGTTTGTAGGGTCCAGGGTCATCGGGCTCGTCGCCCTGCACCAGCACTTTGCGCGGGTGCAGCGTGCGCCCGGTCAGCCAGCCGCACAGCGCCAGCGCGCAGGCCAGCGAGGCTTCGGCACTTTGCCGGGTCGGTGGCAGATGATCGCCATGCACCGTCAGAATCAACGCATAGCCTTCGTCGAGCAGGCGAAAACTCAGGTCAGCACTTTCGGCGATGATCCGCTGATACCGCACCAGTCGCTGAAAGCCTTCGGCCAAGGTGTTGCTGGACATCAGCGCGTAGCCCGCAACATGGAACGAGGCCGGTCGCACCACCTTGCCCATGTTCAGGCCGATGGCGGGATTCCCGGACAGCTCGACCGCCCGTTGCCAGAGTCGGGTCATGGAGTCCTGCGGGAAGCGTGCGTCCGGATCCTCCAGCGCCGCGTAGTCGAGCCCCAGCTGTCTGAACAAAACCCGGCAATCCAGGCCGTCCATTTCCAGTGCCTTGACAATCCCCATCGCCCAGCTTGCAGAAGTCGTTCGTTCGCTCATGGCGTTTTTTCTTGAATGACATGATGAGCCGCATACTACGGCCGATTTCCCAAGGATAGTAAAGTGGCGCCGATTGTCACTGGCCGACGCCAATGATCACTCTAGACTCAAATAAGCTACCCGCCGAACAACTTGCAATCAGAACAATAACCACAGAGATCGCAGTCGTGGAAACCATCAAGCATATCAACAGTTTCGCCGAGTTCTATCCGTATTACCTCAGCGAACACAGCAACAGCACCTGCCGCCGCCTGCACTTTATCGGGACGACGCTGGTGATCTTCATTCTCGCGATGACCATCGCCAAGGGCGCCTGGCTGCTGTTGCTCGCCCTGCCACTGGCCGGTTACAGCTTCGCCTGGATCGGCCATTTCTTTTTCGAGAAGAACCGCCCGGCCACCTTCCAGCATCCGCTCTACAGCCTGCTGGGGGATTTCGTCATGTACCGCGACATGATCCTGGGCCGCGTAGCGTTCTAGAAACCTTGACCAAGAGGATTGCCGATGAATGCCACTGCCCGTTTCACTCATATGAAGGACGGCACGCAGGAAGACTGGGCGATCATCGCGGCGGATTTCAGCGCCTACGCTCGCCAATTGCCGGGCCGGATCATGGCGCATCTGAAATTGCTCGAAGGTGATTTCGGCGGGTTCCCGGTGGATCGCCTGACCCACTCGCTGCAAACCGCCACCCGCGCCTTTCGCGACGGGCGCGACGAGGAATACGTGATCTGCGCCCTGCTCCACGATATTGGCGACACCCTGGGTTCCTACAATCACCCGGACATCGCCGCCGCCATCCTCAAACCGTTCGTCAGCGCCGAGAACCTGTGGATGGTGGAAAAACACGGGATTTTCCAGGGCTACTACTTCTTCCATCACCTGGGCATGGATCGGCACCTGCGCGAACAATTCAGCGACCACCCGCAGTTTCTGGCGACCGCTGAGTTTTGCGCGAAATACGACGCGGCGGCGTTCGACCCCGAGTACGACACCCTGCCGCTGAGCTTCTTCGAACCGATGATGGAACGGCTGTTCGCCCAGCCGAAAAACTCGATCTACAAAGCGGCGATGGAAGAGCACAACCCGGCCTGAGTCGATTTGAAAAACTCAGGCCAGTTCGGCAACCTTCGCCGCTTTCAGTTCGGCTTCCCGCGCCTGCGCATCCGCCAGGCGATACAGCTCGATCGTGCCGTCCCAGTGCTCGATCAGCGCCGTGCACGATTCCACCCAGTCACCGCAATTGAGGTAATCCACCTCGCCGACCTTGCGGATCTCGGCGTGGTGAATGTGCCCGCAGACCACGCCGTGCAATTCGCGCTTCACGCATTCGTGGGCGATGGCTTCTTCGAAGTCGCTGATGAAGCTCACCGCCGTCTTCACCTTGTGCTTGAGATAGGCTGACAGCGACCAGTAGCCGTAACCGTATTTCGCCCGCCAGTGATTGAGCCAGCGATTGAGGGTCAGGGTGAATTCGTAGGCCGAATCGCCGAGGAACGCCAACCAACGGTGATAACGGGTGATCACGTCGAACTGGTCGCCGTGGATCACTAACAGATGCCGGCCATCGGCTGTGACGTGCACCGCTTCGTCGACCAACTGGATGTTGCCCAGGATCAGCTTCGAATAGCGCCGCAGGAATTCGTCATGGTTGCCGGTGACGTAGATCACCTCGGTGCCGCGCTTGCTCATGGTCAGCAAGCGGCGGATCACGTTGGTGTGCGCCTGGGGCCAGTACATGCCGCCGCGCAGTTTCCAGCCGTCGATGATGTCGCCGACCAGGTAGATCTTGTCGGCGTGGTAACCCTTGAGAAACTGCGACAGATGCTCGGCCTGGCAATCCCGCGTGCCCAGGTGCACGTCGGAGATCCACAAGGTGCGAACCCTTTGTTTACGGCTGGGTCTGGCGAGCTCGGCGCTGGTCATGGGCAACCCTCTGCGATGTTTTCGCCACTGTGCGCGAGCCCGGTTAATCCACCGTGACAGGTGTGCGTCAGTCTTGTGACAAACGCGGCGCTCTCGAGCCGGTGTAGACTGGCGGCTCGCCCGGAGACCGCCATGCAACCGATCCTGACCCTGCGCCATTACACCCACGACCTGATCGTTCACAGTCACGACCACGCGCAACTGGTGTTCGGCCTGTCCGGCGCGCTGGATTTCGAAGTCCAAGGGCAAGGCAGTCAGGTGTTGCAGCAGAGTTTCGTGGTGATCCCCGCCGGCGCGCATCATGCGTGCGGCAGCCCCAAGGGCAGCCGCTGTCTGGTGCTGGATGTGCCCGACGAGCAATGGCTGACGCGCTCACTGGGCGATCACGCCGAGGCCAGCCGCCGTCTGCTGGATAACACCGCGCGCTTGTCGCTGGATGCCGGTCAAGGCCAACTGGTCAATTGGCTGGCGAACAGTCCGGTGGACGATCCGTTGATTGCACAACAGGGCGCGGTTTTGTTGCTGGCGAGCCTGAACCACGCCCAACCTGCCGAAGTCTGCGCACGTCGCCTGCCCTACGCGGCACTCGATGCGCACATCGAGCAGTACGCGGCCTATCCGCTGCAAGTGGCGGACCTGGCGCGAATCGCCGGGTTATCCAGCGCCCGATTGCATGCCCGGTTCGTCGCCGAATGCGGGCAGACTCCCATGGACTACGTTCGCAGTCGACGGCTGCATAAAGCCGTCACACTGTTGCGAGAAACCACGCTACCCATCGGTGAAGTGGCCAGCCGTGTCGGCTATGGATCGCAAAGTGCCTTCTCGGCTGCCGTCCTGCGCGAGTTCAGGACCTCTCCTACACAATTGCGACGCGAGGCTGACGACAAAAATCGATAGTCTCCCGACAGACTTTTCGCCCGCTACAGGCTTCAATGTGTGCCTGAAATGGTGTTTGAAAAAAGGACTGCAATGACTCCCCGTACCGCCCTCGGCGCCCTGCATATTGGCGCATTGATGTTCGGCCTGACCGGCGTCTTCGGCAAACTCGCCGCCGCAACCCCGGCGGTCATCGTCTTTGGACGGGCTGCCTTTGCCGTTCTCGCGCTGGCGTTTTTCGCCCGCTTCGCCAGTCAGCACGGCTGGCAAAAACTGCGAGCCGCGGACTGGCGCCGACTGGCTTTGAGCGGTGTATTGCTGGCGGGTCACTGGGTGAGTTTCTTCATTGCCGTGAAGGTGGCCGGTGTCGCAGTAGCCACCCTCGGTTTCGCCAGCTTCCCGGCTTTCACGGTGATTCTCGAAGGGCTGATTTTCCGCGAACGTATCCGCGCCAACGAAATCATTCTGGTGGCACTGGTCAGTGTCGGCCTGGTGCTGGTGACCCCGGCGTTCGATCTGGCCAGCGGCGCGACCACCGGGCTGCTCTGGGCGATCCTGTCCGGTCTGCTGTTTTCCCTGCTGTCGCTGACCAACCGTGCCAGCTCCGGCCGCATTCCGGCGGTGCAGGCTGCGCTGTGTCAGAACGTGGTAGTGGCGCTGTGTCTGCTGCCGGTGGCGGCGCCGCAACTGAGTGAAGTGCGCACCATCGATTGGCTGTGGATCGGTTTGCTCGGGGTGTTCTGCACCGGCGTCGCCCACAGCTTGTTCGTTGCCAGTCTCGCCGTGATCAAGGCGCGCACCGCGGCGGTGGTGTTTGCCATGGAGCCGGTGTACGGGATTACCGTCGCGTGGTTGCTGTTCGATGAAAACCCGACACTGCGCATGTTGATCGGTGGCGCGCTGATCATCGTCGCTATCGTGGTGTCGAGCCGGATGTCAGGCAACAGCGACAAGAAAACCGTCACCGCCGAAGCCGCGTCTCACTGAGTACGGTCGTTGTGCCCGAGGTCACGCTCAGGGTCGATCTGGTCACGCACTCGCTGCTTGAGCACCTTGGCCTCGGGAAAGCCACCGTCTGCCTTGCGCTCCCAGATCTGCACATCGTTGCAACTGATGTGAAAGATACCGCCGGTGCCCGGTACCAGTGACACCTTGCCAAGATCGTCGCCAAAGGTGCTGAGCAGTTCTTGCGCCAGCCATGCGGCGCGCAACAGCCACTGGCATTGCGTGCAATAGGTGATGACGATTTCCGGTTTTGCTACGGTCATGATCGCTGAAACTCCTGAGCCAGAGGGCGCCGCTATAATAGCCGGCTTTAACGCTCGCCCCGAGACTCACAATGCGTCGTCTGCTGATCTGCCTTTTGCTTGGTTTCCTCCCGCTGTTCGTCCATGCCAGTGAAGCGCCACGGCCAAAAGTCGGCCTCGTGTTGTCGGGTGGTGCGGCCCGTGGGCTGGCGCACATCGGCGTACTCAAGGCATTGGAAGAACAAGGCATCAAGATCGATGCGATTGCCGGCACCAGCATGGGTGCGGTAGTCGGTGGGCTGTACGCCTCGGGCTACAAGATCGACGAACTGGAAAATCTCGCCCTGAACATCGACTGGCAGCAGGCCCTGTCCGATGCCCCGCCCCGTGAAGACGTGCCGTTCCGGCGCAAACAGGACGACCGCGATTTTCTGGTGAAGCAGAAACTGAGCTTTCGCGATGACGGCAGCCTCGGCCTGCCATTGGGCGTGATTCAGGGGCAAAACCTGGCGCTGCTGTTGGAAAGTCTGCTGGCGCACACCAGTGACACCCGTGATTTCGACAAATTGCCAATCCCGTTCCGCGCCGTGGCCACCGACATCGCCAACGGCGAAAAAGTGGTGTTTCGCAAAGGCCATCTACCCCAGGTGATCCGTGCCAGCATGTCGATTCCGGCGGTATTCGCTCCGGTCGAACTCGATGGCCGGTTGCTGGTGGACGGCGGCATGACCGACAACATTCCCCTCGATGTCGCCAGGGAAATGGGCGTCGACGTGGCCATCGTGGTCGACATCGGTACTCCACTGCGCAATCGCAAGCAACTGACCACCGTAGTCGATGTGCTGAACCAGTCGATCACCCTGATGACCCGGCGCAACTCCGAAGAACAACTGGCGGCGCTGCACCCGGACGACGTGCTGATCCAGCCGCCGCTGGCCAGTTTCGGCGTCACCGATTTCGGTCGTGCCGAGGAAATGATCGACGCGGGTTACCGTGCCACCAAAGCCCTCGACGCCCGCCTCGCCCGATTGAAGCCTGCGGTGTCGCAGGATGCCGAGCTCAATGCCGCCCGAGCTCCGGGCCAGCGCACGCCGATCATTACCGCGATCAGGGTCGAGAACGACTCGAAAGTCGGTGACGAAGTGATCCGTTACTACATCCGCCAGCCGATCGGCGAGCCGCTGGACCTTGGGCGCCTGCACTCGGACATGGGCACCCTGTACGGCCTGGATTACTTCGAACAGGTGCAGTACCGCGTGGTGCACAAGGGCCAGGAACACACATTGGTGATCAGCGCCCGGGGCAAGCGCAGCGGCACCGATTACTTGCGGGTCGGTTTGAACCTGTCGGACGACATGCGCGGTGACAGCGCCTTCAACCTCGGCGCCAGCTACCGAATGAACGGCATCAACCGCCTCGGTGCAGAGTGGCTGACCCGGGCGCAGATCGGCGACAAGCAGGAGCTCTATACCGAGTTCTATCAGCCACTGGATGTCGGCTCACGCTACTTCGTCGCGCCGTATGCGGCGTTCGAAGCGCAGAACGTCGACTCGGTGCTCGACAACGATCCGATCGCCCAATATCGGGTGGAGCGCTACGGTTTGGGTCTCAACGTCGGCCGCCAGATCGGCAACAACGGTGAAATCCGCTTCGGCGTCGGTGAGGCCTGGGGTAAGGCGGACGTACGGATCGGCGATCAGAACCTGCCGAGCGAACACTTCAACGAAGGCTTCTATGCGCTGAAATATTCGTTCGACTCACTGGATAACGTTTACTTCCCCCACGACGGCAAGGACGTCAGCCTGACCCTGATGCAATTCGAACCGAGCCTGGGTTCCGACACGCGCTACCGACAGTGGGAATTCAAACTGGACAAAGCCATGAGCAGCGGCCCGAACACGCTGATTCTGGGCGGGCGTTACGGCCGCACACTGGACGATGCCAACGTGGTGACATCGAGCTTCCTGCTCGGCGGCGCCCGACAGCTGTCCGGTTTCCGCGAAGATGCCATCTCCGGGCAGAACGTCAGTCTGATGCGCGCGGTGTTTTACCGCCGTCTGACACCCCGCGCTTACCTGCCGCTGGATTTCCCGTTGTATGCCGGCGGGTCGCTTGAGCGCGGACGGGCCTGGAACAACGACAACGAGTTCGACAGCGGCTACATCAATGCGGCCAGCGTGTTCATCGGTTTTGACACTCCGCTGGGGCCGCTGAATTTCAGCTATGGCCTCAATGATGCCAATGAACAGGCGGTTTATCTGAATCTGGGGCAGACCTTCTGAGCCGGATCAGCGAATCCCGGCCAACAGGGTTCGTGCCGTTTGCCTGAGCGGCTCATCGGCCTCTTTCAGCAGCTCATTGAGCAAGGCGATCGCACTGTCGAGGTCGCCATCATCGATGCAGGTCTGGGCCTGTTCGAGCTTGCCGGCGCTGGCGGCCTGAGCGGGATCCGGCTCGGGCTCCGCGGCTTGCAGATCAAGCGGCTCCAGCGCCAGTGACTGGCCGGGATCGCCAAATTCGTTGAGAAAATCGTCGTCTATCGGCTGCACATCCGGCTCGGCGATCCACTCCAGCTCTGTCGTTTCAACGTCATCGCTGGTGGTTTGCGGCAAGTCGAAATCCTGCGGCAAGACTTGCAGGCTCGAGCCAAGTGCCGAGGGCGCCGAGGACAGCGGGTCCGTTGCCGAGCGACTGTCTTCCAGATCCCAGCTGGCATCCATCGACAGTTGCTCCAGATTCAGCTCGAAATCATCTTCGGCCAGCGGAGTTATGGGGGCAGCTTGCTCAACGGGTAACGCGGCAATGACCGGGGCCGCCGCAGCCAACGGTTCAGTCCTGGCCAGTTTCGGATATCGGACGCGAATCTCGTGCAACCGCGGGTCCTCGACACCGAGCTGGCGCAAGTGGTTTTCCTGTTCGTCATACGCCGCCTGATCGCCCTGCCGTCCCAGCACCTCTAGCAACTGCACACCGAGATCGATGCGCTCCGGTTCTTTTTTCAGCGCGTCGCGCAGCAAGCCGAGCGCCTCGCCCAGTCGTCCATAGGCCAGATAAATACCCACGGCCTCCAGCACATCGCCGGTTGCCTGCTCGTCCCGATGCTCCACGGCACCATGGGCTGCATGAGGACGAGCGTTCTCGCTGTCATTGAGTTCTGGCTCGCTACGCTGCGGCAGCACGCGTACCGGCCCTTCCGGAATTTCTGCCGGCTGACGTCGGCGGCGCAGGATCAGCCCTGCCACCAGCCCTCCCAGCAACAGCAGCAATCCACCGAGCAGCGGCCAACTGACGGAGTCGTCTTGAGCCTCCGCCGGCGCAGCGACCGGAACCGTGACCGAGGCAGGCGCCGCCGGGGCTGCGGGTGCCGGAGGCGCCTGTTGAGCCGCTGCCAGACGCGTCTGCAGATCGGCCAACTGCTTCTTGCCATCGGCGATCTGCACGTCTTGCGCCTGAAGCTTCAGGTTCAGCTCATCGATGGTTTTCTGCAGTTGCTGGTTCTGCAGCACACTGGCCGCCAGCTGTTCCGCTTGCGCGTCGCTGGCCGCAGTCGTTTGAGGCGCCGGCGCTACCGGTGCTGCAGCAGGCTTGCTCCGGGTAGTGGCAGCGGGCACCTCGGGCGTTGGAAACTCCGAAGATTGCGCATGGACATCAGGTTCGTCGGTGGCCGGCACGATGCCCGGCGACCCCGGCGGATCGATCAGCACCGTGTATTCGCGCAACACATGGCCGTTGGGCTGATTGAGCTGCACCAGGAAATTCAGGAAAGGTTCGTTGACCGGTTTGGTCGATGTCACCCGGATCAGGTTGCGATTGCCATGCAGGATCGGAGTGAACTTGAGGTCGTTGAGAAAGAACACCCGTTCGACCCCGGCACGGCCGAATTCGTCCGCCGAGGCCAGACTGGCCGAGAGCTCGCCTGCGCTGAGCCCTGCGGCGTCCACCAGGGCGATATCGGCCTTGAGCGGTTGATTGAGCGCTGAATGCACGGTGATATCACCGAGACCCAGCGCCAGTGATGCCGTGGACCAGGTGAGAACACCGGCCACCAGCAGCGAATGGGCGCAACGCAGTATTACGTGCCGACTGTCGAGCATGAGCATCCCTTAAATAAGCAAAACCGACTTCTATGGGTTCGCACATCCGGTACGAACACGATATTGCCCAGTAGTTCTTATAGTCTGCCCAGCACGATCCCTCAAAAAAACGGCACGTCGTTGTGCCTCAAGATTTTTCCAGGTTGGCCAGAATGTGCCCGTGAACCCGCATGCACACCTTCATGTCAGCCTCATCGATGCCCTCGAACAACTCCTTGCGCAGTTGCGTGGCGATGGTTTCGATCTGCTCGATCAGCGGGCGGGCCGGAGCACACAGCACAATTTTCTTTGCCCGACGGTCTTCCATCACGGACTGGCGTTGCACCAGGCCCTGGCTTTCCAGACTATCGAGCAGGCGGGCAAGGGTCGGCCCTTCGACGCCGACGCTTTGCGCCAGCTCCCGTTGGGTCGGCGCCTCTTCGAAACGCGCCAGATGCAGCAGCACCAGCCAGCGTGCCTGGGACAAACCCAGGCCGGCCAGCCGGCGATCCAGTTCGGCACGCCAGCCACGGGACATCTGGGCCAGTTGCATGCCAAAGCGGTGTTGATCGGTTAACGGCATAAAACACTCATGGTTAGGCTGAAGAAATAGAGAAAAACTAATTATTAGTCAGCTAAGCATGACATTTGGCTATAGGCAAGAGCCGCCCTGTACTGAATCGTTACATCTGTATAACGGTTTGTGTAAGCCCAGGCTCACATTTCGAATTCCGATTGCAACGCAGCCCTTACACAATACAGCACACCTTCCGGTACACGACCGGCAAACAGCTCAGCCACTTCGGCGACCGACGGTAACTCGCCTTCGCCGTCGAGGAATGCATCCTGGACTTCGCCCATCAGGTCTTCCGGCAGATCCAGCGCCTGCTCCAGCGACAGCTGCTGCTTGCCGATGGCTTCGGCGAGCATGGTGTAGACGTTCTTTTCCGAGCACTGCAACTGACCGGAGATCTGCAACGGCGTCATGCCGGCGCGGGCCAGCGTGATCAGCTCGTGGCGCACGTCGGCCACCACTTTCGGCGCCTCGGCCTCGCCGCCGAGCACTTCGAGGAAGGCCTCGCCGTAACGCTCCAGCTTGCGCGCACCGACGCCGCTGACCCGGGCCATGTCCGCCAGCGAGGTCGGCTGGCTGCGGAGCATTTCCAGCAGGGTCGAGTCGGGGAAGATGACGTATGGCGGCACACCGTGTTCTTCCGCCAGTTTGCGCCGCAGGGCGCGCAAGGCTTCCCACTGTTCGCGCTCTTCACCACGCACCAGTTGACTGGCCTGGCTCTTGCTGCCGCTCTTGGCGGTGATTTGTGGTTTGAGGTCGCGGCGCAGTTCAAGGGTCACTTCGCCCTTGAGCAAAGGCCGGCAGGTATCGCTCAATCGCAGGCCGCCATAGCCTTCATGATCGACATCCGCCAGACCACGGGCCACCAACTGGCGGAACAGCGAGCGCCATTCGCTCTCATTCAGCGCCTTGCCGACGCCGTACACCGACAGGTGCTGGTGGCCGAAGCTGCGGACCTTTTCGTTGTCCTTGCCCAGCAGCACGTCCACCAGATGGCCGACGCCGTAACGCTGGCCGGTGCGATAGATCGCCGACAGCGCCTGACGCGCAGGCTCGGTGGCGTCCCAGGTCTGCACGCCGTCGATGCAGTTGTCGCAGTGGCCGCACGGCTCGGGCATGTCTTCGTCGAAGTACGCCAGCAACGCCTGCCGGCGGCAGCGGGTTTCTTCGCAGAGCGAGAGCATGGCGTCGAGCTTGTGCTGCTCCAGACGTTTGTGGCGCTCGTCGCCCTCGGAGTTCTGCAGCATCTGCTTGAGCATCACCACGTCTTGCAGCCCGTAGGCCATCCACGCGTCCGCCGGCAGACCGTCGCGGCCACCGCGTCCGGTTTCCTGGTAATAGGCTTCAAGGGATTTCGGCAGGTCGAGATGAGCGACGAAACGCACGTTGGGTTTATCGATGCCCATGCCGAACGCCACGGTGGCGACCATGATCAGGCCTTCCTCGTTGAGGAAGCGCTTCTGGTGATAGGCGCGCAGATCGTTGGGCAGACCGGCGTGGTACGGCAGCGCCGGGAAACCCTGCTCGGTGAGAAACGCGGCCACCTCCTCCACCTTCTTGCGCGACAGGCAGTAGACGATGCCGGCGTCGCTGCGCCGCTCGGCAAGGAACGCCAGCAACTGCTTGCGCGGCTGCTCCTTGGGCACGATGCGGTAGAAGATGTTCGGCCGGTCGAAGCTCGAGAGAAAACGTTCGGCGTTCTGCAAATGCAGGCGAGTGACGATTTCTTCGCGGGTACGCTTGTCGGCGGTGGCGGTCAGGGCGATGCGCGGCACGTCGGGGAACATTTCCGCCAACTGCCCCAGTTGCAGATATTCAGGGCGGAAGTCATGGCCCCATTGCGACACGCAGTGCGCTTCGTCGATGGCGAACAGGGCGATGTTCAAGCCTTGCAGGAACGACAGCATGCGCGGCTGCACCAGACGCTCGGGCGCCAGATACAGCATCTTCACTTCGCCGCGCTTGATCCGGTTGGCGAGGTCGCGCTGTTGTTCGGCGCTTAATGTGGAGTTCAACGCGGCGGCCGCCACGCCCAGCTCTTCGAGGGTGGCGACCTGATCGTCCATCAGCGCGATCAGCGGCGACACCACCACCGCCAGGCCGTCGCGCAGCAGCGCCGGCACCTGGAAGCACAGGGACTTGCCGCCGCCGGTCGGCATCAGGACAAGGGCATCACCGCCACTGGCCACGCGCTCAATGATTGCACCCTGACGGCCACGGAAACTGTCGTAGCCGAAGATGTCCTTGAGGACGCGTTGAGCCTGTTCGAGCATAAAAACTCCAAAAATCCACCGAAACATCCCTGCACAGGCTGGTTCAAGTCAGCCGAGGCTGCTTTAAACAAAACGTAAGGGCGCATTGCATGACGCCGTACAGATTCAGCCGCGACACCGGCAGGGATCGCAAAGCGCGGCAGTATACCCGAGCCCTCCCCGGCAAAGGGCACCGCCGATAAGAAGCTTGTGCGGGCAAATCTGCCGTGCGGCTGGCTTGAGGGCTCAAGAAGGCCTAGAATTCCCGCATTGTTTATTCCCCCAAGGTAGCCCTTTAATGTCCTTCGCCGAGCAACTAACCCGCCTGCAAGTCTTCCTCGACGCCGACGAGCTGCATGAAGAGGCGCTGGACTACGTGGCCGCTCACGGTTACCTGACTGCGCTGTCGATCTGCGCTGACGTGGTCCCCGATCGTGAGTGGATCGACGCCCTGTTCGCCGAAGAGCCGCATTACAGCAGCGAAGCCCAGCGCGAAGAGATCGAAGCCACACTGATCGGCCTCAAGGCCCACATCGCCCGCCAACTGGCCTCCGATGAAGAATTCGAGCTGCCCTGCGATCTGGACCTGGGCGACGACCCGGACGATTCCGAACTGCGCGGCTGGTGCATCGGCTTCATGGAAGGCGTGTTCCTGCGCGAAGCGGCCTGGTTCGAAACCGCCGAAGAAGAAGTCAGCGAAATGCTCCTGCCGATCATGGTCGGTTCGGGCCTGTTCGACGAACAGCCCGAGTTCGAAGACATCGCCAAGGATGCCAACCTGATGGACGACATGATCGTGCAGATCCCGGAAGCCCTGACCGCGCTGTACCTGCTGTGCCAGGCGCCCGACGAAAAACCGGCGATCCTCAAGCCACGTCACCACTAAGATCCGGCCTATGGACAACCCCATAGGCAACCGCCCCCTGATGGTGCGCTACATCCTGCTGGCCATTGGCTGGCTGAGCGTGGCATTGGGGGTGATCGGGATTTTCCTGCCTGTTCTCCCCACTACTCCCTTCCTGCTGCTGGCAGCCGCGTGCTTTGCCCGCAGCTCCCCGCGTTTCTATCAGTGGCTTGTCGAGCATCCCCGACTCGGGCCATGGATCCGCGATTATCTTGATGGCAATGGCATTCCGCTCAAGGGCAAGGTCTACGCGATCGGGCTGATGTGGCCAAGCATTCTGTTTTCCTGCTATCTGGTGCCACTGCCGTGGGCGCGGGGGTTCATGCTGACCAGTGCGGTGCTGGTGACGGTCTACATTCTGCGACAGAAAACCCTGCACAAGCGCTGAGCGCTCAGCATCCGTTCGTCGAAAAACCCTGCTCACCTGTCAGATCTGACAGTAGCCAAGCGATCGACTTCAATCCTTAAATCACTCCGTCGCCCATCCCTCGACAGGAGTGTCCGCCATGTTGAAAAAACCTGCGAAAAGAGTTCCCACGCTGGCGCTTGCCGAGCTGGAAATCCCCGACAAACAACCCGAACCACTGCCTTCCGGTGAGTGGGCGATCAATCGGGCCGCGGCGATGGGGGTACACCCCGAACAAGGACTGCAGACTTACATCTGGCCATGGAACCAGATGGGCATCGGTGACGACGTCGAACTGTTGAAGGATGGCAATGTCGTTGCTCAGACCACCATCAGGGATGCCGCCGAGGTGGACCAGCGCGTAACGCTGTTCGTCCCCCCCCGGCACGCCAAGACCGGCTCGCATACCCTGAATTACCGAGTCAAACGACTCAATCAAGCGTGGGAAACCCAGACTCCGCCGACCAATATATACGAAAAACTCGAGATTCCGGGGGGGCAAGATACGTTGCCAGGCCCCGGCCACTCTGAGCTGTTTATGCATATCGATCCGAAAATCGTCAACGGTGTCGTGGATAAGGACATAGCAGAGGCGGGTGTGCCGATCATCATCCGTTCCAAGTCCGGCACCGCCCCGCCTTACCCCAATGCCGCCGTCGGCGATATTGCGGAGATTACCTGGGGCGGTTATCCCAAAAAATCCGCACCGCTGACCGCCGAGCAGATCAATGACCCCGACAACAACCCAATCGAAATCGTGGTGGATAAAGCAATCATCGAATGCGCCGGCGACAGCGATAAAAAGGGCCTTGGTGTGGCCTTCATTGTGACGGACATAGCGAAAAACGTTGCAGAAGACTGGAGCACGGAAACCCGGATCGTAGTCTCGTTGAGCACAGATCTTCTGCCCGCGCCTATTGTCGACCGGGCCATCAACAACGTGCTTGATCTTGAGACACTGGGTGACGACAACGTCATCGTTCAAGTGGTGGCCAGAGTCCCAGAATTCAAGCTTGACGACGACATCGAACTGAAGATGCGCGGCACCACGGTAGAGGGCGATCCGATCGAAGCCGTGGCGCCCTTGAAGAAGATCGACAACGTGCCACACGCCTACGAGTTGGTAATCCAGACCCCGGATGCGCGAAAGCTGGCAAAAACCCAAGCCACTTTCTCTTACCAGCTGAAACGCGATGGCAGCACCGATCCGCTTCGATCCAAAGGCCAGTTCGTGCAGATTGTGGGCGAAGCCGATCAACTGGCCGCCCCGATTCTCGACGATGCACAAAACGGTGCGATTCCCGACGACCTCGCGAGTACCCCTTTGCGAATCCCGCACAACCCGGACATTGAAGTCGGTATGGCAATCGAAATCAAATGGTTCGGCACACGTCCCGATGGCAAACCCTATGATCCCAGCTTCGAAGATGACTGGTATTTCCCGGATCCGTCCGAGGTGAACAACCCAAAAGGTTTTGTCATCACTGTCGACGGCTTACACATTCACACCCTCAAAGGCGGAAAAGTCGTCGCGTCCTACACACTGCTGATGGACAAAGGCGGTGAAATCATCAGGCGCCGTTCCCGGCCTGCTGCCTCCGTGAATGTCGGCGAACCGCAGTTTGAACTGGTCAAGCCCATCGTTCTGGGAGAGCAGAATGGTGAACTCGAACCCGGCGATTTGCCCGCAGGCGCCAGTAAATTCACTGCGCCAAGACCCACCGGTACGCCAAGCAAGTCTGGCGACACAGTGACCTATACGTGGGATGCCGAGGTCACAGGCAAGAAGGAAGACTTCGTCGTCCTGAACGCCCTCTCGGCCGACAAGGACGTTAACTTCACACTGGATGCCAAATTCGTAGCAGAGCACATTGAGCCCAACCGCGGAAAAAAAGTGACGGCCACTTACCGGATCTTGCGCAACGAAACCGACATCACCAGCTATTCCGATCCCCTGACCTTCGTCGTCGGCAAGGCAGACCAACAACTGCTGGATCCAGCCAAGGTACTGCAAGCCATTGACGGCATACTGGATCCATCCAAAGTCCCGAACGGGGCTACCGTCGAAATTGCCGCCAACCGGCAAGAGAACACCGGCGATCATTTCTATATGGAGTGGGCCACGACGGACAACGTGACAGTGCACAAGGACGACAAAGCCATCAGCGGAAACAACAAGGGCAAACCCGTTGAGTTTACGGTTGACCATGCCATCGTGCGGGCCTGCCTGAACAAGAATGTGGTGATCAGTTATTACGTGGCACTGTTCGAGGGTGGCCAAACCCCGGGGGAGGATTATCCTCTGAGAGTGGAGGCGACGGAGTTCACACCGCCAGACGCCACTTTCAGAGAAGCGACCGGACCGCAAAAGGATCAGTTGAATCCCGATGATGTTCACCCGAACGGCGCAACCGTGGTGATACCGGCAACCGCCCTGCTGAAGACAGACGACGAAATCACGGTAACGGTAGAGGGTCAAACCACCACCACGTATTCGCATACAGTGACGTCCGGGCAGGCCGACAAAGAGCTGTCAGTGATCAAGGTGCCGCATAGCGTGATCAACGCCAACGAAGGCAGGGACATCGCCTTGAGCTACAAAATCAAACGCCAGGCCGGCGGAACCGATGGCCCCTCCAACCCGACGGTTTACGATGTGCGCAAGGTGATTGGCAGTGGCAAGTTGCAAGTCATGGGAGCCCGCTACAACAAGGGGATTTATCGGGAGACCAGCTCCAGCTGGCTCATATCCGCCTTCAACGCAGACACCCGGCAACGGGTAGAGGCAGAGTGGAAATATGCTGAAGACAGCACCTGGACGAAAGCGAAGATCTGGGTTGATACCGACCCTTATGCCCCCTTGCAAGTTCGCACCAGCGACGACCAGGTCACCCTGAACAGAGTGAACATATTTGGCACCGGTGGCCCGGGCACTCCCGCCAATGACGGGGCATTCGTGGCGCTGCGGGACAGGAACAATCTGGCAGCCTGGGGTAACCCATTGAATGGTCAGAAAATCCCGCCAACCTTTCAGACCTTCACCGATATTGCCCGGATTGCTTGTTCTGGCAGCTCCTACGCGGTGATTCGCACCAACAACTTCACCGTGGCATGGCCCGGAACTGCAGGTCAGGGTGGAGAAATGGGCGCGGTGGTTCCTACGGACTTCAAAGTGCTCGCCGGCAACAGCGTGGCTATTGCGGGCATAAAAACCAATGGAACAGTCCATGCCTGGGGCAGCGCTGCCAAAGGCGGAAACCTGACTGACGAAATCCTGGCCTTGACAGATGCAGTCGAACTGGCGCCAGCCGGAGATGCTTTCGCTGTTCTCAGAGTAACCGGCCAGGTGATGGCGTGGGGAGGTGGAGCGGGGTTTGGCGGCGTTGTTCCTCCAGAGATTGCCAGCCTTACCGACATCAAACACGTGATCGGCAACGGCTTCGCTTTCGCCGCACTTCGGGAAAACGGCGCCGTGGTCGCCTGGGGCGATCCCGCGAAAGGCGGAACCGTATCCGACGATGTCGCCGGCCTGACCAACATCGAGACACTGGCCTGCGCGAATGCTCAAGCCTTTGTCATCATGCTCGATACCGGACAAATTGCGGGCTGGGGGCCCGCAGGGTATGGCGGGACAATACCTGCGGAAATCCGCTCCCTGACGGATATCATCTCAGTTGTCGCCAGTTCGAATGCGTTTGCAGCACTTCGAGAAAGTGGTCACGTCGTCGGATGGCCCGAGGCCAATTCGGGTGGCCTGATACCTGACCCGATCGCCGGCAGGGACGATCTTGTTCAACTGGCCGCCACCGCTGGAGCGTTCGCTGCAGTGTGCAGAAATGGAACCGTGGTGGCCTGGGGAGACCCATTGCTCGGCGGAGATACCACGCCCGTCACCGCCAAACTGGTCAACGTCACCGCGATCTACGCCAACCGTCATGCTTTTACGGCGCTCACTTCCGACGGCGAAGTGGTGACCTGGGGCAATGCACTCGCCGGCGGCGACAGCAGTGCCGCTCAAGACCGGCTCAAAGGCCAGGTATCGTACTACGCCAATGCGGCCACCCGCGGTCTGGCGCTCAAGGCCAGCCGTTTGGCCAGGCTCAATACCCCCTGACACCCATCGACGGTGACTTGCTGTGCGGCGCTCGCCCGAGCGCCGCCTATTTGACTTGAGCGGAGGGTGACATGAGCCAGACCAACAACAATCTGCGGGCGCCAACTGTAGACGACGCGCCTCTCGACATTCTGGATCCGCAAACGCTTCCCCCCGGAGGGGCGACCGTCAGAATAAAGCCCTGGGTGCCAATGAAGTTCCGCGATCACGTTTTCTTGTTCGTCGGTGATACCTATACCGATGACCTGCCGATCAGCGCCGGCGCAGTCGGCAATGATGTCGTGTTCAAGGTTGACGCTTCGGAATTTGTTGCCGACGAAAATGACATCGTACCGATTCGCTACGAAGTACAGCTGCACCAAAGCACTCGTGAACCATCGGACATCCTGGATCTGAAATTGCAGACGGGTTTCGACGCCGACGCCACACTGGATCTGAGCACTGAAAACTACGTCGTCTCCGTCGACAAGCCGCCACTTGCCCCTCCCCCAGCGGCGCGCATGACCCGTAAAGCCACTTGGGGCCAGGCTCCCTACACCTACGACAGCACCGATCCACTGATTGCCAGTGCCGATGCACGATCGGGCGAGATCACCGCCCTGCGCAACGGCGCCTGCAGGATCCGCGCGACCGACAGCCAGAACCAGAGTCGCGAGTACCCCCTCACTGTCAAGGGTATTCAGGAGGTGCACTTCCTGAGTGCCAGCGCGGATTGGGAGGGCATGACCAGAATTTGTACCGCTGCAAAGCTGCAACCGATCACCCTCGCCCAGTCGAAACGGCTGTGGACGCTTTATTTCCCCGACAGCGGCCCTGTCGCGGATTTCCTCGAGTGGCTGAACTACCCGGTGTGGACCGCCGACGTACTGGGCGCCGACACCGCCTGGACATACGACCTCAACGGCTCTTCGGTCAATGACAACGCCACCAGCCAGGACACGGCCTCGTTCTGGCAGGTCCTGGGGGTCTCCCAGACTTGAGCGACGGCGACCAAAAACTTGTGGAGATCGCCATGCAAAGCACGTTGCGAATCAGATGTCTGTTGCTCGCATTGGCGCTGCTCGGCAGTGTCAGCCAGGCCGCCACCGATCCGGAAACCGCTCAACGCTCAACTTTTCAAAGCCGCAGGGTCTGATCCTCAAGGAGTTGTCAGCTCCTGCGGCTTATCCTCTGACACTGCGCTGCGCATGGCCACGGGTTCGAATTCGATCCGCAAGACCAACTTGTTGGCGGGAAACACCGTGAGCCCGGACCGCTCGTCGCAAACCAGCCTGCCCCTGTCAGATCTGACAGTACCTCTCCCTCCTTCCCTCAGGTTCAATAAAAAACCGTCTGCGATCCCAATGCGTACTCTTTCAGGAGTTTCGTCATGCTCACCCACAGTCCGCTTTTGTTTCCTGATCTCGACCAGCCCGTCACCCTGGCGCTTCGGCCCATGCAGATCAGCGGCGCAGTCACACCAGTCGAGGGCGTGGATGGCGGGATCAATATTGAGGTGGTGTCGGGAAGTGACAGCGGTGTGCTGAGCGTGATTGTGGCGTACCTCGACATGCTGGAGGGTGATGAAAGTGTTATTCATTGGGACGGCGTTCCGGTGCTCACACGAAAGGTTGAACCGGGAGAGAAAGACAAACACCTGTTCTTTTACCTGCCCAAGGAGTTGTTCACTCCCGGTCAGCATGAATGCTTTTATGAGTTGACCCGATTCGGCGCCACCACGCCGGACGATCCCTCTGTGGTGTCGCTGTTTTTTGTCAAACTCACCAGACCCGGTGGCCGAGACAGGGAACCTCATCTACCCATCGGGCACTCCGAACTGCGCATCGCGCAACTGCCGCAGGAAATCATCGATCAGGGATTGATCGACGCGGATTGGGCAAAAAAAGGGGTTCCCCTGACGGTTCCTGCTTACCCGGAAATCAGGGTGCGAGACAGGATTCTGATGCGCTGGGGCAGTCATACCCTGACACCTCTTCTCGTCACGCAAGCTCAGGCAGAGGGCAAGGAACCCATCGTGATCGTCGCCAAACAGGAAGACATTCTGGCCGGTGGCGACAGCGCGGCACTGGAAATCAAGTACGACCCTCACGATGAACTATGGAACTGGTCTTCCCGGCACTCCAAACGCACACAAATCGCCGTGGACGCCGGCGCCTGGCGTCTGGCTGCACCGATCATCAAGCAATCGGTTAATGGGATCATCACGATCATCAACTTGAACAAGGAGGACGTCACGGTCCAGGTCCATATCCAGGGCTCGGATTTCGCGCTGAACGACTCAGTGAAAATGACCTGGATTGGCACCCCTTTCACTGGCAAGCCGTTGATTCACACCGAAACCAAATCGGTGGAAAACATTCCGAGTGTCATGGAATTCAAGGTGCCGTACGCGCAAGTCCGCGCCATCGCCATGGGCCGGGCTGATGCCTCCTACGTGCTGACGAAAGCGGACGCAAGTCCGCCGTTATCCTCCAAACGCGAATTCGCCGACGTGGTGGGTGACGTTTCGATGCCAGACGCACCGACGATTGACGGGTTGCTGGGCGACATACTCGAGTCGGACAGATCCTACGCCACGGTACGGATCAAGTACTTGACCATTGCCAATGGCGATCTGGTCGCCGGTCACTGGATAGGTGAAAAGTCCAACGGTCAGCCCTATGTCCATGAGTTCACTCACACCGTCAGTGACAATGAGGCAAAAGAAGGCTTTTTCACTGCTTACGTCGACAAAGAGCACATCAGCGTGCTCGACAAGGGCAAACTCGATCTTTGGTACACCGTGTTCAATGACAAGCCGGAGCTCTATGGCGTCAGTGATTCAGAGCATCTGCTGGTCAAGGTGCAAGCCGTCACCGCGACACTGCCCAGGCCCGAGGTGGAGGAAGCCGACAAAAACCCCGATGTGCTCGACCCTTCCAAAGTCTTCGATGTCGTCCACATCTATATCGAAAATCCACCGACCCAAAAAGACGACATCGTGACCTGGTACTGGCAAGCGACCCATCCATTCGGCAGCATCAGCGACTGGGTGCCGATCACTTCGCTGAGCGCCGGTAAACCGCTGCGTTTTCGAGTGCCCGCGAACTTCGTCACGATCAGTATCGGGCAGTACGTCAGAGTGCGTTACTCGCTCAAGCACGCGTCCACAGGTTTATACAGTCACTCCGCCGCACTCAATCTGCTGATCGGGTCGCTGGTAGGTGAATTGCCAGCGCCACAAGTCAAACAGGCACCGAACGCCGTACTCAAACCCATGGACGGGTTGAACGGTGTGGACATCAAAGTCAGCTACGACAGTATGGACCCGGCCCTCGACACCATTCGCCTGCTCTGGGTCGGGACCCCCGGTGCCGGCACACCAACAGTTCCTGAACTTCCCGGACACAGCAGTGGCAGTGTGGACTTTCATCTGGCCTCAACGGTTATCGGCCCCAACATCAACAAAAACGTGGACGTGAAGTACTTCGTGCGCCGCTATGGCCACGAGACAGAATCGGAGTCGCTGGGCCTGAGAGTCACGGGCTTCGATGACCCCCGAAAACGATCTGCCTCGCCCTCAAGTACCTGAGTCAGACGATAACCGGGTCCTGGATCTGATGACGTTCAATGGGAATGCCACAACGCTCGTTGCCAAGTGGCCTTACATTGCGCTCAAGCAACGCCTCTGGTTGAGGCTGGAAGGCAAGACAACGGTAGGCAGCGACTACATCATCCGGATGCTCGATGGCGTGGAAATCACTCCCGCGCAATTCAGCAGCGGGCTGAATGAAGTGCTGCTTCGAAGTGAGTTAATGAAGCTGGGGCATTCCACACCGGCAAACGTGATTTGCAAAGTCTCGTTTGATGGCAGCGTTCAAGAAGTCGATGCAATTGAGCTCCCGGGATTGCCGCTTACGATCAGAACCCGATACGACTGGCTGACGCCGAAGATCACCCATGTGACTGACGCCAATGGGGAGGTTACAGAGGGTGGCGAGACTTTCTTTGAGCAGGTAACTGTCGAAGGCTCTGCGACCCGAGATGAGACGGTCGAGATTTTCGATGGCTCGACCTCGCACGGCAATGCTGATGTTGATGCCGATGGCGTCTGGCGCAAGCCCCTGCTCAACCTCCAGATCAAGGATTATCACATTACAGCCCACGCTCTATATCCAGCGGACCCGGTTTCCAGCCTGATCCGTGCCTTTACGGTGATAGCAGCTGTTCCACCCACTATCACCAATGCCCAGGATTCCAAAGGCACCGTGATTCCAGATGGCGGCACCACCGTCGACACAACCGTGAAACTGACAGGCACCGCCAGCAAGGGCCAGCAGGTGGAGATCCTCGACGGGGCCGTCA